>JANXUV010000012.1 GCA_025356085.1 Betaproteobacteria bacterium
CCCGCGACATCACGGGCGGCCTGCCGCGCGTGGCGGAGCTGTTCGAGGCGCGCTCGCCGAAGGACGCCGGCATGCTGGCGGAAGTCACCGGCACGGTCAGCTTTGGCAAGGACACCAAGGGCAAACAGCGCCTGGTGATAACGGATCCCGACTTGCAGCAGCACGAGTACCTGATCGCCAAGGACAAGCACCTGCTGGTGCACGACGGCCAGGCGGTGAACAGGGGCGAGATGATCGTCGACGGTCCGGTGGATCCGCACGACCTGCTGCGCCTGCTCGGCGTCGAAGAGCTTGCGAGCTACATCATCGATGAGGTGCAGGACGTGTACCGCCTGCAAGGGGTGAAAATCAACGACAAGCACATCGAGGTGATCGTGCGCCAGATGCTGCGCCGGGTCGAAGTCACCGATCCGGGCGAGACCTCGTACATCATGGGCGAGCAGTCGGAAAAGGCCGACGTGCTGGAAGAGAACGAAAAGGCGGCGAAGGAAGGCAAGAAGCCCGCCGTGTACCGCTTCATGCTGCTCGGCATCACCAAGGCCTCGCTGTCCACCGATTCGTTCATCTCCGCGGCCTCCTTCCAGGAGACCACCCGCGTGCTGACCGAAGCGGCGATCATGGGCAAGCGCGACGGCCTGCGTGGCCTGAAGGAGAACGTCATTGTCGGCCGTCTGATTCCGGCCGGAACCGGCATGGCGTACCACAAGGTCCGCCAGGCCCAGGCCGCCGAGGCGCCGATGCTGGATCTGCCGATCGCCGAAACGACGGCGCCCGCGCCGGCAGCGGAGGCGACGGCCGGGGGCGCTTAAGCCAGTTCGTAACGCAGGAAGAAAAGGGGCACCCGAAGTTGTAGCCGCGGGTGCCCTTTTTTTATTCCAGCTCGGCTTGTTTCTCCAGCCACTCGCCCTCGAGCTGGATGAGCTCTTTGCCGACGTGGGCCTGGTCGAGCAGCGCGGCTTCCAGGGCGGCCTTGGAGGCGCCCTGGTAGATCGCCGGGTCAGCGAGCCGCGCTTCGATCTCGGCTTTGCGCGTTTGCAGCCGGGCAATCAGGTCTTCCAGCCGCTTGAGGCGCGCTTCCAGGTTCTTGCGCGTGGACGACGAGGGCTTCGGCGCTGCGGCCTTCAGGGCAGGAGCAGATGGAACGGTTTTCGCTGCGGGTTTTTCAGACTTGCTCTTCAGCAGCCAGTCCCGGTAGTCCTCCAGGTCGCCGTCGAAAGGCTGCAGGCGCCCGTCGGCGACGATCAGGAACTGGTCGGTGGTGGCGCGCAGCAGGTGCCGGTCGTGCGACACCAGCACCAGGGTGCCCTCGAACTGCGCCAGCGCCACGGTGAGCGCCTCGCGCGTCTCCAGATCCAGGTGGTTGGTGGGCTCGTCGAGCAGCAGCAGATTGGGGCGCGTCCAGACGATGAGCGCCAGCGCCAGGCGCGCTTTTTCGCCGCCGGAAAAATGGGCGATCGAGCCGGTCGCCATGTCGCCCGGAAAATTGAAGCCGCCGAGAAAATTACGCAGTTCCTGCTCCCGCACGTTCGGCGCGATGCGCTGCAGGTGCCAGGCCGGCGACTGATCGTCGCGCAGCATCTCCACCTGGTGCTGCGCGAAATAGCCGATGGCGAGGCCCTTGTTGAAGAGGGCCGTCCCTTTCGTCGGCTGCAGTTCTCCGGCGATGGTCTTGATCAGGGTGGACTTGCCGGCGCCGTTGATGCCCAGCAGGCCATAGCGCTGTTCCGATTGCAGAGAGAAATTGATGCCGGACAGCACCGTCTTGCTGCCGTAGCCGACGTCCGCGTCCTCCAGCACCAGCAGCGGATTGGGCGCCCGCAGCGGCTCGCGGAATTCGAAGGAGAAGGGCGCCGTGACGTGCAGCGGCGCGAGGTCCTCCATCTTCGCCAGCATCTTCATGCGGCTCTGCGCCTGGCGCGCTCTGGTGGCCTGGGCCTTGAAGCGGTCGATGAAGGACTGCAAGTGGGCGCGTTCGCGCTCCTGCTTTGCCCGCTGGCCCGCGGCCAGGATGATCGACTGCGCGCGCTGCACTTCGAAATCCGAGTAGTTGCCGCCGTAGCGCTTCAGCTTTTTCTGGTCGATGTGCAGGATCACGTTCACCACGCCGTCGAGGAAGTCGCGGTCGTGCGAGACCACCAGCAGCGTGCCGGCATAGCGCTTGAGCCATTCTTCTACCCACAGGATGGCGTCGAGATCCAGGTGGTTGGTGGGCTCGTCCAGCAGCAGCAGGTCGGAAGGGCACATTAGTGCCTGCGCGAGGTTCAGGCGCATGCGCCAGCCGCCGGAGAAGCTCGATACCGAGTTTTCCAGCTCGTCGTGCTTGAAGCCCAGGCCGACCAGCAGCTGCTCCGCACGCGGCCGCACGGTATAGGCGTCGGCGTCGGCCAGCTGCGCGTAGATCTCGCCCATCGCCTCGCCGTCGTTGGCTTCCTCGGCGACGGCGAGCTGCGCTTCCAGCTTGCGCAGCGTCGTATCGCCGTCGATGGCGTACTCAACCGCCGGCCGGTCGAGCGCCGGCGTTTCCTGCGCCACGTGCGCCACCCGCCACTGCGGCGGGAATTCGGCGTCACCCTTGTCGGTATGCAGCTCGCCGCGCAGCACCGCGAACAGGCTCGACTTGCCCGAGCCGTTGGCGCCGATAAGCCCGATCCGGTCTCCCGGATTTAGCACCGCGTCGGCGCCTTCCAGCAGGACTTTGGTGCCCCGGATGAGGCTGATATTGGAGAAGCGGATCATGCGGACCTTCGCTGCGAAACTGCGGGGCCCGCGATTCTACCTAAGAGATGAAGTCAGGGGCCTAAGAAGTGAATCGATATCGCGTACCCGGCCGACAGAGGCCAGAAGGAAATTCCTACCCTCTAAAGTTCGTCCCGCCCGCTGATCGCCACTGTGCCTGCACGCCGAGGCGCGAAACTTCCCGTTCCAGGAATGCGCGGTCGATCGGGGTCGCCGCAAGAATAAACCGGATATCGCGCAGGTGCTTGTCCGATCCGCCTTCGCGCAGGAATTCAAGCTTGCGCAGGATCACGTATTCCGGCGGCGCGATCCAGGCGCCGCCACCGCCGAGATCGATGCGGCGCCGATGCTCCAGCGCCCAGGCATGCAGCGGATCTCCCGCGGCGAGATAGAGGTCGGCCTTGAACTGGCTCTTGTGGTGGATCAGGTTAAACATGCCGCGCGTGCCTTTCGCCACCATCTCGTTCATGGCTTCTTCGGGCGGGACGTAGTAGTCGGCGTCGGGAAACGCGGACCGTAGTGCCGGAACGTCCTGCAACCGCAACAGCAGGACCACGTCGATGTCGGCCGTCAGCCGCGGTTCGCCGTAAACGCTGGCAGCGACCGAGCCGGTGATGCAGTAAGGAAGTGCGAGGCGCTCGAGCCGTTCGATGAACGGTGCAAACGGATCAGGTGCCGGCATGGCGCAGCGAGCGGCGTGCCTCGTACTCAAGCTGCTCGTCACCCCAGTCCGCGTGCGTCATGCGCAATCCCGCCATCCGCAGTTGGATGCCGGCTGCGTAAAGCGCGGCCGTCATCTCCAGCTTCTGCGCTGGCGTCGCGCGCTTCAACGCCTCAAGTTGAACCGGATGAATGGGCTCGTCCATCGCCTCGGGAATACTACACCCGCGAAGAAATCCGAGTCTGCTCCTAAGGCGAGGGCGGGTAGTCCCTGAACCGGCAGTCGGGATCGCGGCGGATCTGCTCCAGCAGCGCGACTTCCCACTGCAGGTAGTCCTGCATCGCCGCCTCGATCTGCGCCTTGTGGTCGTAGGGCTTGTAGTACACATCCTCCGGCGGCTCGAGCATGCGGGTTTCCCCGGTTTCCATCGGCAGGCCGGCAGCGCGCCAGGAGTTCGTGCCGCCCTCGAGCGCATGTGCGTCGGATCCAAGCGCCGCCAGGTCGGCTGCGGCGTAGCGCGCCAGCAGGCCGTCGGGCGAGGTGCAGAGAACAGGTTTGGACTTGAGTTGCTCGACATGCCCGCCAAGCCGGGAACGGATGGCAAAAGCGGCGCCCGGAATGTGGCCGGCACGGTACTGGAGGCTGGTGCCGAAATCTAGGATCAGGAAATTGCCCGGTTTCTGCGTGGACATCATCGGGCACGATGGTGCTTGAATTCGAAATGCCGGCTCCAGGGAATCGAGAACCGCATCCTGCACGACGTAGACCTCCGCCCAGCCCATCTGCAGCAGCCACGAGGCGGTCATGATGGCCCGCACGCCATGGTCATCCAGAAGCGCAATGCGCGCGCCGTGCACGGCAGCGAAGGTGTCGGTCGCCTGCACCAGCTGGCCGCCGGGCGCGGAGATTGAGCCGGCCAGGTGGCCTGCGGCGTATTCCTCCGGGGAACGGACGTCGAAAAGGTAGAGGGTTCGATCGGATTCGTTTTTCAACTTTTCCAGGTCTTTTACAGTCAGGGTATGAATCGAAAAACGTTCCGCCACCCTGGCCGCGGCGTTCTTTGCTTTCTCCAGCATGTTTCCCGCCGGAGCCGCCGCCATGCGCGACTGCCCGCGCTCCAGTTCCAGGCCCGCGAGGTGCCAGCCCATGGTGCCGTTCTTGAGCGCCACTACCTTGTTCTGGATGCCGGCATTGATCAGCGATTGCGCGCCGATGATCGATCGCGTGCGCCCCGCGCAGTTCACGACCACCAGCGTTGCCGGGTCCGGCGCGGCCTGGTGCACGCGGTAGGCGAGTTCGGCGCCCGGACAATTCAGCGCGCCGGGAATGTTCATCACGCGGTACTCGCTCATCGGGCGCGAGTCGAGCACCACCAGGTTTTCGCCCGCGTCAAGCTTCGCCTTCAGCTCAGCCGCGGCGATGCGCGGGGTGTTGTCGTGGTGCTCGACGTGCTCGCCGAAGGCTTTGGATGGCACGTGCACCCCGGAATACAGCGCGTAGCCTGCCGCCTTCCAGCCGGCGTTGCCGCCCGCCAGCACGTGCAGGTCGCGGTAGCCGAGGCGGCGCAGTACGCGGGCCGCGCGCTGCGCCAGCTGCTCGTCGTCATCGACCAGCACGATGCGGGTCGCAAGGCGCGGCACGAGGAGTCCGATACGAAGTTCCAGGTGAGACAGCGGCGCAGAGTTGGCGAGGAACAGGTGGTTGCGCGCATGCACACCCTCTTCGCGCACATCGAGGATGGCGTATTCCCCGCCGGCGGCAGTCAGCGCCCGCAGTTCCTGCGGAGTGATGCGCGTGCAGTAGATCTCCGGTTTGGCCATGAAGCGCGCCACGCGGCCCCCGGTACTGGAGGGAAAGGTGATGCGGTCGGGCAGGTCTTCCAGCGTCTTGCCGTAGAGGTGCAGGTGCAGCGACTCGCTTTTGCTGGTGACCTCGATGGTGTGGAAGTCGTTCGGCAGCATGGCGCAGGCGCTGCCGCGCTGGATGGTGAGCTCGTGCGACTTCGTCAGCTTGCCTTCGACTGGATTTTTGCCGTCATCGACGCGCTCGTAGAACACGTTGTGTTCGTCGCCGAAGACCCCGGCGATCGAGGCCCAGGTGGTGTGGTTGTGCGGCGGTTGCGCCTTGCCGGGCACGCCTGCAGAGCCGTAGAGCGCGAAGCGGCCGTCGGAATCCTCGGCGAGGTGGTAGATGGTGCCCGCGCGTCCCGGGATATTGGCGAAATGCTGCGCGGGGAAAAGTTCCGAGCGGCGGGCGAGGGCGATCAACTCCGCCTTGATCTTGTCCAGCGACGCCCGGTTGACGCCTTCCTTCGATTCGATGCCGCGCACGCGTCCGATGAGTTGGCTCACCGCCTGCGCGCGCCGTGCCTGGATTGTCATGCGTTAACTATAATCGCTCCATGCTCATCCGACCTGCCGCGCCGCAAGATCTGCCCGCCATCCAATCCATCTACGCCCACCACGTGATGCACGGCCTCGCCTCCTTCGAGGAAGTGCCGCCCGCGCTGGAGGAAATGCGCCGCCGCTTCGAAGACATCACCGGGCAGGGTTTCCCCTACCTGCTCGCGGAGGAGAGGGGCGAGATCCTGGGCTACGGCTATTGCTCGCTGTACTGCACGCGCTCGGCCTACCGCCATACGCTCGAGGACTCGATCTACGTAAAGCAGGGGCAGCAGGGCAAGGGTGTCGGCAAGGCGATGCTGAAGGAACTGATCGTCCGCTGCGAGACGCTCAATTGCCGCCAGCTCGTCGCGGTGATCGGCGACAGCGCCAATGCGGGCTCGATCAAGCTGCACGCCAGCCTCGGCTTCGTGCGCGCGGGCCTGCTGCGCTCCACGGGCTACAAGTTCGGCCGCTGGGTCGACAGCGTGTACATGCAACTGCCGCTGGGCCCGGGGGACGGGACCAAGCCCTAGCCCGTCGTCAGTACCACCTTGCCTTTCACTTTCCTCGCGGCCATGAGCTTGAGCGCATCCACGGCCTGCGCGAGCGGGAAGGTCTGCGACACGTGGGGCTTGAGCTTGCCCTCGCGGAACCATTTGCCGAGCTGGCCGATGCTTTCAGCAAAGGCCTTGGGTTCCCTGCGCGCGAAGTCGCCCCAGAAAACGCCGACGATCGAGCAGCCTTTCAGCAGCGTGAGGTTGAGCGGAATCTTCGGGATGTCGCCGGCGGCGAAACCCACCACCAGCAGCCGGCCGCGCCACGCTGACGAGCGCAATGCGGGCTCCGTGTAGGGGCCGCCGACCGCGTCGTAGATCACGTCCACGCCTTTGCCGCCGGTGAGTTCCTTGATTTTCTCCCGCATGTCTTCGGTCGCGTAGTTGATGCCGGCGTCCGCCCCATGCTGCTTGCAGACCTCCAGCTTGTCGGCGCTGGAAGCACAGGCGATGACCTTGGCGCCCATCGCCTTTCCGATCTCGATCGCGGCCAGGCCGACGCCGCCCGCGGCTCCCAGCACCAGCAGCGTCTCGCCGGCCTTCAGCTGTCCGCGGTCGCGCAGCGCGTGGTCGGAGGTGCCATAGGTGAGCAGGAATGCCGCCGCGCTGTTGTAGTCCATGCCCTCGGGGATCGGCACCAGGCGCGAAGCCTCGACTTTGACTTCCTCGGCGAACGCGCCATAGGTGGTGAAGGCGATGACGCGGTCGCCTGCCTTGTATCCCTTCACGCCTTCGCCGACTTCCTTGATCACGCCGGCCATCTCGCTGCCGGGCGAGAAGGGCAGCGGCGGCTTGAACTGGTACTTGTTCTGGATGATCAGCACGTCAGGAAAATTCAGGCTCGCCGCCTTGACGCTGACGACAACTTCGCCCGCGCCGGCTTTCGGCGAAGGCAGTTCCTCGATGACGAGGGATTCGGGCGGGCCGAACTGCTTGCAGAGGACAGCTTTCATCGCGTTACCATGATTGATTTCGGGAAGGGCGGATTATGACCGAACCGGTGCTTCATCATTACCCCATTTCTCCGTTCGCGGAAAAGGCCCGGCTCATGCTGGGCTTCAAGCGCCTGGCCTGGAAGTCGGTGCAGATTCCGCTGATCATGCCCAAACCCGACGTGGTGGCGCTCACCGGCGGCTACCGCCGCACGCCGATCCTGCAGGTCGGGGCCGACATCTACTGCGACACCGCGCTAATCGCCCGGGTGCTGGAGGAACTGGCGCCGTCGCCCTCGTTCTTCCCCCAGGGCGATACCTACGCGGTGCAGGCCGCGGCGCAGTTCGCCGACACCACGCTGTTCTGGAACACGGTGCCCGTGGGCTTCCAGCCCGGCATCGGAATGATGAAGATTTTCTTCAAAGACGCCGCGCCGGAGTACCTCACTGCCTTTGGCAAAGACCGTTCGGCCTGGCGCGGCAGTTCGCGGCGCGGCCCGGCGAACGAGTGCAAGGCAAACCTGGTCGGGCTGCTCGCCAGGATCGAGGCGCAGCTCGCGGCGCAGTTCCTCTTCGGAGCCGCGCCTTGCTATGCTGATTTCTCGCTCTACCACGCGCTATGGCCCCTCTGGAGGCCCGAGGACACGCGCGCGATGCTCGCACCCTATCCGCGCACGCTGAAGTTCATGGAACGCATGACGGCCTTCGGCCACGGCAAGTCCACCGAGATCTCAAGCGCGGACGCGATCCAACTCGCCAAATCCTCGAAGCCGGAAACAGTGAAGAACCCGGTTGCGCTGGAGACGAACGGCATCACTCTCGGTGCGCAAGCCTCCGTGATGCCGGTGGACACCGGCCTCGATCCGGTGATCGGCGAACTCCTGACCGCCTCGGCGGACGAGATCGTCATTCGTCGCACCGATCCGCGCGCCGGCACGGTTCAGGTGCACTTCCCGCGCTTCGGCTACCAGATCAACAAGCCCGCTTAGCGGTTGGACTGGCCGCCGTCAATGGTGAGGATGGTGCCGCTCGTATAGGCGGAGCGGTCGGAAGCGAAGAACGCCACCGTGTTCGCAATTTCCTCCGGCGTGGCCGGCCGGCCGAAGGACATGTCCTTGAACAGTTCCTCGTAGCGCGCCGCATCGCCCAATTTGGTCTGCGCCATCTGCTTGTGCAGGCTGATAAGGCGGTCCGTCGCGACGGGGCCGGGGTTGATGCCGAGCACGCGGATGCCATCGGCGTGCGAGGTGCCTCCGAGCGCGCGGGTGAAGGCCATCAGCCCCGCATTGCCGACGCTGCCGGTAATGTAGGCGGCGTTCATTTTTTCACCCGCCGCCCCGATGACGTTGACGATCACGCCGCGCTTCTTTGCCTTCATGCTCGCATAGACCGCGCGCGTGAGGTTGATGTAGCCGAATACCTTCAGGTCCCAGGCCTTGCGCCAGGTCTCCTCGTCCACCTTGAGCAGGTCACCGCCCGGTATCGCACCTGCGTTGTTGACCAGGATGTCCAGATCGCCCGCCCACGCGGCCACTTCCTCTGCGGCACCGCGCAATGAAAGGTCCGCCGCCCTGGCATTTGCGCTGGGCGCGATGCTGCGCGAAACGCCGAGTACCGTGCAGCCCTCCGATGTGAGCATCTCCGCGCAGGCGCGGCCGATACCTTTCGATGCGCCCGTGACCAGCGCGCGTTTGCCTTTGAGTTTGAGGTCCATAGTTTGCTAGTCTAACAAGATGAAACTCAGCATCCAGTCAATTTCCGTGCGCGCGGTGGTGGTGCCGATGCGACGTCCGCTGCAGACCAGCATTGCCAAAGTTGGCGAGGCTCCGCTGCTGCTCGTGGACATGAAAACGGGCGGCGGCATGGTCGGGCGCTCCTACTTGTTCACCGTGTCCAGGCTGCACATGAAGCCCATCGCGGCGCTGGTGGAGGCGATGGGCGAAATGCTGAAGGGCGACGCGGTGGCGCCCTTCGAGATCGAGAAGAAGCTGCGTGCGCGCTACGCGCTGCTCGGCGTACACAACATGGTGCTGTTCGCCATGGCGGCGATCGACATGTGCGCCTGGGACGCGCTCGGCCAGGCGCTGGGTCAGCCGGTGGTGCGGCTGCTGGGCGGCGAGCCGAAGCCGATCCCGGCGTACAACTCTAATGGTTTGGGGATTTTAAAAATAAAAGATTTAATAGTAGAGGCTGAACAATTGGTCGCCGAGGGCTTTTCCGCAGTTAAGCTGCGGCTCGGCCGGCCGACGGCGGGCGCGGATATCGACGCGTTGCGCGCGGTAAAGAAAGCCATCGGCCCGAAGGTGACCCTGATGGTGGACTTCAACCAGGGGCTCACGGTCGCGGAAGCCATCCGGCGCGGCCGCATGATCGACGACGAGGGCGGTGTGCACTGGATCGAGGAGCCGATCCGCGCCGACGACTACGCCGGCTGCGCCAAGGTGGCGCGCGAGGTGGCGACGCCGATCCAGATCGGCGAGAACTTCATGGGGCCCGAGCAGATGGCGCAGGCGATCGCCGCGGGCTGCTGCGACTACGTGATGCCGGACGCCCAGCGCATCGGCGGCGTGACCGGCTGGATGCGCGCCGCGGCGCTTGCCCAGGGCGCGGGCCTGGAGATGTCGAGCCACCTGTTCTCCGAGGCCAGCGTGCAGCTGCTGGCGGTGACGCCGACCTGTCACTGGCTGGAGTACGTGGACTGGGCCGACCCTATCCTCGAGGAGCCGGTACGCATCAGGGACGGCAAGGCGACCGGCCCGGCTGGGTCCGGCCTCGGCATGAGGTGGAACGAGAAGGCGGTGAAGAGATACGCTGCATGAGCTTCTTCGATCGCCACTTCGCGCACTGGCCGCCGGGCGTTCCGAAAGCGCTGACGCTGCCGCGCACCAGCCTCTACTACAACCTCGAAGTCAGCGCGCGCCGCTACCCGGACAAAGCCGCGATCGTCTACTACGGCAGCGCGCTCTCCTACGCGCGGCTCGAGCGCGAAGCAGCGGCGCTGGCGGGATTCCTGCAGCAGTGCTGCGGCGTCAAGCGCGGCGACCGGGTGATCCTGTACGCGCAGAACAGCCCGCAGTTCATCATCGGCTACTACGCCATCCTGCGTGCCGACGCGGTGGTGGTGCCGGTGAACCCGATGAACAAGAGCGAGGAGCTGGCGCACTACATCGAGGACTCGGACGCGCGCGTGGCGATCGCGGCGCAGGAATTGTTCAAGGAAATCGAACCCCATCTGGGCAAAGGGCTCGACCATTGCATTCTTGCTTCCTATGGCGATTTTCTCGTAGAAGAAACAGATTTGAAAGTGCCGGACTTCGTGCGCGCGCCGCGGTTGGACCCGGGCCGTGCCGAGGTGATGCTCTGGAAGGATGCGATCGCCGCCGACTGCCAGCCCGGTAGGCATCAGGCGGGCCCGGAAGACCTCGCGGTGCTGCCGTACACCTCCGGCACGACGGGCCTTCCAAAAGGCTGCATGTTGTCTCATTCGAATCTCATGTCCACCATCGTCGGCGGTTGCGCCTGGTCGCAGACTTCCAGCGAGGCGGTGGGGCTCGGCGTGCTGCCGATGTTCCACCTGACCGGCATGCAGGCAAACATGAATATCCCGGTCCACCTCGGCGCCACCAGCGTGCTGATGACGCGCTGGGACCGCGACACCGCGGCTGAACTGATACAGCGCTACCGTGTTACCGGCGTCATCGGCATCACGACGATGATCGTGGATTTCCTCGCCAACCCGGCGCTCGAAAAATACGATTTGTCGTCCATCGTACGCATCGGCGGCGGTGGCGCGTCCATGCCGGAAGCGGTAGCCGAGAAGATCGAGAAGACGCTGGGCATGCCGTTCCTGGAAGGCTACGGCCTGACCGAAACCTCGGCGCCCTCGCATTCCAACCCGGTGCATCGCCCGAAGCGCCAATGCGCCGGCATCCCGTATTTCGACACCGACTCGCGCATCCTCGACCCGACAAGTTTCAAGGAACTGGGCCCGAACGAAGTGGGCGAGATCATCACCCGGGGGCCGCAGGTGTTCGGCGGCTACTGGAAGCAGGAGAAAGCGACCGCCGAGGCGTTCATCGAGCACGACGGCCATCGTTTCTTCCGTACCGGCGACCTGGGCTACTACGACGAGGACGGCTACTTCTTCATCACCGACCGCCTCAAGCGCATGATCAATTGTTCCGGCTACAAGGTCTGGCCGGCGGAGGTCGAGGCGATGCTCTATGCGCATCCCGACATCCAGGAAGCCTGCGTGATCTCCGCGAAGGATCCCCATCGTGGTGAAACCGTGAAGGCGGTGGTGGTTCTGAAACCCGCGGCGCGAGGCAATGTCGAGGCCGAGGCCATCGTCGCCTGGGCGCGTGAGAAAATGGCCGCTTTCAAGGCGCCGCGGCTGGTGGAGTTCGTCGAGGCGCTGCCCAAGACCGCGACCGGAAAAATATTCTGGCGCAAACTACAGGAAGAAGAGAACCGAAAATGAGACGTCTTTTGCTGTTGTTGCTGTTCGCTTCCGCCCCCGCGCTGGCGCAAGTGCAGGTCGACCACGCATGGACGCGCGCCACGGCGCCCGGCGCCAAAGTGGGCGGCGGCTACATGACGATCAAGAACGCGGGTGCGGCCGACAAGCTGGTGAGTGCCTCCTCGCCTGTCGCAGCCAAGGTCGAGCTGCACATTCACACCAATGACAACGGCGTGATGAAAATGCGCGAAGTGCCGGGCGGCTACGACATTCCCGCCAAAGGCGCCCTCGAGCTCAAGCCCGGGGGCGCGCACCTGATGTTCATGGATCTGAAGGCGCCGCTCAAGGAAGGCGACAAGGTGCCGGTGAAGCTGAAGTTCGAGAAAGCCGGCGAAGTGAGCGCCGAATTCCAGGTCGGCGGCCTGGGCGCCTCGTCGATGCCCATGCACGGCCACAAGATGTAAGGGCTATTCGATCTTCATCCCGGTTGCCTGGACGAGCTTCGTCCAGCGCTCGAATTCCCTGGCGAGCATCGCGTCCGCCTCTTCCGGTTTGCCGGCAGGCAGCGGTTCGCCGCCGATTTTCTCGATGCGTCCGATGACTTCAGGGTCGGCGAGCGCCTTGGCGAATTCGCTGTTTAGCCGCGTGACGACGGCCCTGGGGGTCACGGCGGGAACGAGGTAGGCGTACCAGGAGATCACCTGCGAGTCGGCGTAGCCGGCCTCGGCCATGGTCGGTACCTCCGGGAACATCTTGCTGCGCGAGGGCGCCGCGACCGCGAGCGCGCGCAGCTTGCCGCTCTTCACGTGCGGCGCGGCGACGCCGAACGGGATGAACGAGAACTGCACCTGCCCCGCGAGAATGTCTGGAATCGCGGGAGGGAAACCCTTGTAGCCGATGCCCACGAGGTCGATGCCGGTGTTGCGCTTCAGCAGTTCGGCGCTCATCGTCTGCGAGGTGCCGCCGCCGCCGTTGATGTAGTTGATCCTGCCTGGGCGGGCTTTCGCGTATTCGATGAACTCGCGCAGCGTCTTCGCGGGCAGGTCCGGATGCACCACCACCAGGTTCGCGATATGGCCCATGATGGCGACTCCCGCGAAGTCCCTGGTCGGGTGCCACGGCGTCTTGATGAGCGCCGGCGTGGTCACATGCGACAGGGTCGCCAGTACCAGCGTATGGCCGTCCGGATCCGCTTTCGCCGCCGCTTCGGTGCCGAGGCTCCCATTGGCGCCCGGCCGCGCCTCCACCAGCACCGGCTGGCCGAGGCCCGAGGCAAGCTTCTCGTTCACGCTGCGCGCCATCAGGTCGACGATGCCGCCCGCCGGGAACGGCACGATGATGCGCAGCGGTTTGGTTGGAAATGTCTGCGCTTTCGCAGTTACAACAAACAAAACCAGAAACAGGGCAAAGCCAAGCTTTTTCATCCTAGTCCAGCCCGCGCATGTTCGGGTCGGTCAGGATCGCTGCGCGCAGGCGGCGCATGCCGCCCAGCCAGCGGTCGCGGTCCGTCGTCTTGCGAAGCTCGTATTCCGCGACTTCCGGGTGCGGCAGGATCAGGAAGCGTTCGGTCTCGATCGCTTCCATCACCTTGGCGGCCACGTCTTCGGCGCTGACGGATCCTTCCGAGAGGAATGACTTGCGATCGCCCGTGGGGCCGAGCAGCATCGGCGTGCGCACGCCCTGCGGGCATAGGCAGGAGACCTTGATGCCGCGCTCGGCGTAGTTCACCGACAGCCACTCGGCGAAGGCCACCGCCGCATGCTTGGAGACGGTGTAGGTCGCCGAATCGACCTGCATCAGCAGGCCGGCCGCGGAGGCGGTGGCGACGATGTAGCCGCCGCCCTGCTTGATCATGACCGGCACTACCGCGCGCGCGGCGAGCACGTGCGCCATGAAGTTGACGTCCATGGTGCGGCGCCATTCCTTCAGGGAGGCGTCGAGGCCATGCCGTCCGATGATGCCGGCGTTCGAGCAGAAGATGTCCACCGCGCCGTATTTCTCCAGCGCCGCAACCACCAGCGCGTTCATGTCGCCTTCCTGGCCGACGTCGCAGCGCATGCCCATGCCGCCCACGCCGGCGGCGACCGCCCTGGCGTCGGTTTCGTTCAGGTCGGCGCAGACCACCCCGCGCGCGCCTTCCTTCGCGAAGCGGGCGGCCAGGGCCTTGCCGATGCCGCTGGCGGCCCCGGTGACGACGACGACTTTATCTTTGATTTTCATTGGGCAATTGTTCCATACAATTCCGGCTTATGGCTGAACTCATCCTGGTGCGGCACGGGCAGGCGTCCTTCGGCGCGGACGACTACGACAAGCTCTCGGAGCTCGGCTGGCGCCAGTCGCGCTGGCTGGGGGAATATTTTGCCGAGCGCGGCGCGGCATTCGACCGCGTGCTGCGCGGCTCGATGCGGCGCCACGCGGAAACGCTGCAGGGGATCGCGGAAGGAATGGGCAAGCCGCTCGAGGGTGGTGAAGATGCCCGGCTGAACGAGTACGACAGCTACTCGCTGTTGCGGTCCCACCTCAAGGGCGGCGCCATGCCGAAAAGCGACGACCGGCGGGAACATTTCCGCATCCTGCGCGAAGCGATGTACCAGTGGTGCGACGGCACGCTGGCCGGAGCGCCCCATGAGCCGTTCGCCGAATTCCGCAGTCGCGTGCTCGCGGCGCTGGCGGCGGCGCGCAGCGGCAGCGCCAGGCGCGTGCTGGTGGTCAGCTCGGGCGGCCCGATTTCCACCATCCTCGCCGAGGTTCTCGGCATGCCGATGCGCGGCGTGGTGGACCTCAACCTGCAGACGCGGAACACAGGTATTACCGAACTGCAGGCCGGCGCGAGCCGGGTCCACTGCGTGAGCTTCAACAATGTGCCGCACCTCGATCGCCCTGAGCGGGCCGGCGCGCTGACGTATTCCTGATCAGGACGCGGGCGCGAGCAACAAGCGGCCCAGGTACCAGGCGAGGCCGGCAATGAAGGCGGAGCAGGGAATTGTGAGAATCCAGGCCCAGAGAATGTTGCCGGCAACTCCCCAGCGCACAGCGCCGGGCGACTGCGCGGAGCCCACGCCGATGATGGCGCCGGTGATGGTATGTGTGGTCGAAACCGGAATGCCCAGGCCGGTGGCGACGAACAGCATGATCGCACCACCGGTCTCGGCGCAGCAGCCGCCGACCGGCTTCAACTTGGTGATTCTCTGCCCCATCGTTTTCACGATGCGCCAGCCGCCGAACGCGGTGCCCAGCGCGATGGCGACATAGCAGGCGACGATCACCCACATCGGCACCGGATCGTGGGTGCCGAGGTAGCCCGCTCCGATCAGCAGCATCCAGATAATGCCGATGGTCTTCTGCGCGTCGTTGCCACCGTGGCCCAGCGAATAGAGCGAGGCCGAGATAAGCTGCAGCCGCCTGAACCAGCGGTCCACCTTGCTGGGCGTGGATTTCACGAAGATCCAGGATATCGCCAGCATCAGCAGCGCGCCCAGCAACATGCCGAGCAGCGGCGCGACGAAGATGAAGGCCACCACTTTCAGGATGCCGGCCGGGATCAGCGCCCAGGTACCCGCCTTGGCGACCGCCGCGCCCACCAGGCCGCCGATCAGCGCATGCGAGGACGAGGAAGGGATGCCGTAGTACCACGTGAGGATGTTCCAGCTGATCGCGCCAACCAGCGCGCCGAACACCAGGTAATGGTCGACGACCCCCTGGTCGATGATGCCGCGGCCGATCGTGGTCGCGACGCTCAGGTGGAACACGAATACCGCGAGGAAATTGAAGAACGCCGCCATCAGCACTGCCTGGTAGGGCGTCAGCACGCGCGTCGAGACCACCGTGGCGATCGAGTTGGCGGCATCGTGGAAGCCATTCATGAAGTCGAAGGCGAGCGCGACCAGCACCAGCACGACGACGGTCCAGAGCGCGAGCTGCGAGTTCTCCATGCCCGACTACGAATTCTCCAGCACGATGCCTTCGATCAGGTTGGCGACGTCCTCGCAGCGGTCGGTGATGGTCTCGAGCAGCTCGTAGATGGTGCGCAGCTTGATCAGCTGCTTGACGTCCGATTCATCGCGGAACAGCTTCGACATCGCCGCGCGCATCACACGGTCGGCGTCGGACTCGAGCCGGTCGATTTCCTGGCAGGTCTTCAGGATCGCGTCGGCGTCCTTGACGTTCTTCAGCAGTCCCACCGCGGTGCGCACGCGCTCGCAGCACATCTGGCAGATCTCGGCGAGCTGCTTCGATTCCGGCGTGATCTTGCGGATGTCGTAGAGCACGATCGACTCGGCCACGTCCTGCATCAGGTCCAGGATGTCGTCCATCCGTGTGATCAGCTGGTGGATCTGGTCGCGGTCGAACGGCGTGATGAAGGTCTTGTGCAGCAGCGTGATGGTCTCGTGCGTGATCTTGTCCGCCGCGCGCTCGGCGTTGTCGATGTACTGGGCGTGCTTCTCGACGTCCTGGAAGGTGGTGATCATCGCCACCAGCTCGCGGCTGCCCTCGACGATGCGCTCCGCGTGCGCGTTGAACAACTCGAAGAAATTGCCCTCGCGGGGCATCAAGCGACCGAACATTGGGACTCCTCCGGATTCGCCGGATTGTAATGTTTTTGAACTATGAAAGTATTTTTTAAATGGTCCCGGAGCGTTGCAACTCTTGCTGCTCTGACTCCGACAGGCCCAGCCAGCCGCCATAGACCTCGGCATTGTGCGCGCCCGCGGCGGGCCCCGCCGTGCGCACCTCGCCCGGCGTCGCCGACAGCCGCGGCACGACGCAGGGCACGGCGACCGAGCCGAAATCGGCGTCCGCGGCGCGCGTGATGGCGTTGCGGGCCAGAAAGTGCGGGTCCTTCGCGATGTCGGCATTGGAATTCACCGGCGCCGCGGCGACGCCGGCTTCCGACAACTCGCGCACGGCATCGCCCGCTTTGCGCGCGCCGATCCAGGCGGCGACGATGGCGTTCAGTTCGGGCTGGTGCTGCATGCGCTGCTGGTTGCTCGCGTAGCGCGCATCCGCGAGCAGGTCTTCGCGATTGAGCAATTTGCACAGACGCTGGAACACGTTCTGCGTGGCGGCGGTGAAGCTCACCCAGGCGCCGTCGCCGGCGAGGAACATGCCGCTGGGCGAGACGTAGGCGTTGCCGTTGCCGACCGGCTCGTGCACCTGGCCGAGCTGGTCCCATTCGATCGGCAATACCTCGAGAAGCCGCAGCATGGCTTCCGTGCAGGACAGGTCGATCTCCTGGCCGGGCGCCTCGGGATGCTTCGCCCGGTGCAGCAGCGCGGTGAGCACGCCGAAGGCGCCGAACACGCCGGAGATCGGGTCGCCGATCGGGTAGCCCGGATGGTTGGGTGCCGCGTTTGGCGCGCGCGTAATGTAGGCGAGCCCCGAATAGGCCTCGAACAGGCGCGCGAAGCCGGCGTAGCCTGCGTAGGGACCGGTCTGGCCAAAGCCGGTGACGCGCAGGATCACCAGCTTGGGCTGCGCTGTCCAGAGCACGTCCTTGTCCAGGTTCCAGCGGTCGAGGGTGCCGGGGCGGTAGTTCTCGATCAGCACATCGAAGCGCGGCAGGAGTTTCAGGAACAGCGCCTGGCCTTCGGGCTTGCGCAGGTCGAGCGTGACCGCGCGCTTGTTGCGATTCACTGCCTTCCAAAGCAGCGGCTTGCCGTCCTTGTGCGGCGGTAGCGCGCGCAGCGGGTCGCCCCCGCCGGGGAGTTCGACCTTCAGGACATCCGCGCCGAAATCGCCGAGCAGCGCCGCGGCGAACGGGCCGGCGATGACGTTGGAAATATCGAGGACTTTCAGGCCCTCGAGCGGGCCGCTCATGCGAAGCCGAGGCCTTTTTCTTTCAATGAGGAAATTTCGTTTTCAGAAAATCCCCAGTCCGCCAGCGCCTGCCTGCCGCCTTCGCCGCGTTCGGGCGGCGCGCGGCGGATCTTTCCTGGCGTGCGCGAGAAGCGCGGCGCGGGCGCCGGCTGGTCTACTTTTCCGACCCGCGTGTAGGTGCCGCGGGCGGCGTTATGAGGATGCGCCTGCGCTTCGGAGAAGGTCAGTACAGGAGCGAAGCACGCGTCCGAGCCATCGAACACGATGCACCATTCGTCACGTGTTTTGGTTTTGAATGTTTCAGTAAAAGATTTCCTCAGGGCTGGCCAGCCCTTGCGGTCCATCTGTGCCGGGAGGTCGCGGCCTTGCAATCCCAGACGCAATAGCAATTCCTCGTAAAACTTTGGCTCGATGGAACCGATGGCGACGTACTTGCCGTCCCTGGTTTCGTAGGCGTCGTACCAGGGCGCGCCGGTATCGAGCACGTTTTCGCCGCGCACTTCGCTCCAGCGCTTGCCGGCCATCATTCCCGAGAACATCGCGGCGAGCAGCGAGGCACCGTCCACCATCGCCGCGTCCACCACCTGGCCCTTGCCCGATCGCCGCGCCTCCACCAGCGCGCAGGCGATGCCGAAGGCGAGCAGCATGCCGCCGCCG
This sequence comes from Betaproteobacteria bacterium, assembly GCA_025356085.1. GTDB lineage: Bacteria > Pseudomonadota > Gammaproteobacteria > Burkholderiales > SG8-39 > RBG-16-66-20. The sequence continues at coordinate 18,201 of JANXUV010000012.1, forward strand.
CCGAAATCGCCGACCAGGTTCAGCGGCGGCACCGGCGCACTGCCGGCGCGGCCGATGGCGTGCAGCACGCCGGTGAGCGCGATGTAGTTGATGTCGTGTCCGGCGCGCGCCGCGAGCGGCCCGTCCTGGCCCCAGCCGGTCATGCGTCCATAGACCAGCTTCGGATTCTGCTTCAGCAGTACCTCCGGCCCGAGCCCGAGCCGTTCCATCACGCCCGGCCGAAAACCTTCGATCACGGCGTCGGCCCTTGCGGCCAGCTCGAGCGCCGCCGCAATGCCGCTTTTGGATTTCAGGTCCAGCGTCGCCGAGCGCCGGCCGCGCATCATCACGTCGAACCAGCGGTCGCGGCCGAAACCGAGGCGCGGATCGTCCGGGCGGTCGACCAGCAGCACGTCGGCGCCCATGTCGGCGAGCATCATCCCGCAGAACGGCCCGGGGCCGATCGCTTCGAATTCTAGGATTTTCAGTCCGGCGAGCGGTCCCATCGCGCAATGATAGCCCGTGCCAGCATCACCGCTCCGAGCACCAGGGCGCCGGCTGCGATGCCGGCGACGCCATCCAGCGCCAGCGTTGCCGGCATGCCCGCATTTTCTACGAGGCGGCGCAGGGGCGGGATGCCGTGGACCAGGATGCCGCCGCCGACCAGAAACATCGCTGCGGTGCCGACGACCGAAAGCCCTTTCATGAGCCAAGGCGCGAGCCGGAGGAGTCCGACGCCCAGGGCGCGCGGGAATTTTCCCTGGCGGTGGCTGAGATAGAGGCCAGCGTCATCCAGCTTGACGATGCCGGCCACCAGTCCATAGACGCCCACCGTCATCAGGATCGCGATGCCGGAGAGCACCGTGACCTGCGTCGCGAAATTCGCATCGGCGACGATGCCGAGAGAAATGACGACGATCTCGGCCGAGAGGATGAAATCGGTGCGGATCGCGCCCTTGATTTTGTCTTTTTCGAAAGCGACCAGGTCCACCGCCGGGTCTGCCGGTTGGTGCGGCCGGTGCTCGGGTTTTCCGCGGTGGACCAGCTTCTCGAAGCCCTCGTAGCAGAGGTAGGCGCCGCCGATCATCAAAAGTGGCGTCACCAGCGAGGGCGCAAGCGCGCTGATCGCCAGCGCCGACGGCACCAGGATCAGTTTGTTGACGAAGGAGCCCTTGGCGACGGCCCAGACCACCGGTAGCTCGCGCTCGGCCCGCACGCCTGCCACCTGCTGGGCGTTCAGCGCAAGGTCGTCGCCCAGCACCCCGGCGGTCTTCTGCGCGGCGGTCCTGGTCAGCAGCGCCACGTCGTCGAGGACCGTGGCGATGTCGTCGAGCAATGCCAGCAGGCTTCCGGCGGACACTTGTTTACCTCAACAGCTGCTTGGCGATGTTGAGCAGGTGGATCTGGCTGGTGCCTTCATAGATGCGGAAGGCGCGCACATCGCGGTAGAAGCGCTCGATGCCGCGGCCCTTGACGTAGCCTTGCCCGCCGAATACCTGCACCGCGCGGTCGGCGACGCGGCCGCACATCTCGGTGGCGTAGTATTTGCACATGGAGACGTCCATGGTCACGTCTTCGCCGAGGTCGCGCTTCCGGGCGGTCTCCAGGATCAGCGCGCGCGCCGCCTCGATTTCGATCTTCGATTCCGCCAGCATCGCCTGCACCAGCTGGAATTCGCCGATCGGCTTGCCGAATTGCTGGCGCTCGCGCGCGTAGGCAATCGCTTCGTCGAGCATGCGGATCGCCGGGCCGGTGCACAATGCGGCGAGGTTCACGCGCTGCTTGTTGAGCACCTTCATCACCGTCCTGAAGCCGCGACCCGGCTCGCCGCCGATGATCGCCGATGCCGGCACGCGGCAGTCCTTGAGGTGAACCTCGCCGATCGGCGCGCCTTCCTGGCCCATCTTCGGCGTCGAGCCGCCGGTCGTGAGGCCAGGCGTGCCGCGCTCGATGAGAAAAGCGCTGACGCCGCCGGCACCCTTGTTGTCCGGGTCGCTGCGCGCGAAGACCTGGAACAGGTCCGCGACGGGAGCGAGCGTGATGTAGCGCTTGGTTCCGTTCAGGACGTAGTGGTCGCCGTCCCTGACTGCCGTCGATTGCAGCGACGTGGCGTCCGAGCCCGCTTCCGGTTCGGTAAGCGCGAGGCAGCCGAGGAGTTCACCCGACGCGAGCCGGGGCAGATATTTGCGCTTCTGTTCCGCGGTGCCGTCCTGGATTATCGCCTCGGCGCCGATGCCGGCATTGGTCGCGCCGTGCACGCGGTAGGCGACCGAGCACTGCGAGAGTTCGATGAATGCGAGCGCAAGCTCTTCAGTGCTCAGGCCTGCGCCACCATATTCTTCCGGGATGCTCCAGCCGTAGCTGCCGAGCTTGCGCATCGCGGCGATGTCTTCATCGGGAATGCGGTCCTCGCGCTCGACGCGGTCCTCGTTCGGGATTGCAACCTCGCGTACGAAGCGGCGGATTTCCGCGAGCAGCCGCGCCTGCCTTGCGGCATCGCGAATCACTCAATTAATTCCCACCGCCGCTTCGATATTGCGCACCATCGCCACCAGGCGCGGGCCGATATCGTCCTCGAGCTGGCCTTTCTTCAGCACGAACGCCGGCACGCCGCAGTTGAAAGTGACGATCTCGCCATCCACGTTGCGCCGCATCGGCGTGCCAACGGCGTGCACCTCGCGCCGCAGGTCCCCGCTCGACAGGCAATAGCCCTTGCCGCGAATGTCGTCCAGGCCCTTGGTGATTGCCGGCTGGTACTTGCGCAGCATCTCCGGCTCTTTCACCTTCATCTGGTTGAGCACAGCTTCGCGCTCCGGCGGCGTGCAGGCGTAGAGAAACGCGCGCCCCATCACCGACTGCGCGATCGGCACCGAGGTGCCGATGTCGGGCAGCGTGGTCAGGTTGCCGCTGCGGCAGGCTTCGACGTAGACAATGTTCAGCCGGTCGCGGATGCCCATGTTCACAGAGCCGTTGGTGTAGTCGGCGAGCTCCTTCATGAACGGGCGCGCGATCTGGCGGATGCTCATCGAGGCGAGCAGGGGGTAGCCGATCGAAAGCACGGCGGAGCCGAGCTGGTATTTGCCGAGGCGCATGTTGTGGCGCAGGTAGCCCAGCTTGGTGAGCGTATAGGTGAGCCGCGATACGGTCGGCTTGGGCAGTCCGGTGCGAACCGAGATTTCCTTGTTGCCGAGCATCGGCTCGAGCGGGGTGAAGCAGCGCAGCACCTCCAGCCCGCGCGCGAGCGTGGTCGCGAACTGGCGGTCGCCCTCGTGCTCGTAGCTGTAGGGGCTGGACGCCGGGGAAAGCGACTCTACTGGGTCGGTTGCGCCCATGGATATCTCCTAAATTGGTGCCGCTGGCGATAAGCTAGCGCTGCGGCGGAGCGTGGATTTGTTTCGCATTTCGATATTCCATCCACGCCGATCCCCTGTCAACTTAGTCATATTGAAAATCACATAGTGAAACTCCCATGCCCAAGTCATTGTTTGAACTGAAGGGGAAGGTCGCGCTGATCACCGGCTCCACGCGCGGCATCGGCAAATCCATCGCCGAGGAACTGGCCCTGGCCGGCTGCAAGGTCGTCATCTCCAGCCGCAAGGCCGAGGCCTGCGAGGAAGTGCGCGCCGAGTTCGAAAAGCAGGGCTACGAAGTAATGGCCCAGCGCTGCAACGTCTCGCGCAAGGAGGAAGTGCAGGCGCTGGTCGACAAGACCGTCGCCAAGTGGGGCCGCGTGGACATCGCGGTGGCGAACGCCGCGGTGAATCCGTATTACGGGCCGCTGCACGCGATCCCGGACGAGGCGTTCGACAAGGTGTTCCTCAACAACGTGAAAAGCGTGCTGTGGCTGGCCGGCATGACCCTGCCGGGCATGGCCGAGCGCGGTGGCGGCAGCTTCATCACCATCGGCTCGATCGGCGGCATCATCGCCAACACTGTGATCGGCGCCTACGGCATGTCGAAAGCCGCCGACCATCACTTGGTGCGCAACCTGGCGACCGAATGGGGGCCGAAGAATGTGCGCGTGAATGCCATCGCGCCCGGCCTGATCAAGACCGACTTCGCCAAGGCGCTCTGGGAAGACGAAAAGCGCCGGAAGGAGCGCGAAGAGAACACGCCGCTTCGGCGCCTGGGTGTGCCGCGCGACATCGGTGGGATCGCCGTGTTCCTCGCTTCGGACGCTGCCGCGTTCATCACCGGCCAGGTGATCGTCGCCGACGGCGGGGTGACCATCATTTGAAGGCCTATCGAGTTCATCAAGGGGGCAAGTTCGGCGAAGGCCGGTTCGACACCATGAACGTCGACGAACTGGATGCGGGCGACGTGGTGGTGCGCATCGCCTACGCCAGCATCAACTACAAGGACGCGCTCACCGCGCGCGGCAAGGCGAAGATCGCGATGAAGTTCCCGCTTGTTGTCGGAATCGATCTCGCCGGCGTCGTGGAGGAATCGTCCGATGCCCGCTTTAGCAAGGGCGACGAGGTGATCGTGCACAGCTTCGGCCTCGGCGCCGAGCACGACGGCGGCTACGCGGAGGTTGGGCGCTTTCCGGCCGACTGGGTGATCCCGCTGCCGAAGGGATTGAGCCTGTTCGAAGCGAGCGCGCTCGGCGTGGCCGGCAATACCGCGGCCTGGGCGATCGACCTGATGGAGTTGAACGGCCTCGCGCCGCAGAAGGGGAAGGTGCTGGTCAATGGCGCGACGGGAGGCGTGGCGTCGATCGCAATCGATATCCTGGCGCAGCGCGGCTATCACGTCGTTGCAATGAGCGGCAAGGCGTCGCAGGCCGACTACCTGAAGAGCCTGGGCGCCAAGGATGTGATCGGCCGGGCTGACGTTCCCGAACGGCAACGCCCTCTGGAGGATCCCCAATGGGCGGGCGCGATGGATTCGGTCGGCGGCGCGCAGCTCGGCTGGCTGATCCGTCGCATGCGGCGCGACGGCGTCATCGCCGCGTTCGGCAATGCCTCGGGCGCGGCCTTCGACGGCAACGTCTTGCCTTTCATCCTGCGCGGGGTACGATTGCTTGGCGTGAACGTCAACAACCCATACGAGACCATGGCCCGCTTGTGGCAGAGACTCGCGACCGACCTGCGGCCGAAGCATCTGGACCACATCGCGCGCCGCATCCGCTTCGACCAGCTGGAGGGCGCGTTCGACGATTTGCTTGCAGCGAAAGTGACCGGTCGCCAGGTCGTGGATTTTTCGCTGTGAAAACGATGCGCGTCCGCGTCGACGCAGAGCGCTGCCAGGGGCACAATCGCTGCTGCGCGATCGCGCCTGAGCTGTTCGAAGCAGATGAGCTCGGCAACGCGCATGCGAGAGGTGACGGTGTCGTGCCGCCGCAGCTTGAAGCCAAGGCGCAGCTCGCCATGAAGAATTGCCCGGAACACGCGGTGAGGATCACCAATGAGTAAACCACTCCCAGTAATGGATTGGGCCACCGACTTCGACCACCGCGATTCGCGCTGGATCGAGGATCCGTTCCCGATCTGGGACGAACTGCGCGGCCGCTGCCCGGTCGCCCGCTCGGCGCGCTTCGAGGACGGCGCATATTTCGCCTCGCGCTACGCCGAAGTGCGCGAGATTGCCTACGACTCGGAGCATTTCTCCTCGCGCCGGGTCATCGTGCGAGAAAAGAAAATCACGCCGCAGCCGGCGCCGCCGATCACCTCGGATCCGCCAGAGCACACCCCGGCGCGCAAGCTCCTCTTGCCTGCATTCTCGCCGCAGATGATTTCGCGCTTGGAGCCGAGGACCCGCACGCTGTGCCGCGAGCTGCTGGACGCGATCGGCGACGCCAAAACCTGCGACGCGGCGGTCGACTACGCGCAGCACATCCCGGTACGGCTGATCGCGCACATGCTCGGCGTGCCTGAGAGCGATGGCGACCTGTTTCGCAAATGGATCCACCTGGTGCTGGAAGTCGGCATCAGTGATGAATCGGTGATCCTGCCGGCGCTGCAGGAAATGAGCGCCTACTTCTTCGCCGAGATCAAGAAGCGTGGCGGCAAGAGGGGCGATGACCTGATCAGCTTCCTGCTCGATGCGAGGATCGACGGCCAGCCGCTTTCCGATCCGCATCTGGTCGGCACGCTGCGGCTGCTACTGGTCGCTGGCATCGATACCACCTGGAGCGGCATCGGCTCGAGCCTCTGGCATCTGGCGACGCACCCGGAAGACCGGCGCCGGCTGGTCGCGGATCCTTCGCTCATGCCCACGGCGATCGAGGAATTCCTGCGCGCCTATGCGCCGGTGACGATGGCGCGCGAGGTCGTCAAGGAAACCACCGTCGGCGGCTGCCCGTTCAAGGAGAAGGGGCAGGTGCTGCTTTCATTCCCCGCGGCAAATCGCGATCCGGCGATGTTCCCCGATGCCGACAAGGTGCTGATCGACCGTGCCGAGAACCGGCACGCGGCTTTTGGCCTCGGCCGGCATCGCTGCCTGGGCTCGAACCTTGCGCGCCTGGAAATGACCGTGGCGATCGAGGAGTGGCTGGCGCGTTTCCCGGAATTCAATATGACCGAGGGCGCTCGCGCAACCTGGTCCGAGGGCACCGTGCGCGGCCCGCGCCGCCTCCCATTCACCCTCGGCAAGGCCCGCAAGCCCGTTTGAAACACGCTCGTCGCCCCTGCCCGTAGGCGGCGCGCCGCAGTAAACTTGCAGTCCCACCGGAGGGGACCATGGACCTTAGCTATTCCCAGGAAGAATCTGCGTTCCGCGACGAAGTGCGCGGCTGGCTCAAAACCAACCTGCCGCAGAACCTGCGCGACAAGATCGCCAACTACGAAGAACTTGGCCGCGAGGACTTGATGCAGTGGCACAAGATCCTCGCCAAAAAGGGCTGGGTCGCCCCCTCCTGGCCGAAAGAATTCGGCGGCACCGACTGGAACGTCATACAGCGCTACATCTTCGAGGAGGAGTGCGGTTTCGCGGGCACGCCGCCGCTGATCCCCTTTGGCCTGTCCATGTGCGGCCCGGTGATCCTGCGCTTCGGCACCCCTGAGCAGAAGAAGCGCTTCCTGCCCGGCATCTACAACGGCGACGTGTTCTGGTGCCAGGGCTATTCGGAGCCCGGCTCCGGGTCCGATCTCGCATCCCTCAAAACGAAAGCGGAGCGCGGGTCGGACAAAAGCGGCGACCACTACATCGTCAACGGCCAGAAAATCTGGACCACGCTCGGCCATTTCGCCGACTGGATTTTCTGCCTGGTGCGCACCGATTCCAGCCTGTCGAAGCGGCAGGAGGGCATTTCCTTCCTGCTCATCGACATGAAGACATCCGGCATCACGGTGCGGCCGCTGATCCTGATGGACGGCGGGCACGAAGTGAACGAAGTGTTCTTCGACAACGTGAAGGTGCCGGCCGAGAACCTCATCTTCGAAGAGGGCAAGGGCTGGACGGTGGCCAAGTACCTGCTCGGCCACGAGCGCATGAACACCGGCCGCATCGGCGCCTCCAAGCGCGAGCTCGCCAAGCTGACCGAATTCGCCGCCAGGCAGACGGGCGACAATGGCAAGCCGCTCATTGAAGACGCTCGTTTCCGCGACAAGCTGACGCGCGTCGAAGTCGAGCTGATGGCGCTGGAAATCACCAACCTGCGCTTCCTCGACCAGATGCGCCGCAGCGGCCAGCCGCCGGGCGCGGACGTGTCGATGCTGAAGATCAAGGGCACCGAGATCCAGCAGGCGCTGACGGAACTGTCGATGCAGGCGGTCGGACCGATGGCGCAGCCGTTCAAGTCGGTCGCCAACGACCCGGACTTCGACGAATTCACCGCCGGCCTCGCGCCGCGCTACTGCAATTTCCGCAAAACGACGATCTACGCTGGCTCGAACGAGATCCAGCGGAACATCATCTCCAAGATGACGTTGGGCCTGTAGGAGGGCGACCATGAATTTCGACTACAACGAAGAGCAGCAACTCCTCGCCGATTCCGTCCGGCGCTTTCTTTCCAAGGATTACGGTTTCGAGGCGCGCAGAAAGATCGTCGCCTCCAAGGATGGCTGGAGTCCCGCCGTCTGGTCGCAGCTTGCCGAAATGGGCCTCACCGGCCTGCCGTTCTCGCCCGATTACGGCGGCTTCGGCGGCGGCGCGGTGGACCTGATGGGCGTGATGGAAGCGGCGGGCGATGCGATGCTGGTCGAGCCCTATCTCGCCACTGTCGGCCTGGGCGCGCAGTTCGTCGCGCGCGCCGGCAGCGACTCGCTGAAGAAGGCGATCCTGCCCGCGGTCGTCGAAGGCAAGCTGAAAATGGCCTTTGCGCACACCGAGAAGGGCGCGCGCTACAACCTCTCGAAAGTCGATGCGCAGGCAAAGAAGGCCGGCAGCGGCTGGGAAATCACCGGCGAGAAATTCGTCGTACTCGGCGCGCCCGCGGCGGACATGTTCGTGGTTTCCGCGAAGACCGACAAAGGTCTTTCTTTGTTTTTAATTAAAAAAGAATCTGCAAAAGTAAAAGCATACGTAACCCTCGATGAGCAACGTGCAGGCGACGTTTCCTTCTCGAAGGCGCAGGGCGAGTTGATCGGAACTGAAGGCGGCGCGATGCCGGTGATCGAGGAAGTGATGGATTTCGCCACGGCGCTGATCTGCGCCGAAGCGGTCGGCGCGATGAAGTTCGCCTGCGACACCACGCTCGAATACCTGAAGACGCGCAAGCAGTTCGGCGTCACCATCGGCACCTTCCAGGCGCTGCAGCACCGCATGGTGGACATGTACGTGAGCTACGAGCAGGCGAAGTCGATGGCCTGCCTGGCGGCGTCGAAGGCGGACGGCGCCACCGATGCGAAGGATCGCGCGCGCGCGATCTCGGCGGCCAAGATCAAGATCTCCGACAACGCCCGACACATCAGCCAGGAGGCGATCCAGCTGCACGGCGGCATGGGCATGACCGAAGAAATGAAAGTCAGCCATACGTTCCGCCGCCTCACGGTGATCGCGCAGCAGTTCGGCGACGCGGACCATCACCTCGCGCGCTTCGCCTCGCTTTGATGGAAAACAAGCGGATCGTGATGGCGAGCCGGCCCGCCGGCTGGGTCACGGAGAGCAATTTCCGCATCGAGACCGTACCGGTCTCCGCGCCGAAGGACGGCGAGGTGCTGGTGAAGATCCACTGGCTGTCGCTGGATCCCTACATGCGCGGCCGCATGAATGACACCAAGTCCTACGCCGCCAAGCAGGAAATCGACGCCGTGATGGTGGGCGGTACCGTGGGCGAGGTGGTCGAATCGAAGCACCCAAAGTTCAGGGTTGGCGACCAGGTAAGCGGCATGTTCGGCTGGCAGCAGTACGGCCTGTCGGATGGCACCGGCCTGAACAAGATCGACGCCAGCCGCGCGCCGATGTCGGCTTTTCTAGGCGTGCTCGGCATGCCCGGCGTCACGGCCTGGGTCGGGCTGCTTGACATTTGCCAGCCCAAGGAAGGCGAAACCGTCGTGGTGTCGGCTGCGTCGGGAGCGGTCGGCAGCGTCGTCGGGCAGATCGCGAAACTCAAGGGCGCGCGTGCGGTCGGCATCGCCGGCGGCAAAGCGAAATGCGATTACGTCGTGAATGAGCTGGGTTTCGATGCCTGCATCGACTACAAGGCCGGCCGGCTGAACGACGATCTCAGGGCGGCCGCGCCGAAGGGCATCGACTGCTGCTTCGAGAACGTCGGCGGCGAAATTCTCGACGCAGTGCTGAAACAGATGAACGCGTTTTCGCGCATCGCGGTCTGCGGCCTGATCTCGCAGTACAACGCGACCGAGGCTTATGGCGTGAAAACCTTCCAGTCGATCCTCACCAACCGCATCAAGGTGCAGGGCTTCATCGTCTCGGACCGCATGGAATTGTGGGCCAAGGCGCTGCCCGAGCTCATCGGCTGGGTGGCGAGCGGCAAGATCAAGTACCGGGAAACGGTCGCCAATGGGCTGGAGAGCGCACCGAAGGCATTCATCGGGCTGCTCAAGGGCGAGAACTTCGGCAAGCAGCTGGTGAAGCTGGTTTAAATTTTTCCGCGGGCGCGCTCGATGCGCTCGCGCGTGGACGGATGCGTCGACAGGTAGTCCGACGCGCCGTCCTTCCTCCCGGGCCGCTTCTTCTCCTCCAGGCGCCGCAGGATCGCCGCGAAATATTCCGGCGCAATGCCGCGCTTCGCCAGGTAGTCGAGGGAGAAATCGTCCGCCTCGCGCTCGAAGTCGCGTGTGAAGCTGGCTTGCAGCAGCATCGTCGGCGCCGCGGCGGCGAGCGAGGTCAGCGAGGTCAGGTCGCCGGCCATGAACGCGATCAGCACCGCAGCCGCGGAGTTCTGCATCACCAGGCGGAGCATGTGGTGCTGGCGCAGGTGGCCGATCTCGTGCGCCAGCACCGCTTCCAGCTCGCGGTCGTCCTTCGCCAGCTCCACCAGCTCGTCGGTCATGACGATGATGCCGGCGGGCAGCGCGAAGGCGTTGGCGCCCGCGCGTCCGCCCTGGCGCAGCTCCAGCCGGTAGGTGGCCGCGCCCTGGATGCCGCTGGTCATGCGTGCATACAGTTCGCGCAATTCGCGCTGCCGCGTTTCCGGCAGCTTGCTGGGTTGGAGCACGAGTTTGTCGAGCGTGGCGAGCGCGTCGCGCCCGATGTAGGTCTCGGTCGCCGCGGGTAGCGCGAACGCAGCCTGCTTTGCCAGCGCCGGGACGCCCCAGACGACGGCTACCCAGGCCGCCGCCACAGTGATGACGAGCGCCGCGACAGCGTAGCTCAAGCCGCTTTCCCAGCGGTGTAGCAGCCAGCTCGCCGCCGGCACCCGGCCTTCGAACAGCGCATCTACCGCGTCGTTATCCGCGGTCTCGCACTGCGCGCCGTCGGGAAAGTAGAGCCGGCGCCGGCTGGCGCCGATGCGCTCCGAGACGCGCACCTCGACCAGCGGCCAGGCGAGGTCAATGCCGCAGCCGGTTCCGCGCACATGCAGCAACTGCCGCGCGTCCAGTTCGAGTGTGACCGGTTGCCCGTCCGTGGACTCGCCGTCGAAATAGACTGCCTGCAGCCCGCTCATCGGATCACAAGCCGAAATCGAAGCCGAGCAGTTCCCCCGCTTCGTCGCCGACGGCGCCGACATCGTCCGCGGCGGCCGCGAGGAACTTGGCCGGGCCCTGCGGCGACTGCAGCGTCATGCGCTCCAGCTTGTAGCGTGCGGTGCGGATCGCCGCCCAGGGCACCAGCAGCCCGAGCGACAGCATTACGCCGAGCGCGTTTACGAAATACAGCCCGAACAGGCCGCCCACGGTCCAGCCGCAGTCGAAACGGATCTCCGCGAGCGTGGTGTTGCGCCAGGCGAGGCGCGCCAGCACGACTTCCGCGTAGGCGCGCAGCAGCAGGTAGAACGGCAGCAGGCCGATACCCAGCGTGACGATGCTGCCGGCGAGAAAGCCGACGAAGGCGAGCGAAATCTTCATCGCGCCGCGATAGTAGTCGCCGGTGGTCGCCGAGAAGGCGAAGCGCTGGCTGCCGTAGCGGCTGTTCTCGACGAACAGGCGGCGCTTCATCGCCAGGTACCAGGGATAGCCGATGCCGAGAGTGACGGGCACCAGCAGCGCGGCGACCAGCAGTACCCCGAAGATCTGCATCTTGCCGCCGTTGAAGCCGAAGCGGACGTTGCGATGCAGCGAATTGCGCGCGTTGAATTGCAGCGCGCGCTGGATGATCCAGGGCAGCAGCGCGAGCACGACCAGCGCCAGCACGAGCGACAGCAGCGGCACGACGTGCTGCGCCAGCGAGTAGACGGTGAAAACCGCGAGTACGAGCAGGCGGCCCTTGAGGATCGCCACCGGGTTGCCCGTGTACTCGAAAGCCGCGCCATCGAGCAGCGTGCTGCCGTAGAAATAGCGCTTGCGGCGCACCTTGGCCCAGGCCGAGTAGATGCCCAGGGTGAGCACGCTCAGGCACAGGTTGACGATCCAGATGCGGAAATACTCGGAGGCGCTGCCGGTGAACTGCAGCTTGACGGGCTCTCCGGGCCGGTACAATTCAGACACTATGATCGAACTCTACACTTGGCCGACGCCGAACGGCCACAAAGTCCACATCATGCTCGAGGAAACGGGCACGCCCTACAACGTGCACGCGATCGACATCGGCGCCGGCGACCAGTTCAAGCCCGAGTTCCTCAGGATTTCCCCCAACAACAAGATGCCGGCGATGGTGGATACCGACGGCCCCGAAGGAAAGGGCAAGCCGTTCGCGCTTGCCGAGTCGGGCGCGATGCTGTTGTACCTGGCGTCGAAAACCGGCAAGTTCCTGCCGACCGACCTGCGCCAGCGCTGGCAGGTGATGCAGTGGACGATGTTCCAGATGGGCCACATCGGGCCGATGCTGGGACAGGCGCACCACTTCCTCGGCTACGCGCCGGAAAAGATTCCCTACGCCATGAACCGCTACAGGAACGAAGCCAATCGCCTGTACATGGTGGTCGACCGGCGCCTGAAGGAATCGAAGTTCCTCGCCTGCGACGAGTACACCATCGCCGACATGGCCACCGTGCCCTGGCTGCGGTTCCCCGAGCGGCAGGGAGTGAACATCGACGAGTACCCGGCGCTGAAGAAATGGCGGGACGCGATTTACGAGAGGTCGGCGGTGAAAAAAGCGTTTCTGGTGCTCGCCGAGCGGCGCAAGGCGGTGCCCGAGATGACGAAAGAGCAGAAGGAAAACCTTTTCGGCCCGGCTCAATATGCTAAACGGTAAAGTCGCGTGGATTACCGGAGGCGGTTCGGGCATAGGCCTCGCCGGTGCAGAAGAACTGGTGAACCAGGTGCGCACGTCGTGATATCGGGACGGACCGCCGGCACTAACGCTTCAGCTCTTTCCGTATTGAAAAAACTCGGGAGTGCGGAAGCAACCCTGCTGGACGTCGCTGACAAGAAAGCGGTGGCTGCGACCGCGGCCGATATCGAGAAGCGGCATGGCCGTATCGATATCCTGGTGACGAGCGCGGGTACGAACCTCGGCGCGACGCGCAACTTCAAGACCGTGTCGGCCGACGGTTGGGACGACGTCGTGAAGATCAACCTGAACGGCCTCTTCTACTGCTGCCTCGCGGTTCTCCCCGGCATGCGGGCGAGGAAAGACGGCCTGATCATCAACATTTCTTCCTGGGCGGGGCGTTATCCGAGCGCGCTGACCGGCCCGGCCTACAACGCCACCAAGCGCGCGGTGATCGCGATCACCGAGTCGATCAACATCGAGGAGTGCATGAACGGCATCCGCGCCACCTCGATCCTGCCCGGTGAAGTCGCCACGCCGATCCTGGAGAAGCGGCCGGTGCCGCCCTCGAAGGAGCAGCGCGACCGCATGGCGCAGCCCGAGGACTTCGGCAAGGCGATCCTGTTCGTCGCCACCATGCCGGCGCGCAGCTGCGTCAACGAGCTGGTGATCGCGCCGACCTGGAACCGTTTCTACCTCGGTGGCCTGGAGGCGCCGAAATAGTTCCGGTTTTCTGGCGAGTCACCCTGCCGTTCCTGGCGGGGTATTTCGTTTCCTACGTCTACCGCTCGATCAACGCGATCATCGGGCCGGACCTGGTGCGCGACTACGGCCTCTCCGCGGCCGGCCTGGGCCTGCTGTCGGGCATCTACTTCTTCTCCTTCGCGATATTTCAGCTCCCGTTGGGCGTGCTGCTCGATCGATACGGGCCGCGGCGCGTCAACGCGACGCTGCTGCTGGTCGCGGCGGCGGGCGGCCTTTGGTTTGCGCTTGCGCGCTCGACCGTGGAATTGACCCTGGCTCGGGCGCTGATCGGCCTGGGCGTGTCCGGCTGCCTGATGTCTTCCTTCTCGGCGTTCGCGCTCTGGTATCCGGCGGAACGCCTCGCCACCATGAACGGCATTGCCTTTGCTTCGGGCATGCTGGGTGCGATCACGGTCACTGTCCCGCTCGAGATCGTGCTGCGCTCACTGCACTGGCGCGAAGTGTTCTACGGCATTGTCGCGCTGACGGTTGCGGTGAGCGTGGTGCTGTATCTGGTGGTTCCCGAGAAAGCATCGGCGCTCGAGCGTGGAAAACCCGCGCCGCCGCTGTCAGACCAGCTGCGCGAGTTTGCCGCGCTGGTGCACGACCCTGCGTTCTGGCGCGTGGCGCTGTGCGTCGGCGCAAGCCAGCTGGCCGCGGTGTCGCTCGCCACGCTCTGGGTCGCGACCTGGCTGCGAGACGTCGCCGGCTACTCGCAGGCCGAAGTAGCGCGCGCGCTGCTGGGATTCAACGTAGTGATGATCTGCGGTTACCTCGCCTTTGGGCGCGTGGCCGACGGTATGACGCGCAGCGGCCGCAGCACGCTGCCGCTGCTGCTGGGCGGCGTCGCGACCGCTTCGCTGTGCCTGGCGCTCCTCGTGCTCGGCGCGCGCACCGGCGCGCTCGTCCTCTGGAGCCTCTTCTTCGGCTGTGCGACGGCGGTGGTGCTGTCGTATTCGCTGTTTTCGCGCCGCTATCCGAAGGAGATGGCGGGGCGCGTCAACAGCGCGCTCAACGTGTCGGTGTTCGTCGGCATGTTCAGCGGCCAGTGGGCGGTCGGCCTGGTCATCAACCAGTGGCCGCAGAGCGCATCCGGCTACGCGCCGGAGGCCTATCCCTGGGCGCTCGGCGGCCTGTGGCTGGTGCAGTTCTCCGGCCTGCTGTGGCTGTGGAGCGGCCGCAGGCTATTTCGGTGATATCGCGCGGAAGGTGCCGATGGCCTTCGCGACCAATTCGCCTTTTTCGTCCCGCGCTTCGCCTTCGCAGAATATCGTGCTCTGACCAGCCTTCATGACCCGCCCTTCGGCGCGCAGCAGGCCGGTCGCAGTGCTGATGAACTGAGTCGAAAGATCGATGGTCATCACCGAGCGCGGCGGATCGAACAGTGTGCGCGCGGTCATCGACATGGTGATGTCGAGCAGAGAGAGGATGGAGCCGCCGTGCGCGGTGCCCCAACTCGTCATGAACTCCGGTTTCACGACCATCGACAGGCGCGCCACGCCTTTCTCCAGAGAATCGACCTTGATGCCGAGATGCTGCGAGAACGGGATGTTCTTCGTGAACTCGTAGGTTTCCTTCGGCACATCGCTCATATGATGGTCGCGCCGCCGTCGACGACGATCGCCTGGCCGGTGATGTGGGCGCCGGCGTTCGAGGCGAGCAGCACCGTCGTGCCCTTCAGGTCCTCGTCGTTGCCGACGCGGCCGCCGGGCGTGCTGTCGATGATCATCTGCAGGTCCTTGCCCAGGGTGGACTTGGTCATTTTCGAAGGGAAGAAGCCCGGGCAGATGGCGTTCACGGTGATGCCGTGGCGCCCCCATTCGGCGGCGAGCTGTTTGGTGAGGCCGACCACGCCGTGCTTGGTGGCGACGTAGGCAGCGGTGCGCACCAGGCGCGGGTCGTTGGCCTGCACGCCGTTCACCGAGGCAATGTTGATCACGCGGCCGTACTTCGCCGGGATCATCGAGCGCTTGGCGATCAGCTGCGTCAGCACGAACATGCCGCTGAGATTCACGTTGACGAGCTTGTCCCAGGCTTCGAGAGGGTGATCTTCCGCGGGCGATCCCCAGGTGGCGCCTGCGTTGTTCACCAGGATGTCCACCTTGCCGTACTTCTTCAGGATGGCTTCGGCGGCGGGGGCGATGGCCTCGCGCCGGCCGATGTCGCAGGCCCAGGCGGCCGCGTCGATTCCCTGCTGCTTCAAGTGCGCCACTGCGCCGTCGAGTTCGTCCTGCTTGCGGGCGGTGAGCGCAACCTTCGCGCCCATTTCACCCAGCGCCTCGGCCATCTGCAGCCCGAGGCCGCGCGAGCCGCCGGTGATCAGCGCGACGCGCCCCGACAAATCGAAAAGCTTCTTGACACTCATGCCCGCTCCCCTAGTATGCAGGCCTCCATGTTAACAACAGACAGGACCGCGCCAGCACGGTGAACCGGCCGATTTACACGCGTGCGCAGCTCGATCGCCTGATCGCGCCGAAATCCATCGCCATCGTCGGCGCCTCGCCGCGCGCGGGCTCCTTCGGTTTGCGCACGCTCGAGAACCTCGCGCATTTCCGCGGCGCGATCTGGCCGGTCAACGCCAAGTATCCGAAGATCGGCGCGCACGAGTGTTTTCCTTCGCTCGCGGCGCTGCCCGGCAAGCCGGATCTCGTCGCGCTGGTGGTGCCGCGCGAAGGCGTCGAGGCGGCCTTGACCGAAGCGGCAGCGGCCGGCGCAGGCGGCGTGGTGGTGTATGCCTCGGGCTACGGCGAGATGGCCCGCGAGGAGGGCGCCGCGGAGCAGCGCCGCCTGGCCGCGATCGCCCAGGCCGCGCGCATGCCGATGCTGGGCCCCAACTGCATGGGCATGGTCAATCACGAACTCGGCGTCGGGGTCAGCTTCATCCCCGAGTACGCGAAGATGCCGCGCACGCTCGGCCCGATCGCCTTCGTCAGCCAGTCCGGCGCGCTCGGCTACTGTCTCGCGCAGGCCGCCGAGCGCGGCCTGGGCTACCGCTATTTCTTTTCCGCCGGCAATTCCGCGGACCTCGACGTCGCCGACCTGATCGGCGCCATGGCGGAGGATCCGGGGGTGCGCGCGATCGCCTGCCTGTTCGAGGGCGTGCCGGATGCGCGCCGCCTGCTGGAAGCGGGCGCCAAGGCGAAAGCGGCCGGCAAGCCGGTGATCGTCTACAAACTCGGCGTGAGCGACGACGGCGCCGCGGCGGCGCGCTCGCACACCGGCTCGATGGCCGGCTCGGCGGCGGCGTTCCGCGCGCTGTTCGAGCGCGCCGGCTTCGTCGCCGTGGAGGACTTGGAAGCGCTGGTCGAATACGCCAAGTTTTTCGCCGCCGCCGGCAAGCCGCAGGCGCGCGGCGTCGCTGTGGTATCAGGTTCCGGCGGCGCGGGCATCATCGCCGCCGACATGGCTGCGCGCCACGGCGTGCCGATGCCGCAACCCCTGGAGAAAACCACGGCGGTACTGCGCAGCGTGGTGCCCGAGTTCGGCGCGGCGCGCAATCCCTGCGATCCGACCGGACAGGTGTTGAGCGTGCCCGAGTCCTACAACAAGTGCTGCCAGGCGCTGCTCGACGATCCGCAGTACGGCGTGCTGCTCAGCGCGATGAGCGTTTCCTCGCGCGAGACCGGCCCCAAGCGCTCCATGGACATCGCGGCGCTGGCGCGCTCGCAGCCCAAGGCGATCGCGGTGGCCTGGGTATCGGAATGGCTGCAGGGTCCCGGTTCGGAAGCCTACGAGGCGGACGACAGGGTCGGCTTTTTCCGCTCGATGGACCGCTGTTTTGCCGCCATCGCCGCCTGGCAGCGCTGGCATGCGCAACAGCCCGTCCGGGAAATCCGCCTTTCGACCAGAATTTCTTTTTCTTCCCCGGGGGAGAAAAAGATGCTGGGCGAACGAGAAGCAAAAGCTATCCTCGGAAAATACGGCATCCGGTCCGCTCCCGAGCGCTTGGCGAAAAGCGCGGATGAGGCCGTCAAGGCCGCGCAGGAGCTGGGCTACCCGGTGGTACTCAAGGCCGACGGCGACATCGAGCACAAAACCGAAGCGGGCGCGGTGAAGCTCGACCTTCGCGACGAAGCGGCGCTGCGTGCCGCCTGCGCAGCGATGACCGCCGCAAAAAACGGCTTTCTCGTCCAATCCATGGTGAAAGGCGGCGTGGAACTGGTGGTCGGGGTCAAGCGCGACCCGCAGTGCGGCCCGGTGTTGCTCGTCGGCCTGGGCGGCGTGCTGGTGGAAGTGCTGCGCGACACCGCGCTGGCGCTGGCGCCGGTCGGCAAGCTGGAAGCGCGCCGCATGCTGGAAAGCCTGAAGGGCTACAAGCTATTGCAGGGCTATCGCGGCGCGCCGGCCGCGGACCTGGAGGCTGTCTGCGAGGCCATCGCCCGCATCTCGGAGTTCGCCGCTGACCACGCCGACGCGATCGAAGAGATCGACGTCAACCCGCTGCTCGCACTCTCCGACGGCGCGGTGGCGCTGGACGCGTTGATCGTCCTGCGCGACCGCTAGGTTTCCTATTCCGGCTTGATGCCGGCGGCCCTGATGACCGGCGTGTATTTGGCCACGCCGTCGCGGATCATCGCGGCGAGCTCCGCCGGTGTGCTGGTGAGCGGCTCCGCGCCCGCCTTGTCGAGTGCTTCGCGTGTTTCGGGGGTGCCGACGATGGAGATGATTTCCTTCTGCAGCCGGTCGAGGATGGGCTGCGGCGTTCCCGCGGGCGCCATCAGCGCGAGCCAGAGCGAGGCATCGAAGCCCGCATAGCCCGACTCGGCCACCGTCGGCACCTCGGGCAGCGAGGACGAGCGCTTCGGCGTGCCGACCGCGAGCGCGCGCACGCGGCCGGATTTTGCGTGCGGCAGCAGCGCGGGCAGGCTGCCGAACAGGATGTCCACCTGGCCGCTGACCACCGCCGTGCCCGCCGGGCCGTTGCCGTTGTAGGGGATGTGCAGCATGTAGGTGCCCGACACGGCCTTCAGCATCTCCATCGCGATATGCGTGGTGGAGCCGACGCCGGCGGAGGCATAGTTGAGCTTGCCGGGCTTCTGCTTCGCGAGATCGATCAGTTCCTTCAGCGTCTTGGCGGGCACCGACGTATTCACCACCAGCAGGTAGGGCGATACGGCGATCAGGCTGATCGGCGCGAAGTCTTTCACGGCGTCGTAGTCGAGCTTGGGGTACACGGCGGGCGCGACCACGTGCGTGCTGGTGGAGGCGATAGCGAGGTTGTAACCGTCGGGCGCGGCCTTCGCGATCACCGCTGTGCCGATGGTGCCGCCGGCGCCGCCGCGGTTCTCGATCACCAGCGACTGTCCGAGGCGCTCGCCCAGCTTCTGCGCGACGATGCGCGCCACGATGTCGGTCGAGCCGCCGGGCGGGAAGGGCACCATCAGGCGGATCGGCTTGGCGGGCCAGGCTTGCGCGGCCGCCGCTGCTGCGTAGAGCATGGAAGCGGCGCACAGCAGCGCCGCCAGCAATCTCCGGCTTTGCACAGTTCTCTCCTCCTGCGTGGGTGAATCCGTCCCGACGTCTGCGCGCCGGTGACCGCCTGCTGCAAAGAAACGAGTCTACGACAGCCGCGCGGGCCGCGACACGGAAAACAGGACGCAGCCCATGGCGAGCAGCAGGCCGGCCACGACCTCGAACCAGATCGTGACGTTGGTAGTGAGGGTGTGCTCGGAACAAAGCGCGAGCGTGTAGTGGCCCAGCCCGTCCAGGCCGAGCGCGCCGTACGCGCCGACGATAAGGGCGCCCAGCGCCCGGAAGCCGAACCTCAGCACCACCAGGCCCGCCACCCCGACGCCCGCGCCGGCTAGCCAGGCGACGTAGACCGACTCTCTCGTGATCCACGCGGGCAGGTTGGGATAGAACGCGATGAACTCCGCGTTGTGAACGAAATGCGCGAGGCTGGCGATGAAATACGTCGCCAGGAGGACCCAGATGTGTTTGGGCAGGAGCGGCGAGGTGAGCGGGAGGCGCATCAGGTCGTGCGGTTAGATTCCGATGATTTCATTGAGGCCATCGACCGCTTGCGACACTTCTTCGGGCGAGGCGCGGCCAAGTTTCGCGCCGATGCGCTCGACGGAAAGTGTGCGAATCTGGCTGATCTTGACCCACGAGCGCTTCGGCAGTTTCGCGGCCCGCAGCTCAAGGGTGAGAGGAAAACCGGCGCGTTGCGGCTGGCTCGTCAATGCCATGGCAATGACAGTGCCCGAGCGTTCGTTGAACACGTCGTGGCTGAGAACCAACACCGGCCGCAGGCCTGCTTGTTCGTGGCCGCGAACCGGATTGAGGTCGGCCCACCGAACTTCGCCTCTCAGTATGCGGGCCATGTATCGAACTCCTGCCCCAGGCCTTCTTCAGCGAGCGCTTTTTCGAACTTGGGATCGAGTTTCGCGCATTCGGACGCCAGACGGCCTCGCTCCATTCGGGCGAGCTTTTCCGCCACGGCCGACTGGATGGCGCGGCTACGGTTTGGATAGACCTTCCTGGCGACCAGGCCGTCGACACGCTCCAGCGTTCCGCTGTCGATGGTAATGGCGACTTTGACACTACTCATGGCATACCTCCGAGGTATGACAATTTATCATACCTGCGCCAGATCGAGCATGGAATGTAACTTTCAATCACAAGAAGTTTCGCCATCTATCTTGGGCGCGAAGTTTGCTCGGAGCAAAGCGCGAGCGTGCAATGGCCCAGCCCGTCCAGGCCGAGCGCGCCGGAGGCGCCGACGATGAGGTCGCCCAGCGCCCGGAAGCCGAACCTCAGCGCGACCAGGCCCGAGGCGTGGAAAATGATTCGCCTTGAAGGCGGGTCCGCTGGCGCTGCACTAGGCCAGCTGCTGCGCGCCCGGGATAGGGCGGACCCAGGTAGGACAGTGCCGCTGGATAGTCATGCTCTTCGGGGCGTCGGTAACCACTTGATCTTGCGCTTCACTAATTTCTATACGAGGACTACCGTCGTAGGCAAGTACCAAACTTGTCGCAGGTCAGAAGTAACTCTTGTCCGATCCCGCAATTGGCAGCCATAAGGATGCTGTTATTTTCCGCTCCTGTAACCTTCACGTCGCTAGTTGAGCATCCGAGAATTCGTGCAGATTTTCTCGCTTCGGCAAGGTAGTCAACTCCGGGTGGATTTGTGGCCGCCGCATCTGGTTTAGTTTCAGTCTTAGCAATTTCTTCTGCTCGCAAACGCTTTTCCTCTTCTGCCGCTTGTATGCGTTTGCTTTCTTCTTCCGCTTGTTGGCGCTTTCTATTTTCCTGTCGAGCTTGCCAAGCTGGGTACTCGGAGAATCGGAGAGGCATGTCGTTGCTATAGCAACCCTTGGCAAGATTTGCTCCGTACTGGAGATTTGATTGTCGGTCTGAAGAAGCAACGCGTCCCCATCTGACCGAATAAGCTTCCGCTAACGATTTCACTTTGTCTTTTTCAGAGGATCTCTGAAGCGCGATATCTGCCATGTCACTGTGAAATTTTGATTCGGCAGTTTGCGTGGGAGCTTGAGGTATTGCAGCGGGATTTGTTACGTCGCGATTTGCACCACCAGCACTCATGCCCTTCTTTGTTTGATTTAGATGGAATCCGGCGCATTGCCCAAATGCGCGATCGCTCGTGGACACCGCAATCGTGTCGGGATCGGTTTCCATCGCTTTTTGAATTGCGCCTGTTGGTATAAAGAAAAAGAACCAAGCGTTCGCAGCCGTCGAAATCGAGAGGCCAACTACAGTGGCCGCTAGCAAGACTTTTGGGCGAATCATGTTGTCCCCCCTGGATTTGTGAGCTAAAGCCCAAGGTGCCTACGAGTGGCTCCCCTTCCTTAGGCTAAAGCGTCAGTAAAGCTACGCCTGAAGATAACGAAGGGCAAGAATCGCCTGCTTAGACGAGCAACTCTTTAACTGTCCGCGTGTACCCATTTGCTGCCGCTTCTTCCTGGGGGTGTGAGCCCTCTCGGACCGCCCAAATGCCGCCGACCATCACGTCGCGCACCATGCCCGTTCCCCCCGAGAAAATCAGCGCATTGGCGGCTGCGTCGCCGCTGCGCCCGGCGAGATCCGCGTGGCCCGCATCCAGCACCACGAGATCGGCGCGCATGCCGGGTGCGATCGCGCCCATGCGCCGGCCAAGCGCGCGTGCGCCGGCGGCGGCTTCCAGCCAGAGCGTGGTGCCGACCGCGGGCGTGTTCTTGCCGACCACCAGGTTGCGCCGGCGCGTGGCC
>JANXUV010000087.1 GCA_025356085.1 Betaproteobacteria bacterium
CGCCGGCGGCGGTGGTGCAGAAGCTCAACGCCCAGGTCAACGCGGTGGTGCAGATGCCGGCGGTACGTGAACAATTCGCGGCGCTGGGCATTGATCCCTCGCCGATGAAGCCGGAGGAATTCGCGAAGTTCGTGCGCGAGCAGATCGCGACCTACCGCGCCATCGTCAAAATCGCCGGCATCGAGCCGCAGTAACCGGTCTAGCGCGTCTTCAGGGCTTCGCTGGCGAGCAGCTGGTCCAGGTCCTGGCGGCCCTGCAGCGATACCGCCACCAGTTTTTTTACTTCATTGCGGTGCGGCGCCTGGTCGGCGAGAAGTTCCTCGTCGTGGCGCCGGAAGCGAGCCACCACGCGGCGCGCCGCCACCGGGCCGAAATCGAGCGCGCGCAGCGCCTGCTCGGATGCATCCAGCGCCGAGCCGAAGGTTTCGCGCACCGCAGGCACGCCCAGGTCGTGGTACTCGAATGCGTCGGTGCGGCTGCGCGCGCGCACGATCACCTTCAGGTGATGAAAGTGCTGGCGTGCGGTTTTGACGATCTGCATCGCGCTGTCCGGGTTGTCCACCGCCACCACCAGCAGCTTGGCTTTTCTCGCGCCCGCCGCCACCAGCAGGTCGAGGCGGGTGGCATCGCCGTAGTAGGCCTTGCTGCCAAAGCGGCGCACCAGCTCGATCTGGTTCGGGTCCACGTCCACCACCGTGGAGCCGATCTTCATGCCGCCCAGTACGCGCGACACCACCTGGCCGAAGCGGCCGAAGCCGGCGATAATCACCGGATTCTGCTCGTCGATGGCGTCCGGCGCGCGCTCTTCGATGCGCGAGTAGCGCGGCGCCAGCACGCGCTCGTAGAGCATCATCAGCACCGGTGTCGACAGCATCGAGACGGCGACCGCGGCGTTCAGCACATCCAGCGTTTCCTTCGGCAGGATGCGCCCCGCGGCGCCGAACAGCACGAAGGCGAACTCGCCGACCTGCGACAGCGCCAGCGCGAACAGCGTCGCATCGGCGCGGCCGCAGTAGCCGAAGGTCTTGGCGATGGGGTAGAGCAGGGCGGTCTTGAGCAGCACGATGCCAAGCGCGATCGACAGCACCAGCAAGGGCGAGCGCACGAACAAGCCGAGATCGACCGACATCCCGACGGCGATGAAGAAGAGGCCCAGCAGCAGGCCCTTGAACGGCTCGATATCGAGCTCAAGCTCGTGGCGGTATTCCGAATCGGCGAGCAGCACGCCGCCGAGGAAGGCGCCGAGCGCGGTCGACAGGCCCACCATTTCCATCAGCGCGGCGATGCCGATCACCAGCAGCAGCGCGAAGCCGACGAAGATTTCGCGCTGCCGGGTGTTGGCGACGTAGCGCAGCACCGGCCGCAGTAACAGCCGGCCGGCGGCGATCAGGCCGACGATCATGCCGATCGCGGCCGCGGCGGCGGTCAGGTCGAGGCTGCTTTTGTTGTCGCCGGATTGCATCAGGCCGAGCACCAGCACCATCGGAATCACAGCCAGGTCCTGAAACAGCAGCACCGAGAAACTTGCCTGGCCGCCGGGAGTCGGCAACAGGTTTTTTTCCTGCAACGAGGCGAGGCCGATGGCGGTCGAGGACATCGCGAAGCCCATGCCGACCACCAGCGCCACCTGCGGCGACAGCCCAAGCGCCCATCCGGCCGCCGTCACCGCCGCCAGCGTGAGGAGCACCTGCGCCGCGCCCATGCCGAAGATCGGCTTGCGCAGCTGCCAGACGCGCTTCGGATTCAGTTCCAGGCCCACCAGGAACAGCAGCAGCACCACGCCGATCTCGGCGAAATCGAGGATCGCCTCCGGATTGTTGACCAGCGCAATCCCCCAGGGGCCAATCGCCATGCCGGCGACGAGGTAGCCCAGCACCGAGCCGAGGCCGAGGCGCTTGAAGACCGGCACCACCAGCACGCCGGCGGCAAGGTAAACCAGCGCCTGGTGGAGAAATCCGTGATCCTGCATGGCGATGCTCCTTCAGTATCCGAGCGCTGATTGTAGAATCCATTGATGCCAGGCACCGCTGACGCGGCAAATTTCAAGCTGGGGATGCGCAGCCTCGCCGGCGCGGTCAGCATCATCACCAGCAGTCATCAGGGGCGTCTTTTCGGCATGACCGCGACCGCGGTGTGCTCGGCCGCCGCCGAGCCGCCGACGGTGCTGGTGTGCATCAACCAGGTCACCACCACGCACCAGGCGATCGTCGAGGCCGGCGTGTTCTGCGTCAACGTGCTGCGCCACGAGGATCGCGAACTCTCCAGCCTGTTCAGCGGCGTGCAGAAAGGGGAGGGCCGTTTCCGTGAGGAGCACTGGACGCGCCTCGCCACCGGCGCGCCGGTGCTGCACAGCGCGCTGGTGTCGTTTGACTGCAAAGTGGTGAACCGGCTGGTGCACGGTACCCACACCATTTTTCTCGGCGAGGTCGAGCGGCTGCAGATCGGCAAGAAGGGCAAGCCGCTGCTGTATTCCGACGGCCAGTACGCCAAGCTCGCTTCGCTCGCGCACGGCGAGCCGCTGCCGGAAGGCCTGGATTACTGGGGCGAATAGGGTTGGAGAACGCGTCGCCGACTCCCCCAAGGTCATTGTGGGAGTTGTACTGGGGATTCCTATCCATCGGCGCGCGCTCCTTCGGCGGCGTGCTGCCCTGGGCGCACCGCGTGATGGTGGAAGAGAAGCGCTGGCTCGCGCCGGCCGATTTCGCCGAGGTGCTGGCGCTCTGCCAGTTCCTGCCCGGGCCGAACGTCGGCAATGTCTCGGTGGTGCTGGGGCGGCGCTGGTTCGGGCCGGCCGGCGCGGTCGTCGCCTTCACCGGTTTGATGGCGCTGCCGCTGATCTGGGTATTCGGCCTTGCGCTGCTCTATGCAGAAGCGGCAACGCAGCCCGCAGTTCGTGCCGCGGTTACCGGTGTGGGCATCGCGGGCGGCGGCCTGTTTATCGGCACGGCGCTGAAACTCGCGAAGCCGCTGGCCGGCAAACCCTGGGGCCTCGCGCTCGCGGCGGCTTGCTTCGGCTTCATCGCGCTTGGCCGGGTGTCGCTATTCGCGGTGCTGCCGGTGGCGCTGCTGCTGAGCTGGCTGCTCGCGCGCCGGGGCCTCGTCTGATGCCGCAGATCGCCTTCTACTTCGCGCTGCTGTCGCTGGTGTCGGTGGGCGGCATGCCGTCGGTGATGCCGGAAATGCAGCGCGTGGTGGTGGACGTGCAGGGCTGGATGAGCGCGACTGAATTCACGCAGTTGTTCGCCATCGCGCAGGCGGCTCCCGGCCCGAACGTGCTGGTGACCGCGCTGATCGGCTGGAAAGTCGCCGGACCCGCGGGAGGCGCGGTCGCGCTGGCCGCATTCTGCGGGCCGGCGGCGGCGCTTGCCTATGCCATCGGCGGCTTCTGGGACCGCATGCGCGATGCGCCCTGGCGCAAGGTCTTCCAGCGTGCGCTGGTGCCGATCACTATCGGCTTCATCGTCTCGGGCGGCTACGTGCTCGCCACGCCTGGCGGGCCCGAGTGGCGCGGGCTGCTGCTCGCCGGCGCGGCCGCCGCGTTGCTGGTCTCCACGCGCCTCAGCCCGCTGTGGATCCTCGCCGGTGGCGGCCTGCTCGGCGCCCTGTTGTTCTAGAGCGCCTTGTTCCAGAACTGCCGCTCGCGCGATGCGAGCAGCGGCACGGCTTCGGCGAGGTATTTCTTGAACGCGTCACCCACCTGGTGCGCTTCGAACGCTTTCTGGTCGTCATAGACTTCGAACAGCATCACATGCGTCTTGTCGTCCGGATCCACCAGCACGTCGAACTGGCGGCAGCCCGGCTCGCTGCGCGCGGCAATGGCGTTGTCGGTCACCTTGCGCATGAAATTGTCCAAGTTTTCGGGCTTGATCCGGATATTCACCTGCAGCACTAAAGCCATCGCATCTCCTTGAGTCTTTGATATAATCCGCCCCCACCGCGCCCGTAGCTCAGTTGGATAGAGTACTTGGCTACGAACCAAGGGGTCGGGCGTTCGAATCGCTCCGGGCGCGCCATC
>JANXUV010000031.1 GCA_025356085.1 Betaproteobacteria bacterium
CGGCGGATCGTGCAGGATCGCGTCGAACGAGGCGTCGGGCAGCTGCGAGATCAGCTCCGCGATATCGCCGTGCACGACCCGCCGCGCTTTGGCATCGCGGGGGAGCTGTATTCGCAGGCCTTCTACGACCAGCTCGCCAGGGTGATCAAGCGCAAGGGGAAGCTGTTCCACTACACCGGCTCGCCGAACAAGCTGACCAGCGGGCGCGACGTGCCGAATGAAGTGTCGAAGCGCCTGAAGCTGGCGGGATTTGCCGTGGAACTGAACGGCGACGGCGTCCTGGCGACGAGGAAGTAAAATGCCGCCATGCCCAAAGGCGTCGTCGACTACGAAGGACTGAAAAGCCCCCAGAGCCGGGCGCTGCGCGAGCTTCAGCCGAAGCCGGGCCGGCCGTTCGCGCTCACCAAGATCGGCCACGTGGTCCTCATGACGGCGGACCTGGAGCGTTCGGTGAAGTTCTATACCGGCGTGCTCGGCTTCCGCGTCTCCGACGTCTATCCCGAAACCATGATGGAGGGGCGCATGGTGTTCATGCGCTGCGCCGCCGACCATCACGGCGTCGCGCTGGTCGGCCAGGCGCCCGGCAACGAAGGAAATCCCGGGCCCCAGCACGAGCTGCACCACATGGCGTTCGAAGTGGCTACGTTGGACGAAGTATTCGCCGCACGCGAGTGGCTGAAAAAGCAGGGCGTAAAGATCGAATTCGAGGGTCGACGCCGCGCCGGCTGCCAGGTGGCGGTCGAATTCCGCGATCCCGATGGTCACTGGCTGGAAATCTACTGGGGCCTGGACCAGATCGGCGCGGACGGAAGAATCCGCCCGCCGTCCGAGTGGCGCGAATGCTTCACGCTGGAGGAAGCGGTCGCCGAAGCGCCGCCGGGCCAGGATACAAGGCTGAAGCGTTGAATCGCCGGCAGCTGATCCGCGGCCGCGTGCTGCGTGGCCTCGCGTTGAATCGCCAGCCCGGCTTTCATTTCCCGGGAAATTTCCTCGACGTTTCCTTCGACCGCATCGGGCGCAACGGCTCGCGGCTGTCCGTCGATCCAGGCCCCTGGTGCGCGGACGCTGACGGCCAGGCCGACCTCGGTTCGCTGGCGATCCTCGCCGACCTCGCGCTCGCATCTTGCATCCGCGCGCGCCTGTCGCGGGAAACCCGGCTCGCCACGGTCAGCATGCACCTGCAGTTCACCGGCGCGCCGCGCAGCGGGCGCCTGAGCGCGGCCGGTGAGTTCCAGGGCTTCTTCAAGCGCGGCGCGGGCAAACTCGGCATGAGCCGCGTGTCGGTCTCGGGCAGGGCCGGGCAGGTCTGCTATGGCACCGGAAGCTTCATGGCGCTGCAGCCGCCGCGCGGCATCACGCTGCATCCGGTGCCGCTGCGCCACCGGAAATCCGCGGAGCCCCATCGTCTGGATGAGAAAGGTCTTTCCGCGGAAGAAAAGAAAATT
Organism: Betaproteobacteria bacterium; assembly: GCA_025356085.1. Taxonomy (GTDB): domain Bacteria; phylum Pseudomonadota; class Gammaproteobacteria; order Burkholderiales; family SG8-39; genus RBG-16-66-20. The sequence continues at coordinate 1,446 of JANXUV010000031.1, forward strand.
CTCGGACAGGCCGACGCTGCGCTGGATGCGGGCGGTGTTTTCATCCGGAATTTCTGGACGGGCGCAGGAAAGCATGTCCTTAGGAACGGCTTGCATGCCGGCAATCGAGTTGGCCACGCCCAGGGCGGGATCATGGTCGCGCTGGCGGCGGCGAGCGCGGGCACCGCGCTGCCCGCGAACTGGCGGCTGTCGGGGATATCCGCCTGGTTTATCAGTCCGGGCGAGGGCGCGACGCTACGCGCTGCATCGAAGTTAATCCACCACGGCAGGCTCACCGCGGTGGTGCGCACGCAGATCACCGGCAAGAACCGGCGCCGGGTATTGGAAGCGGTCACCACGCATGTCGCCAGCGGGGCCGCATGAGCATCGCCGCAGAAGTCGCCCGCCGCCGCACTTTCGCCATCATTTCGCACCCGGATGCGGGCAAGACCACGCTTACCGAGAAGCTGCTGCTGTTCGCCGGCGCGATCCAGATCGCCGGCAGCGTCAAGGCGCGCAAGGCCTCGCGCCACGCCACCTCCGACTGGATGGAGATCGAGAAGCAGCGCGGCATCTCGGTCGCCAGCGCGGTGATGCAGATGGAGTACCGCGGCACGGTCATCAACCTGCTCGATACGCCGGGCCACCGGGACTTCTCCGAGGATACCTACCGCGTGCTGACCGCGGTGGACGCGGCGTTGATGGTGATCGACGCCGCCAACGGCGTCGAGGCGCAGACGCTGCGCCTGCTGGAAGTGTGCCGGGCGCGCGGCACGCCGATCATCACCTTCATCAACAAGATGGACCGCGAGGTGCGCGAACCGATCGCGCTGCTGGAGGAGATCGAGCGCGCGCTGGGCATGCCCTGCGCGCCGCTGACCTGGCCGGTAGGGCAGGGCAAGGAATTCCGCGGCATCTACGACCTGCGCCGCGACAACATGCGCGTGTTCGCGCCCGGCGCCGACCGGCGCGGCGGCGAGGATGAAGTGATTTCAGATGCAGCGACGCTGAAGGAACGCTTCGGCGCCGCCTTCGAAAC
>JANXUV010000037.1 GCA_025356085.1 Betaproteobacteria bacterium
ACCATCGGCCTGATTATCCCGGTGCTGCCGGCGCTGGTTGGCGGCTTTACAAGCTCGCAGGCGGACCAGGCGTTCTGGTACGGCGCGGTGACTTTCTCCTTCGGCATCGCCAACTTCTTTGCCTCGCCGATTCTCGGCGCGCTGTCCGACGCCCATGGCCGGCGCCCGGTGCTGCTGCTGGGCTTCTGCGGCCTGGCGATCAGCTTCCTGGTCACCGGGCTCGCCACCGCGTTGTGGATGCTGATTGCCGTGCGCATGATCAGTGGCGCGCTGATGGCCAACATGTCGGTGTCGAACGCCTATGTCGCCGACATCACGCCGCCGGAAGAACGCGGCAGGCGCTTCGGCATGCTGGGCGCGATGTTCGGCATCGGCTTCATCCTGGGGCCGGTGATGGGCGGCTTGCTGGGGGCGATCGACGTGCGCCTGCCGTTCTTTGCCGCGGGCAGCCTGGCGCTGATCAACCTTCTCTACGGCTGCTTCGTGCTGCCCGAATCGCTGCCGCCTGAGCGCAGGCGGCCGTTCGTGCTCAGGGCGGCAACGCCACTGAAGGCGTTCCGAGGCCTGGCCCAGTTGCAAGGCGTGGGACTGCTGGTGGCGGTGATCGCCTGCAGCGGCCTCGCGCAGTTCGTGCTGTACACCACCTGGGTCCTCTACACGACCTTCAAGTTCGGCTGGGGTCCGCTGGAGAACGGCTGGTCGCTTGCGACGGTCGGCATCGTGTCGGCCGTCGTGCAGGGGATTCTGATGGGGCGCCTGCTGAAGCGCTTCTCGGCCCGGCGCCTGGCGGTGATGGGCCTGACTTCGTCGATGCTCGCCTACCTGCTGTTCGGCGCGGCTACCGAAGGCTGGATGCTGTTCGCGATCATCGTCGCCAACTGCGTCGGCTCGACCGTGCAGGCGTCGATCCAAAGCATCATTTCCAGCGCCGCCGATCCGCGCAACCAGGGCCAGGCGCTGGGCGCCGTGGGCGGCCTGAACAGCCTGATGTCGGTCGTCGCGCCGCTGCTGGGCGCGCCGCTGCTGGCCATGGTGTCGCACCTGCCCCAGGGCGACTGGCGCATCGGCGCACCGTTTTTCTTCTGCGCCGTGCTCCAGGCGACCGCGCTGGTGCTGGCGGTGACGCACTTCCGCCGCGAGCGCAGGCTCAGGGTCGCCGCAGAAACTCCAGCAACAGGCGCGTAACCGCCGCCGGCCGTTCCTGCTGCACCCAGTGTCCGGCGCCGTCCACGAAATGGCAGCCGCGATCATCGGCGATAGCGGTGGCGCGCATCTTCTTCAGGTCGCCGGGGCGCTGATACGGCCCCCAGTCGCTCGCGCCCGCGATGAAGCAGGCAGGCACCTCGATGCGCCTGCCGACGTGCACGGCCAGGTCGTCGTTGAAGCGGCCGGTGGTGCGGCAGCGGTACCACTGCAGCGCGCCCTGGAAGCCGTTACGCGCGAATTCCGTGCTGTAGACGCGCAATTCGTCTTCGCTGAGCCAGGCGCAGGCGGCGACCTGCGCGGGCGTGGGCATGTGCGGCGCCACGGTCTGCGCCATGTTCCGGCCGTACGCCATGATGTAGTACTCCGGCATCTTCGCCAATTCCGGCGCGCTCCACGCGGCGAGCTCCTGGGGGCGATTCGGCTTCCAGTCGGCGCTCTTCACGTGATAGTAGGCGCGCAGGAAGGAATGCAGGCCCTGCTTGCAGACCAGCATGTCGGCGTCGGCCTCGCGCGTCGAGTAGTACCACTGGTAATGCTTTCTCGGCCGCGCGAGCGCCGCGAGATCGTCGTGGACCGGATCGGGCGGCGGCGTGGGCGTGGCGGGCGGTCCTGCAAACGGCGAGCTCAGCAGCGCCACCGACTTGAAGATTTTCGGATGCAGCAGCGCGCACCAGGCCGCCACCGGCGAGCCGAAATCGTGGCCGACCACGGCTGCGACCGATTCAATGCCGAGATTTTGCAGCAGCGTTTTTTGATCGTTCACCAGATTGGTAAGGCGGTAGGAGGCCAGATCTCCATCGTATTTTCCATCCCAGCCGGTCGTGCGTCCGTAGCCGCGCTGGTCGGGCGCGATCACGTGGAAGCCGGCCTGCGCCAGCGGCACCAGGAGTTTGCGCCAGCTCCAGGCCAGTTCGGGGAAGCCGTGCAGCAGAAGAAGGCAGGGGCGGGACGCGTCGCCGGCCTCCAGCACGTGCATCTGCAGTCCGTTCACGCCTTCTACCTGGCGCGAACGGATCCCGTCAGGCAGCGGCAGCGGATTCAGAGGTAGCGCTTTCTCGCGAGAGCCGCGCCGGCGGCGAGCGCTTTCAGCTTGGCGACGGCGATCTCGCGCTGCATCGGCGCCATGCCGCAGTTGGTGCAGGGGAAGAGGTGCTTCTTCGGCACGTACTTGAGCGCCTGGCCGATGGTCTTCGCCACTTCTTCCGGCGTCTCGACCCGGTCCGAGGCGACGTCGATGACGCCGACCAGCACATCCTTGCCCTTGAGCAGTTTCATCAGCTCGGCGGGCACGCGTGAGTGGATGCACTCCAGCGACACCTGGTCGAGTTTGCTCCTGGCCAGCGCCGGGAAAATCTGCTCGTACTGGCGCCACTCGCCGCCCAGCGTCTCCTTCCAGTCGAGGTTTGCCTTGATGCCGTAGCCGTAGCAGATGTGCACCGCGGTCTTGACCTTTTTCAGGCCCTTGATCGCGATGTGCAAGGCATCGATGCCCCACTTGGTGACGTCTCCCATATAGACGTTGAACGCCGGCTCATCGAACTGGATCACGTCCACGCCGTCCTTTTCCAGCGCGCGTGCTTCCTGGTTCAGCAGTTCCGCGAAGGCCATCGCCAGCTTCACCTTGTCCCCGTAGTGCCGGTCGGCGATCGTGTCGACGATGGTCATCGGGCCGGGCATGGTGATCTTGAGTTTCTTCTTCGTGTGCGCCCGGGCGATCTTCGCTTCGACCTGGTGTACGCGGCCCTTCAGCCTCAAAGGCCCCACCACCACGGGCACCATCGCGTCGTAGCGGTTGTTGCGGATGCCCATCTTCACCTTGTGTTCGAAATCGATGCCCTCGACGAATTCGAGGAAGCCGTGCACGAAGTGCTGGCGCGACTGCTCACCGTCGGTGACGGTGTCGATGCCGGCGTCCTCCTGCTCCTTCAGCCACAGCAGCGTCGCGTCGCGCTTCGCGCGCGCGAGTTCGGCTCCTTCGGCACGCCAGGCGGGCCACAGCTTGTCGGTTTCAGCGAGCCAGCCGGGCTTGGGCAGGCTGCCCGCGATCGTCGTTTCGAACATGTCGCTCTCCTTGACTAAGCCTTGCCGCCGCGCGGCCCGAGAAAATACCAGAGGATCAATCCCACCAGCGGCAGCACCACTACCAGCACGATCCACAGCGCCTTCTTCTCGTTGGAGGCGGGGCTTTGCGCGATATTGACGATCGCCCAGACATCTCCCGCCAGTACCAGCAGGCCCCAGAGGCCATTCACCCCGAAATTCGGCATTTTGTGTTCCTCGCGTGATCCGGCACGAAGTGTATAGCCGTTAGAATTCGCCAAGGAACCTGCCGATGAACATTTCGCCGAAATTCGCCGCCCTGGCGGCCGCGCCCTTTGCTCTTATCTGCCTGGGATTCGCCGTCAACGGCTTCCTCTCGCTGGGGGAGCTCACCGATCCGGAGCAGGTCAGCGACGCCAGGGGCTATATCGGCTTCTGGATGTTCCTGGCGGTCATCGCCATCGCCAGCGGCGCGCTTTCCTGGTGGCTGATGAGCACCCAGCAGAAGAACGAAGGGCAGGGCTGAGCGGCATGCTCGAACTCCGGCCCGCCTGCGAACACTGCAATCGGCCGCTGCCGCCCGATACGGCGGAGGCGTGGATCTGCTCCTTCGAATGCACCTTCTGCGGCGATTGCGTGGAGAACGTGCTGAAGAACGTCTGTCCGAACTGCGGCGGCGGCTTCATGCCGCGGCCGGTGCGGCCGGCGCGCGACTGGAAGGGCGGCAACTATCTCGGCAAGTATCCGGCAAGCGCCAAGGTGAAGCACCGGCCGGTGGATCCCGCGGCGCACGCGGCGTTCTCGGCCGCGCTCCGGGATATCCCGCCGGAAAAACGCTGAAAGAGGACGTCATGCGGGCCAAGGCGACGTCGAAGCTGCTGCAGGAAACCGACCGCGCGATCGTAACGGAGTGGCGCTTCGCGCCCGGCGCGGAAACGGGCTGGCACCGCCACGCGCATGACTACGTGGTGGTGGTGCTCACGGCCGGCAAGTTGATGCAGGAGACGAACAACGGCGAAATCGTGACCGAGTTCGCGCTCGGGCAGTCGTATGCGAGGCCGGTCGGCGTCGAGCACAACGTGGTGAATCCCAATGCGCATGAATTCGTCTTCGTGGAGGTGGAACTGAAATGAATATTCTTCGCAGGTCCGTTGGAGGCGCGCGCGCTGGTTGCCGCCTGCGTGATCGCGCTGGCGCCGCTGCCGGGTCTGGCGCAGGACGGTCCGCCGCAGGAAGTATTCCCGCCTCCGGGCGCCAAGGGCAAGGACCGGCCGGTGCAGCTGGTCGTCTATCCGGACGCGGACCACAGTTTCGACGACTACGGCGGGCGCACCTACCGCGCCGCCGATACGGAGGATGCCTGGCGCCGCACGCAGGAGATGCTGGCGAAGCACCACCCGGTGAAGTAGGCGCGCGCCGCTGACCCTGCTGGCGCTGAAGCTGCTGCTGGTTCCCGCGTTCCTCGCGGCGATCTCGTTCGCCGGCAGGCGCTGGGGGCCGAACGTCGCCGGCTGGCTGGCCGGCTTTCCATCACTGACCGGGCCGATCCTGTTTTTCCTGGCGCTCGAGCGTGGGCCGGAGTTTACGGTGCAGGCGGCCGTGCTGTCGCTTTCCGCGGTATTCCCCGCCATCGCCTTCGGCGTCACCTATGCGTGGGTCTGCACGCGCTTGCGCTGGCAGGGATCTCTGGTCTGCGCCTTCTCGGCATGGACCGCCGCCGTGTTCCTGTTCGGCCACTTGCCGCTGACAGTCTGGGGATCGCTCGCCATTGCCCTGCTGACTCTTTTTGCCGCGCCGCGCCTCTTTCCGCGGGCGCAGGCGCCGTGGGGCAGCCGCGCGCTGCCGGCCTACGAACTGCTGCTGCGCATGGCGGCGGGTGCGGCCATGATCCTGGCTGTCACCGCGGCGGCGGAAGGCCTCGGCACGATATGGACGGGACTATTCGCGGCATTCCCCGTCATGAGCACCGTGCTGGCGGTGTTTTCGCAGCGCGCGAACGGTCCCGGCTTCGTCGTCGCCATGCTGAGGGCGATGATCGGGGGCTTCTACGCGTACATCGCCTACTGTCTCGCCGTGTCCTTGCTGCTGGAGGCGTGCGGCATCGCGGTGACCTACACCGTCGCCGTGCTGGCGGCGATAACGGTGCAAGGCGCTGCGAAACTGATCATGATGCGGTTGGCCAGATAGGGGGATGCACGGAATGATCCGCGGAAGCTGTCTTTGCAAGCGCGTGCGGTTCGAGGTCCGCGGCAAGCTGGGCAGCTCCAGTCATTGCCACTGCTCGATGTGCCGCAAGGCACACGGCGCGGCGTTCGGCAGCTATGCCGCGGTACGCGTCGAGGATCTGAAGCTGCTATCCGGCGAGGAACTGATCCTCCGCTACCGGTCGTCTCCCGGAGTCGAGCGCACGTTCTGCTCGCGCTGCGGCTCGACGCTGCAGTTCATCAGCGAAAAGCTGCCCGGCATCATCGAAGTCGCGCTCGGCACGCTGGACGACGATCCGGGTATCCGCGTGCCGCACCACATCTTTGTCGCCTCGAAGGCGCCCTGGGTCGAGATCACGGACGGCCTGCCGCAATACCCCGAAGGGTCTCCCAAGACCTAGCGCACCGAGAACGGCGAGCTGTAGGGCTGGCCGAAGGCGATGCCGCCGACCACCGCGTTGGTCGGCCTGATGAAAACCTTGCCCGCGCGCTTGTTGTTGCGCGTGTCGAGGAATTCGACCGGTCCGTTCACCAGTTCCAGCAGCGTGGCATCCGCCGGCGCGCCGACCTGCAGCGTGCCGTGCTTCGGCATGCGGTTGATGATCTTCGCCGGAGTGGCGGTCGCCATCGTCACCACCTGCTCGAGCGAGAAGCCGAGCGCCATGAATTTGGCCATCACGTTGGTCAGGTAGGGCTGGCCGGGAGAATTGCCGGAGTAGACGTGGATGTCCGAGGAGAGAGTGTCGGGCGGCACACCTTCAGCGAGCGCGATTTCGGCGACGGTGAAGTCGAAGCTGCCGCCGCCATGGCCGACGTCGAACATCACGCCGCGCTTCTTCGCCGCGACCGCCGCGGGCAGCAGCTTGCCGCCCTGCACGATGTTGGTGAACTGGCCGGCGTCATTCGGCGCGCCGGAGAAACAGTGCGTGAGGATATCGCCCGGGCGCAGCGTGTCGAGGATCAGCGACATCAGCTCGACGCTTTCAACGCCGCCGATGTGGCACATCACCTTGCCGCCGGTGCCGGCCATCTCGCAGGCGCGGATCGCGCGTTTGAGCGGCTCAATGCCGTTCTTCGCGATGACGTTCTGCGACATGCGCACCTTGATGCCGATGGCGACGTCGGCGTTCTCCGCCAGCGTGCGGGCGGCCGCCTCGGTCTGCGCGAAGTCGATGTTGTACAGCTCGCCGACCGGGAACGCCGACAGGCCGATGTTGGCGATGTGCACGAATGCGTAGAGCCGTGTGCGCGACTGCGCCGCCATGTAGCGGCGATAGACGGCAAAGGTGCTCGAACCCGCGTCGCCCGCGGATACCGCGGTGGTGGTGCCCTGGTAGGGCACCAGTTCGTCGGCCGGGATGCCTATGCCGGTGGTATAGACGTGCGAATGCAGGTCGATCAGGCCCGGCACCACGATGCGGCCCGCGGCGTTCATGACCTTGTTCGCGCGCGCGACAGGGATGTCGGCTTCGATCGCCTCGATCACGCCGTACCGCATGCCGATGTCGCGCCTGGCGCGCAGGCCCTGGCTCGGATCGAGCACTTCGCCGCCCTTGATGATGAGGTCGAACTTATCGTTGGGGCCCATCGCCGCCCGAACGGTGGAGCTGTAGAGGCCGGTGGCGAATGCCGCGCTGATGCCGGCGACGATCTGCCGGCGCTTGAATGAAGTCATGGTCTCCCTCCCAGGAGTGGAATGTCTGCCGGCTAATCTACACCAGCCGGCATGGGGAAGCTGCCCAACCTGAAAAGGGGAGGTTGCATAGTTCAGGGCGCTGAGTTACTTTAGGTCTAAAGCTATTCGGCCTGGAGTGACCGGCATGGACCGCGAGACCGCTTCCCGCACTAACGACCACCAGGCGCTGCGGCTCTGGCTGCGCCTGCTGACCTGCACTCAGCTCATCGAGCGCGAAGTCCGTGCGCGCCTTCGCCAGCGTTTCGACACCACGCTGCCGCGCTTCGACCTGATGTCGCAGCTTTGGCGCTACCCCGAAGGCCTGAAGATGAACGAGTTGTCGCGCCACCTGATGGTGACCGGCGGCAACGTCACCGGCATCGTTGATCCGCTGGAGGCGGAAGGGCTGGTCGAGCGCACGCCGGAGCCCGAAGACCGGCGCGCGCACCGGGTGCGCCTGACGCGCGCCGGGCGCAAGGCCTTCGCCGAGATGGCGCGCGCGCACGAGGAATGGATCGTCGAGCTGCTGGCCGGCCTGTCGCGCAAGGAACACGCGGAGGTCTACAAGCTGCTCGGCCGGATCAAGCAGGCCACCCTGGAGGCGCAGTCATGATCGAGGCGAAGAGTTTTCTCTGGAAAGCGGAAGGGAAGGTCGGCGTCATCACGCTGAACCGCCCGGAGCGGAAGAATCCGTTGACGTTCGAGTCGTATGCGGAACTCAGGGATCTTTTTATTGAACTCAAATCAAATAAAAATATAAATGCCGTGGTGATAAACGGGGCTGGAGGCAACTTCTGCTCCGGCGGCGACGTGCACGAGATCATCGGCCCGCTGACGAAGATGAAGATGCCGGAGCTGCTGGCGTTCACGCGCATGACCGGCGACCTGGTGAAGGCGATGCGCCATTGCCCGCAGCCGGTGATCGCCGCGGTGGAGGGCGTGTGCGCCGGGGCGGGCGCGATCGTCGCGATGGCCTCGGACCTGCGCTATGGCGCGCCCGACGCGAAAGTGGCGTTCCTGTTTACGCGCGTCGGCTTGGCCGGGTGCGACATGGGCGCCTGCACCATCCTGCCGCGAATCATCGGCCAGGGCCGCGCCTCCGACCTCCTTTACAGCGGTCGCTCCATGTCCGCCGACGAGGGTCTTGCCTGGGGCTTCTTCAATAAATTGAGCGACAAGGTTCTGGATCTTTCAATTCAAACCGCAAAGGGACTCGCTGCCGGGCCCACTTTCGCGCACGCGATGACCAAGAAGATGCTGCACCAGGAATGGAACGTCGGCGTGGACGAGGCGATCGAGATGGAAGCCCAGGCGCAGGCGATCTGCATGGAGACGAAGGATTTTCATCGCGCCTTCGAAGCCTTTGCCGCGAAGAAGAAGCCGGCATTCGAAGGCAACTGATGGACCGCTTCGAGCACTACGGCTGGCCCTTTTTCGAGGAACGTCATCGACAGTTGGCTGCCGAAGCGGACGGTTGGATTCAAAAGAAGCTGATCGAAGAAGAAGACGCAGATTCCATTTGCAGGTATTTCGTCAGGGAACTGGGCAAAGCAGGTTTCCTGAAGCACTGCGTTTCGGCGACCCCTGACGTGCGATCGATCGCGCTGCTGCGCGAAGTGCTGGCCTACCACCACGGCCTGGCCGATTTCGCCTTCGTGATGCAGGGCCTGGGCAGCGGACCGATCGTGCTGGCCGGCACCGAGGCTCAGAAGAAGGCGTATTTGCCGCGCGTGGCTCAGGGCGAAACAATCGCGGCCTTCGCGCTATCGGAACCGGAAGCGGGCTCGGATGTGGCGGCCATGACCTGCACTGCAACGCAGAAGGGCGGCGGCTGGGTCGTGAACGGCGTCAAGACCTGGATTTCCAACGGCGGGATCGCGGATTTTTATGTGACCTTCGCCAAAGCCGAGGCCGGCATCTCCGCCTTCATCGTCGATGCGAAGGAAGTGGATGCCTCCGAGCGCATCGACATCATCGCGCCGCATCCGATGGCGACGGTGAAGTTCAAGGACTCGAAGGCGGAGCTGATCGGCGAGGCCGGACACGGCTTCAAGCTGGCGATGCGCAATCTCGACGTGTTCCGCACCACGGTGGCGGGCGCGGCGCTGGGTTTCGCCCGGCGCGCGCTGGCCGAATCCCTCGCGCGCGCCAAGAACCGCAAGATGTTCGGCGCCCGCCTGGCCGACCTGCAGATGACGCAGGCGAAGCTTGCCGACATGGCCACAGGCATCGAGGCGGCGGCGTTGCTTACGTATAGATCTGCGTGGGTAAAGGATACGAAGCAAACCCGGGTTACCCGGGAAGCCGCGATGGCCAAAATGCACGCCACCGAAATGGCGCAGGAGGTGGTGGACGGCGCGGTGCAGATCTTCGGCGGGTTGGGGGTGAAGAGCGGCCACCCCGTGGAGCGCCTGTACCGCGAAGTGCGCGCGCTGCGCATCTATGAGGGCGCCACCGAAGTGCAGAAAGTGATCATTGCCCGCGAGCTGCTGAAATGACCCTCAGCGCGCACATTGACTCTTTCGCGCGCGACAACCTGCCGCCGCGGGAGCAATGGCCGGAGTTCAAGTTCGATCTGCCCGAACTGAATTATCCGGAGCGCATGAACTGCGCCGCCGTTCTGCTGGATGACATGGTGAAGGCGGGCCACGGCGATCGCGTCGCGGTGCGCGCCGCGCATGAAAGTCACATCGTCGAATGCACGTACGCGCAACTGCAGGCGCAGGCCAACCGCGTGGCCAACTTCCTCGTGGGCGAGATGGGTCTCAAGCCCGGCAACCGCGTGCTGCTGCGCGGGCCGAACAATCCGATGATGGCGGCGAGCTGGCTGGCGGTGTTCAAGGCGGGCGGCATCTGCGTCGGCAGCATGCCGCTGCTGCGCGCCAAGGAACTCACCGAGATCGTCAACAAGGCCGAGATCACCCACGCGCTCTGCGACAAGCGGCTGGAGGCCGAATTGAAGTTGACCTTGCCTTCCTGTCCCTGCCTCAAATCCGTGAAATATTGGTATGACGACGCGACGGACGCATTGATAGGAAGGCAATCGACGGCATTCAGCAATATTGATACGTCCGCCGAAGACGTCGCCGTGATCGCCTTCACCTCCGGTACCACCGGCAAGCCCAAGGGGACCATGCATTTCCACCGCGACGTGATCGCGATGTGCGACTGCTTTCCGCGCTCCTGCCTGAAGCCCGGCAGGGACGACATCTTCATCGGCTCGCCGCCGCTTGCCTTCACTTTCGGCCTGGGCGGGCTGCTGTGCTTTCCGCTGCGATTCGGCGCCAGCACCGCGCTGGTGGAGAAGTTCACGCCGGATTCGATGCTGGAGGCGATCCAGAAGTTCAAGGCCACCATCCTCTTCACCGCGCCGACCATGTACCGCGCGCTGGCCGGCATCTGGAAAAACCACGATCTCTCTTCGCTGAAGAAATGCGTTTCCGCCGGCGAAGCATTGCCCGACGCCACGCGCCGAGTGTTTCGCGAGGCAAGCGGCATCGAGATCATCGACGGCATCGGCGCCACCGAGATGATCCACATCTTCATTTCGCACGCGCCGGAGCACGTCAAGTACGGCGCCACCGGCCACGCCATTCCCGGCTATACGGCAACGGTGCTGGACGAGAACGGCGAGCGCTGCGCGCCCGGCCAGATCGGGCGCCTCGCGGTCAAGGGCCCGACCGGCTGCCGCTACCTCGCCGACGATCGGCAGAAGAACTACGCGATCGACGGCTGGAACGTCACGGGCGATGCCTACGTGATGGACATGGATGGCTACTTCCACTACCAGGCGCGCACCGACGACATGATCATCTCGGCCGGCTACAACATCGCCGGGCCCGAGGTGGAGGGCGCGCTGCTGGCGCACCCGGCGGTGGCCGAGTGCGGCGTGGTCGGCGCGCCGGACGAGGAGCGCGGCATGGTCGTCAAGGCGGTTGTGGTTCTCAAGCCTGGCAACAGACCTGACGATGAAATGAAAAAGAATCTTCAGGACCACGTCAAGCAGTCGATCGCCCCCTACAAGTACCCGCGCGAAATCGAGTTCGTGGCCGCGCTGCCGCGCACCGAGACCGGAAAGCTGCAGCGCTTCAAGCTGAGGACAGCCTCATGATGAAAATCCTGCAACCGCCCGGCTGGGCCGCGCCGAAGGGTTACTCGAACGGCATTGCGGTAAAGGGAGGGACGACGGTCTTCGTCGCCGGCCAGATTGCTTTTGGTTCTGAAAATATCATTCAGGAAAAAACATTCGCCGGCCAGTTCCGGCAGACCCTGAAGAACACCCTGGCTGTCCTCGCCGAAGCGGGCGCGAAGCCGGAGCACATCGTGCGCATGACCTGGTATGTGACCGACAAGAAGGAATACCTGGGCGCCCTCAAGGACGTCGGCGCCGCCTACCGGGAACTGATCGGCCGGCACTACCCGACGATGGCGGTGGTGCAGGTGGCCGCGCTGATGGAAGACGGGGCGAAGGTCGAAATTGAAACGACGGCGGTCGTGCCGGAAGGAAAGCCGGCGTGAAAATCTCCATCGTCGGCGGCGGGCCGGGCGGGCTGTACTTCGCGCTGCTCGCGCAGAAGGCCTGGCCGCGCTGGGACATCACGGTCTACGAGCGCAACCGCCCGGACGACACCTTCGGCTTCGGCGTGGTGTTCTCCGACCAGACGCTGGACAGCTTCAAGGCCTGCGACGGTCCGTCCTACGAGATGATCCGGCGCCGCTTTGCCTACTGGGGCGACGTCGACGTGGTCTACAAGGGCCGCACCATGCGCTCGGGCGGCAACGGCTTCTGCGGCTGCTCGCGCGTGGCGCTGCTGCATATCCTGCACGACCGCTGCAGGGAATTGGGTGTGAAGCTGGTTTTTCAGAAGGAAATTGAAAATCTGGAGGAATTTGCGGATTCCGACCTGGTCGTCGTCGCCGACGGCATCAATTCGAAGATCCGCGAGCAGAACAAGGATCACTTCCGGCCCAGCGTCGACCTGCGGCCGAACAAGTTCACCTGGCTGGGTTCCACGAAGCCGCTGGATGCCTTCAAATACTTCTTTCGCGAGACGCCGGAGGGCATCATCCTCGCGCACTGCTACCAGTACGAGGAGGGCCGCAGCACCTGGATCATGGAAACCGACGAGGCCACCTGGAAGAACTTCGGTTTCGACTCGAAGGACGAAGCGGCGATGCTGGAAACGGTGGAGCGCGTATTCGCCGATGAACTCGACGGCCACCGGCTGATCCCCAACCGCTCCGTCTGGCGCAACTTCCCGACCATCACCAACCAGACCTGGGTCAAGGGTAATGCGGTGCTGATTGGCGATGCCAAGGCGACGGCGCATTTCTCGATCGGATCGGGGACGAAGCTGGCGATGGAAGATGCGATTGCATTGTTTGAAGCGGTTCGTTGCCAGAATTCCCTGGGGAAAGCATTGGAAATTTATGACACCCAAAGGCGTGAAGAAGTAGAAAAAACCCAGCATGCCGCCAACGTCTCGCTCGCCTGGTTCGAGCACATGCGGCGCTACTGGGACATGGACCCGCTGCAGTTCGCTTTCGGCGTCATGTCGCGCTCCAAGCAGATCACCTGGGAGAACCTGGAGCTGCGCGATCCGGAATTCGTGCGCGAAGTCCGGCGCTGGTACGCCAGTAAAGCGAAGGACCAGGGCCTGGCCGTGGATCTCGCCAATCCCCCGGTGCCGATGTTCACGCCGTTCCGGCTGCGCGGCATGACGGTGGAGAACCGCGTGGTGGTTTCGGCGATGGACCAGTACTCGGCGGTCGAGGGCGTGCCGGGCGACTGGCACCTGGTGCACCTCGGCTCGCGCGCCGTCGGCGGCGCGGGCATGCTGTTCGTCGAGATGACCTGCGTTTCGCCCGAGGCGCGCATCACGCCGGGCTGCACCGGCCTGTGGAACGAAGCGCAGCGCGACGCGTTCAAGCGCATCACCGATTTCTGCCACGCCAACTCGAAGGTGAAGCTCTGCCTGCAGCTCGGTCATTCCGGCCGCAAGGGTTCGACGCAGCTGGGCTGGGAAAGGATGGATCACCCTCTGGAGAGCGGCAACTGGCCCCTGGTATCGGCCTCGCCGCTGCCGTACAGCGAAGGGGTTTCCCAGATGCCGAAGGAACTCACGCCGGACGGCATGAAAGAAATTATCCGTCAATTTGAAAAGTCCACCCGGCTTGCCAACGAAGCCGGCTTCGACATGCTCGAAGTGCACATGGCGCACGGCTACCTGCTCGCCAGTTTCATTTCGCCGCTCACCAACCATCGCGAGGACGAATACGGCGGCTCGATTGAAAACAGAATGCGTTTTCCTCTTGCTGTTTTTGACGCCTGTAGAAAAGAATTCCCTAAGGAAAAGCCGATGTCCGTGCGGATTTCGGCCGCCGACTGGGCGCCGGGCGGATTGTCCGGCGAAGACCTGCTGGCGATGACGAGGATGCTCAAGGACGCGGGCTGCGACCTGATCGACTGCTCCACCGGGCAGACAGTGCCGCGGCAGCGCCCGCTCTATGGCCGCATGTTCCAGGCGCCGTTCGCCGACTGGGTGCGCAATGAAACCGGCATCGCCACCATGACCGTGGGCGCGATCACCAGCGCCGACCAGGTGAACACGCTGCTCGCCTCGGGCAAGGCGGACCTGGTGGCGCTCGGCCGGCCGCACCTCGCCAATCCCTACTTCGCGCTGCAGGCCTCCGCCTGGTACCAGCACGCGGGGCAATTCTGGCCGCCGCAATACCTTTCCGGAAAAGACCAGGCGATCCGCAACGCGCCGCGCGAACGCGCGGAACTGACCGAACTGCGCCTGCGCGCGCGGCCAGCCAGCCATGAAATCAAGGAACCGCGGTAGGAGAGGCCTACTTCTTCCCGGCGGTTTTCAGGACGTAGCCCTTGCCGCGCATGCAGCCGTTGACGGACTGGGCTTCCTGCATCACGCGATCCGCCGGGCTCGCATCGACCGGACCGAAGCGCGGACCCATCGGCGAAGAACCCATGGCGACCCCGGCAGGACCCTGCATTGCCTGCGCCTGCCTGCGGCAGGCTGCCAGGTCGTTCTGGCCGGTCGATTCGTCGATGCCTTCCTTGTGCCAGGTCGGCGGCTCGCCGCAGGCGGACAGGAGGAGCGCCGGGATCAGCGCGAGAGCGGAGCGGAGTAGCTTTGTGGTCATGACGGAGTGCGCTAGGCTAGCGCAAACAGCGATGATTGCAACCTGCAAAGCGACGTGGCCATCCTGCCCGGCTCGAGCGGCGGGCCGCTGCTGGACGCCGGCGGGTCTGTCATCGGCCTGACGGTGTCGGCGGTGGACCGGGGCCGGGCAAACCTGAACTTCTTCATTCCGATCCGAGAAGCCCTCGACAAGCTGGCGATCGAGCTCAAGGATTAAAGTCTGTTTGCGCCGGCCCGCCGCGTGCCCTGCGGGCTGAATCGGGGTTAGCATCCTCGCTCCATGCACGCCAACATCGGCAAATACGAGATTCAGAAACTGCTTGGCAAGGGTGCGACCGGTTCGGTCTACCTCGCCAGCGACGCCTTCGCCGGCCGCGAGGTCGCGATCAAGGTCATGGATGCGATGCCGAGCGACCCGGAAGAGGCGCGGCGCGCGCTCAAGTTCTTCCAGAATGAAGCCTCGCTCGCCGGCAAGCTGCGCCACCCGCACATCGTCAGCATTTTCGATGCCGGCATCGACAGGAAGGACGGCAAGGACCTGCGCTACCTGGTGATGGAACTGGTCGACGGCACCTCGCTCGAGCCGCACTGCGCGTCCGCGGGCCTGCTGCCCGTATCGCGCACCGCGCAGATCGCCTACAAGTGCTGCAAGGCGCTCGAATACGCCAATACGGTTGGCGTCGTGCATCGCGACATCAAGCCCGCCAACATCATGCTGCGCCCCGATTTCGACATCAAGGTGTCGGATTTCGGCGCGGCACAGCTGGCGCGCTCGGACACCACGCAGGTCGCCGGCGTCGGTTCGCCCGCCTACATGTCGCCCGAGCAGATCCGCGGCAGCGAGGAGATCGACTTTCGCTCCGACATGTTTTCGCTGGGCGGCGTGATGTACCACATGCTCACCGGCGCGCGGCCTTTCGGCGGCACGACCGCGTACGCGCTGATGGACGAGATCCTCTCCAAGGATCCGCCGCCACCCTCCGCGGTCAATTCCGGCATTTCGCCGGCGCTGGACGACATCGTGCTGCGTGCGCTCGGCAAGTCTCGCAACGACCGCTTCGAGAGCTGGAACGACTTCGCCGCCGCCCTGGAGCCGCTGCTGTCGGAGGAGGACGCGACCATGTCCAGCCTCTCCGACGTGGAGGAGTTCAGCGCGATGCGGCGCCTGGCGTTCTTCCGGCGCTTCTCGGACACCGAGCTCTGGGAGGTGGTGCGCAAGTGCCGTTGCCGCAAGGTCTCCATGGGCGCCGAGCTGATCCGGGAGGGCGTCGAGGACGACCACATCTACGTGCTCGCCGCGGGGCTGCTCAAGGTCACGCAGAAGGGAAAGCTGCTCAACGCGGTCAGCCCGGGCGAATGCGTCGGCGAGATGGTGTACGCGCGGCGCAGCATGGCGCCGCGCAGCGCCACCGTCACCGCGGTGGAAATAAGCTGGGTGCTCGGCCTGCGCATCCACGACATCGACGGCTTCTCCGACCCCTGCCGCGCGCGCTTCTCCGAGGCCTTCCTGTCGGTGATGGCCGATCGCCTGTCGATGCTCGGCGGGCGCCTGCTATCGCTGATGCAGGAGAAGAAAGTCGGGCTGGTTTGAAACGTTGCGGCTGGCCAGCCAATCCGCCGGCAATTCGCTATCACGATCGCGAGTGGGGCGTTCCCGTTCGCCAGGACCGGAAACTTTTTGAATTCCTGATCCTCGAGGGCGCCCAAGCCGGCCTGTCGTGGGACACGATCCTTGCCAAGCGGGAGAATTACCGGAAAGCTTTCGACGGTTTCGATCCGAAGAAAATTTCCCGATACACGGCAAAAAAGAAGCAATCCCTCATGAAAAACGCCGGCATCGTCCGCAACCGCCTGAAGATCGAGTCGGCGGTGGTCAACGCGAAGTGCTTCCTCACGTTACAGAAGGAGTATGGAAGCTTTTCGGCCTACCTCTGGGAATACGTGGACGGCAGGCCGATCAGGATACGGTCCGGCGTGAAGGTGCCGGCGCGAACCGGACTCTCGGATGCGCTGTCAAAGGACCTGAAGCGCCGCGGCTTCAAGTTCGTCGGCTCGACCATCATGTACGCGTTCATGCAGGCGACCGGCCTGGTGAACGATCACTCGGCGCAGTGCTTCCGCTCCAGAATGAGGTTCAAATGAGAAAGTTCCTGTTCGCGCTGTCGCTGGCCCTGCCGCTGACTTTTCCACTATGGGCGTTTGCCTACGAGATCAAGGGCGTCGCGCTGGGCGGCCGCGAGGGTGACGTCAAGAAGGCGTTCCCGAGCGCGTATTGCAAGCCGCTGGAGTGGAAATCCGACGCCGCGGACCGCCGCTGCGACGACGCGCAGATTTCGCTGGACGGCGTCGTCATGCGCATCACGGTCTACCTGAAGGCGGACGTGATCCAGGCCTTCGACCTGCGCATCGACATGAAGGACCTGGAGCGGGGGAAGAAAGCGCTGCAGGCGCGCTGGGGCGCGCCGCTCGCCGAGACCACCGAGACCATCGCGCGCAAGGACAAGCCGGACCGCAAGATTTTCAAGATGCGCTGGGAGAAGGGCGACGACCGCGCGATCCTCACCGCGCAGCTGGAACAGAAGCGCGCCTCGGTGGAGGTGTCGCGCGGCAGCTTCCCGGTGGAGATCTACCGCATCCGCTAGCGCCGCCGTTCGGCACGCTATCCTCGCCGATCACCGCCCGGTTATTCGGCCGGCGCGCATCTTGAGCAGCTCGCCCGCGAGGTGGGTGCCGGTGCCGACGCCCAGCGAGGCGTAGGCGAGCGCGCTGGGTTTCTTCTTTGCTTCCGCAAGGAGTCCGCGCAGGTCGCCGGCGGGGAAATCAGCCACGGCGACCAGCGCCATCACCGTATTGCCGATCTGCGTGAGCGGCGCGAAATCCTTCAGCGTGTCGTAAGGCAGGTCCTTGCGCAGGCTCGGGTTGATGGTGAGCGCGCTGATCGCGATGCCGGGCGGCAGGGGAACGATCAGCCTGACGGGTTTTTCCGGAAAGTCTTTTGCGGTCGCCTGAAAAGCAAGCGCGAGAATAAAAACGGCTGGAAACTTCCTCAAGGATAAATCCACGGCCGCCGCGCGCGGTCGGCGGCTTCGAATGCCGCGATCTCAGGCTCCATCGCGAGGGTGAGACCGAGTTCGTCCAGGCCTTGCAGCATCATCTTCCTGCGGCGCGCGGAGATCTCAAAGGGTTGCGCGCCGTTGATGCGCTGTGCCTCGAGGTCCACGTCGAAGGTCTTTCCTGCTTCGGCTTGCTTCATCAGCGCGTCGACCTGCGTGGAGGGCAGCACGATGGGCAGCAGGCCGTTCTGGAAGCAGTTGCCGTAGAAGATCTGGCCGAAGGAGGGCGCGATCAGGCAGCGGATGCCCATGCCGGCGAGAGCCCACACCGCCATCTCGCGCGAACTGCCGGTGCCGAAGAATTCGCCGCAGACCAGGATCTGCGCGCCGCGGTAGCGCGGCTGGTTGAGGACGAAATCCGGGTCGGGGCTGCCGTCCTTCAGGAAGCGCGCCATCTCGAAGGCGTGGCTGCCGAGCTGCTCTCTCGGCGTGCCGGTGCAGCGCTCGACGCGGATGATGAAGTCCGTATCGACGTTTTTCTGCGGGAAAGGCGCCGCGATTGCCGAGAGTTTTTTAAAGGGCTCCATTCAAAATCCCCGCACATCGACAATCTCGCCGGCAATCGCCGCCGCCGCCGCCATCGCGGGGCTCGCCAGGTGGGTGCGCGCCCGCGGGCCCTGGCGGCCGACGAAATTGCGGTTCGAGGTGGAGACGCAGCGCTCGAGTGGCGCCACGTAGTCGCCGTTCGCCGCCACGCACATCGAGCAGCCGGCCTCGCGCCATTCGAAGCCCGCGGCGCGGAATACTTCATGCAGGCCCTCGGCCTCGGCATCCTGCTTGATGCGCCAGGAACCCGGCACCACCCAGGCCTGCACGTGCTTCGCCGCCTTGCGTCCCTTCACTACCTCCGCCGCGGCGCGCAGGTCGGGCAGGCGCGAATTGGTGCAGGAGCCGATGAAGACGCGGTCCACTTTGGTGCCGGCGATCGGCTTGCCGGCGGCGAGGCCCATGTAGGCGAGCGCGTCGGGCTTGTGGTCCGGAATCCTGCCATCCACGCCGATCACGTCCTCAGGGCTGGTGCCCCAGGTGATTTGCGGCGCGAGCGAAGCGCAGTCGATGGCGTGTTCCGTGTCAAATTTCGCATCCGCATCGCTGGGCAATGTTTTCCAGTGCGCCAGCGCCTGCTCCCAGTGCGCGCCCGCCGGCGCGTGGCGGCGGCCCTTCAGGTAGTCGTAGGTGGTCTGGTCGGGCGCGATCATGCCGACCTTGGCGCCCAGCTCGATCGAAAGATTGCACACCGTCATGCGCCCTTCCGCGCTCAAGCCGCGGATCGCCTCGTCGGCGTATTCCACCGCGTAGCCCATGCCGCCGGCAGTGCCGATTTTTCCTATCAGCGCGAGTATCAAATCTTTTGCGACGACGCCGCGCGCGGGAGCGCCGCGGAAATCCACGCGCATCTTTTTCGGCTTCTGCTGCACGATGGTCTGCGTCGCCAGCACGTGCACCAGTTCGGTGGTGCCGATGCCCCAGGCGAGCGAACCGAGCGCGCCGTGCGTGCAGGTGTGGCTGTCGCCGCAGACCAGCAGCGTGCCGGGCAGCGTGAAGCCGAGCTCCGGCCCCACCACGTGCACGATCCCCTGGCCGTCCTGGCCGATGTCGTAGATCTTCATGCCGGACTTTTTACCCTCGGCGCGGAAGGTCTCGATGATCTTGTCGGCCCAGGGCGCATTGCCGCCGCGGCTGCCCGGCGCCGTGGATACCACGTGATCCATCGAGCCGACGGCGAGTTCGGGGTTGCGCATCTTGAGCCCGCGCCTGGCGATCTCGAGCTGGCCGCGATGCCCCGACAATTCGTGTATCAGGTGCCGGTCGACGAACATCAGCTGCATGCCGTCGCCCAGCTCGTCCACCACGTGCAGGTCCCAGATCTTGTCGAATAGCGTGCGGCCGGCCATGGGGAGGAAAATGCGGCCTTCAGTCCACGCGGGCGCCGGAGCGGCGCACGGCCTCGCCCCACTTGCGCACTTCGCCCGGCAGCATGCCGGCGAGCTGCGCCGGCGAGGAGGCGACAACCTCCAGTCCGATGCCGGCGAGCCGTTCGCGGATCGGCGGGTCGTTCAGCGTTGCGGCAATCTCATGCTGCAGCCTGGCGACGATCGGATCGGCGATCCCGGCCGGGCCGAAGATGCCGAGCCAGCTGTCGGCCTCGGCGCCCGGGATGCCGGCCTCGGCTAGCGTCGGCACATCGGGGATCGCCGGCGAGCGCTTGGAGGAGGAGATGGCGAGGATGCGTAATTTGCCGGACTTGATATGCGGCAGCGCGGTGTTCACGCTGACCGACGTCATCTGCACGTCGCCCGCGAGCGCCGCCTGCACCGCGGGCGCGCCGCCCTTGTAGGGCACGTGCACCAGCTGCAGTCCGCCCGCGGCCTGCAGGAACATGTCGACCGCGAGGTGCGAGCCGTTGCCAGTGCCGGCCGAGGAGTAGCTGAGCTTGCCCGGCTGGGCCTTTGCCAGCGCGACGAACTCCGCGATGGTCTGCGCGGGCACCGCGGGGTTCACCAGCAGCACCGTCGGAAAGCTCGCGCCCAGCGTCACCGAGGTGAAATCCGCCGGCACCTTATACGGCAGCTTCGCGTACAGGGTGGAGGCGATGCCGTGCGTGCCGTTGTCGCCCACCAGCAGCGTGTAGCCGTCGGGCGTCGAGCGCGCGACGAATTCGCTGCCCACCGTGCCGCCGGCGCCGGCGCGGTTCTCCACCACCACCTGCTGGCCGAGACGCTCGGAGAGCTTGGCGGCGAGGATGCGCCCGAAAGTGTCGGAGTTGCCGCCCGGCGCGTGCGGTACCACCAGCCGGAGCGGCTTCGACGGCCAGGTTTGCGCACTTGCATGGAATGAAAAAAGTACAGCCAGAAGAAAAAACAAACGCCTCATCACTGCGCCTCAGCGGGGGTAAGAGCCATTATTGACGTCGAGCGTAGTCCCATTGATGTACTCGGGGCAAGCGCTTCCCAGCCACAGGATCGCAGCCGCGACCTCCTCGGGCTGGCAGACGCGGCCGGAGTACACCGAACGCATCACGCCATCCTTGCGCGATTGCGGCAGCTGGTCGTACATCGCCGTCTGCGTCGGCCCCGGCGCCACCGCGTTCACCAGGATGCCGTGCGGCCCCAGCTCTTTTGCCCAGGCCTTGGTGAGATTGAGAATTCCCGCCTTGGTGATGCCGTACCAGAGGTCCGGGTGGCCAGTGAAGGCGGCCACCGATCCGACGTTGACGATTCGGCCGGATTTTCTTTTCTTCATTTGCGGTGCCAGCGCCGTGATGAGCTCCGAGGGCGCTTCGATGTTCACGGCGAGGATTTCCTTGCGATGCTTTTCCGGAATGGAATCGTAAGCGTCGCAATACAGCACCCCCGCGTTGTTCACGAGAGTGTGGATCTCCCGTTTTTCGACCAGCTTTCCTATCCCGGCGAGATTCTGCAGGTCGAACTCGATGCGCTCGAACTCCTTCTCGTCGCAATCTGAGAAATCCTTGTCGAGCGCGAGGACCTTCCAGCCGGCCTTGAGGAAGGCGCGTGCGGTAGCCAGGCCGATGCCCCTGGCGGCGCCGGTAACGAGGACAGTGGACATCGCGCCATTCTAAGGCGCTAGCCGGCGATCTTGACCAGCTTCATGCGCCCCGACGCGCCGCTCTTGATCTCGACGTCAGCCTTGCGGCACCGGAAATGCTCGGCGAGCAGGGCGACAAGCTCCTTGTTGGCTTTCCCGTCCACCGGCGGCGACTTGAGTTGCGCCATCCAGCTGCCGTCGGGTTGCTGCGCGAGCGACGAAGTTCGCGCGTTGGGTTTGACCTTGATCTGCAAAACCATTGCCGCCATCTGCACTCGTCGACTTAACGTTTTGGTGAACGGCGAGCCGATGTTGCCCGTCCGTTCCACCTAGAGTTAGAGCGCTTCACGGTGGCATGCCTTCTAAGCAATACCACGCCTGGATGCCTTCTGCTTCAGCCACCTCGGCAAGCTTTCGGTCAGCCGTGATCAACAGTGTTCTCGATTCATTCGCCAATGACGAGAAGTAGCCTTCCTTGACGCTCAAAATCTGAAA
>JANXUV010000055.1 GCA_025356085.1 Betaproteobacteria bacterium
GCCACTGTCCGCCGGCATGCTTTGCGTCCAGCCAGCTCGCGAGCGCCGCGACCAATGAACCAAAATGGAGCGGACCGGTGGGGGAGGGCGCAAATCTACCAACATACGGGCCGACGTAAGACATTGGCTTGAACCGGTGACGGTAGCCCCAATATACACTTTCACTTTCCAGCAAAAGGACCTGTATGGCGACCATCGACCTCACCAAGGAAAACTTCGACCAGACGATCAATGGCGACAAGACCGTCATCATTGATTTCTGGGCGCCGTGGTGCGGCCCCTGCCGCGGCTTTGCGCCGGTGTTCGAGAAAGCTTCCGAAGCGCATCCGGACGTGGTGTTCGCGAAAGTGAATTCCGACGAGCAGCAGGAACTCGCGGGCTCGTTCAATATCCGCTCGATCCCGACGCTGATGGTGTTCCGCGAGAAAGTGATCCTGTTCCAGCAGGCGGGCGCGCTGCCCGGCCAGGCGCTGGAACAGGTGCTGACGCAGGCCACGTCCCTCGACATGGCGAAAGTGCACGCGGAAATCGCCGCCCAGCAGCAGGGCGGCGAGACTGCACAGCCCGGGCAGTAACCCATGGTCGAAATCCGCCGTGCCGGCGAGCGCGGCCATGCCCAGCATGGCTGGCTCGATTCCTGGCATTCGTTCTCGTTCGCCGACTACTACGATCCGGCGCACATGGGCTTCAGCGCGCTGCGCGTGATCAACGAAGATCGCATCCAGCCCGGTACCGGCTTCGGCACGCACGGCCACCGCGACATGGAAATCATCAGCTACGTGCTGGAGGGCGCCCTCGGGCACAAGGACTCGATGGGCACCGGCTCGACCATCGTGCCGGGCGACGTGCAGCGCATGAGCGCGGGCCGCGGCGTGCAGCACAGCGAGCAGAACCACAACAAGACGGGCGCCACCCATTTCCTGCAGATCTGGATCGAACCGAACGTGCGCGGCATCGCACCGGGCTACGAGCAGAAGCATTTCGACGTCGCCTCCAAGCGGGGCCGGCTGCGGTTGGTCGCATCGCCTGACGGCGCGGACGGCTCAGTGACCATTCACCAGGACGCGCGCATCTACGCCGGCCTGTTCGACGGCGCCGAGCGCGCGACGCAGCCGCTCGTGTCTGGACGAAAGGCCTACCTCCATGTCGTGCAGGGCAAGCTGACGGTGAACGGGACGCCGCTGCAAGCCGGCGACGCAGTCAAGATGACCGGGGTGGCGGAAGTGGTTCTCGAGCAAGGCGAAAGCGCGGAGGCGCTGCTGTTCGACCTGCCCTAGCGCGGTAAGATTGCCGGGTTCCGTCCCGTTCAGGAGAACCCCGATGGCAAAGGCAATGGATACCGGCATTTCCGCCAAGCATCGCGCAGCGATCGCGCAGGGCCTTTCCCGTCTGCTCGCGGACACCTACCTGCTATACCTGAAGACGCACAACTTTCACTGGAACGTGGAAGGGCCGATGTTCCAGACCCTTCACCTGATGTTCATGGGCCAGTACACCGAGACCTGGAATGCCATCGACCTGATCGCCGAGCGCATCCGCGCGCTCGGACACTACGCCCCTGGTACCTACAAGCAGTACATCGAGCTCGCTTCGATAAAAGAAACTGGCGGCGTGCCGAAGGCGGGGAAGATGATTGCCGAGCTGATCACTGGCCAGGAGACGGTCGCGCGCACCGCGCGCTCGGTGCTGCCGCTGGCGGACGCCGCCAACGACCAGCCCACGCTGGACCTGCTGACCCAGCGCCTGGACATCCACGAAAAGAACGCCTGGATGCTCCGCAGCCTGCTGAAAAAGTAGCGAAGTAGTGAGCGGCACCCGCAGCGAGAAGGATTCATTCGGCCCGATCGACGTGCCGGCGGACCGGCTGTGGGGCGCGCAGACCGAGCGCAGCCGGCGCTTCTTCCGCATCTCGGAGGAGCGCATGCCGCTGGCGGTGGTGCATGCGCTGGCGCTGGTCAAGCGTTCGGCGGCGCGGGTCAACGCAACCCTGGGTCTGCTGGATGCAAAGAAGGCGGAAGCCATCGCGCGCGCCGCCGACGAAGTTCTCGCTGGCCGGCACGACGCGGAATTCCCACTGGCGGTCTGGCAGACCGGCTCGGGCACGCAATCGAACATGAACGTGAATGAGGTACTGGCCAACCGGGGCTCCGAGTTGCTCGGCGGCGAGCGTGGGCCGAAGCGGCTGCTGCACCCGAACGATGACGTCAACCTCGGACAGTCATCGAACGACGTATTTCCGACGGCGATGCACGTGGCGGCTGCTCGCGCGGTGCAAGCCGAACTGATCCCGGCGCTTGATCGCCTGGCGATGTCGCTGGCGGCCAAGCGCGATGCCTTCGCGGCGATCGTGAAAATTGGCCGCACGCATTTGCAGGACGCGACGCCGCTCACGCTGGGTCAGGAGTTTTCCGGCTACGTGGCGCAGCTGGAGCAGTCGCGCAAGGCGCTGGAAGCCGTGCTGCCGGGCCTGTACCAGCTTGCGATCGGCGGGACTGCGGTCGGCACCGGCCTGAACACGCACGCGGAGTTTGGCGCCCGCGTGTCCGCTGAAATCGCGCGCATGGCCGGCCTGCCGTTCGAACCGGCGCCGAACAAGTTCGCCGCGCTCGCCGGCCACGAAGCGCTGCTGTTCGCGCACGGAGCGCTGAAGACGTTGGCGGCGGCGCTCAGCAAGATCGCCAACGACATCCGCCTGCTGGCATCAGGCCCGCGTTCTGGAATAGGCGAAATCTCCCTGCCGGAGAATGAACCGGGCAGCTCAATCATGCCGGGCAAGGTCAACCCGACCCAGGCCGAGGCGATCACCATGCTTTGCGCGCAGGTGTTCGGCAACGATGTGGCGATCAACATTGGCGGCGCTTCCGGCCATTTCGAGCTGAATGTCTACAAGCCGCTCATCATCAATGCGTTCCTGCAAAGCGCCCGCCTGCTGGCCGACGGCATGGCGAGCTTCGAGGAGCATTGCGTGCGCGGCATCACGGCGAACGAGGCGCGCATCGCCGAGCAGCTGGAGCGCTCGCTGATGCTGGTGACCGCGCTCGCGCCGCACATCGGCTACGACCGCGCCGCGGAGATCGCGAAGAAGGCGCACAAGGACGGCAGCACGCTGCGCGAGGCTGCCGCCGCGCTCGGCTACGTGAAGGAACAGGACTTCGATCGCTGGGTGCGGCCGGGAGACATGGTTTGAATCGCCGTGAATTCGTGCTCGCGGGCGTGGCTGCCGGATTTGCATCCGGCTGTTCGACGCCGGGCATCAAGCTGGACGCGCCTTACGTCTCAACGCCCGAACCGGTGGTGAAGGCGATGCTTCGCCTGGCTGCGGTACGGCAGTCAGACATGGTCTACGACCTCGGCTGCGGCGACGGCAGGATCGTGATCGCCGCGGCGCGTGATTTCGGCGCGCGCGGCGTCGGCATAGATATCGATCCGCGCCGCATCGGGGAGGCCAATGCCGCTGCGCGGTCCGCGGGAGTGTCGGGAAACGTTCGCTTCGCGGTGCAGGACCTGTTCAAGACCGATTTTTCCGAGGCGACGGTGGTGGCGCTGTACCTCTATCCGGAATTGAATGCGAAATTGCTGCCGAAGCTGCGCGCAGAACTGCGACCCGGCGCGCGCGTGGTGTCGTATCAGTTCGGCATCAGCGGCTGGGAGCCCGACCTCAGAGAAACTGTCTGGGCGGGAACGCACGCGCACGAGATCTTCGCTTGGACGGTGCCGCCGCGCTGACCATGTCGATCGTCGTTCTCATTTCGGGCCGGGGCAGCAACCTGCAGGCGATCCTGGACGCGGATCTGCCGGTCACCGCGGTCATCAGCAATGTCGCCGGCGCCGGCGGGCTCGAACTGGCCGCCAGGCGGGGCATCCCGACGCGGGTGGTGAAGCACGGCGATTTCCAGACGCGCGAAGCGTATGAAGAAGTGCTCGCCGCCGAGATCGACCGTTTTGCGCCGAAGCTGCTCGCCCACGCGGGCTTCATGCGCATCGTCACGGCAGGATACGTCGCGCGCTACGCCGGACGGATGCTCAACATTCACCCCTCGCTGCTGCCTTCGTTCACCGGCCTGCGCACCCACGAGCGCGCGCTCGCCGCCGGCGCCAAACTGCACGGCTGCACGGTGCATTTCGTGACTCCGGAGCTGGACGCCGGGCCGATCGTGATCCAGGCGGCGGTCCCGGTGCTGGCGAACGACAGCGTCGAGACGCTGTCGAAACGGGTGCTGCGGCAGGAACATATCGTCTATCCGCGGGCGATCAGGTGGTTCCTCGAAGGCAAACTGGTCATCGACAACGGGCGGGTCAGCGTTAAGGGAAACGATGCGCAATATCTTTTTGACGATAAGTCTTAGCTTCGCGACCTCGGTGCTGGCGGCGCCGCCGCAGCGCGTCGAGATCACCTACGAGGTGAACCGCAACGGGCTGACGCTGGCGGAGGTAACCCACCGCCTGGAACACGACGGGCGCGCCTATAAATTGACCGAGAACTGGAAAGGCAAGGGCTTCCTCGCGCTGAAGGGCGATGCGACGCGCACCAGCGAGGGCGTGATTGCCGCAGACGGGTTGCTTCCGCGGAAATTCGAGGACAAGCGAAGTGGCCGCGATACGCTGCACGTGGACTTCGACGCTGCCGCAAAAGTACCCACCCTGCAGCAGCAGGACCAACTGAGCCTCGTCTGGTCCTTTGCCTTCGCGCCGCCGGCCAAGGAGGTCAGCGTGAGCGTCGCGGATGGCAAGCGTGTGTCGCACTACACTTATCAGCCGGCTGGCAGGGAGCGGGTCAAGACGCCTGCCGGGGAATTCGACGCCCTCAAGTTCGTCAAGAAACGCGATCGTCCCGAAGACAAGGTTACCGAAATCTGGTTTGCCATAGAACGCCAGTATTTGCCGGTGCGCCTGCTTATCGTGGACAAGGAAGGCACGCGCCTCGATCAGGTCGCTTCGAAAATCGTGCTGCAGTGAGGCCGACCCCGGCGCTGCTCGGGCATGCGGCGACGGCGCTCGCGGAACTGCTGAAATTCGCACGGCCCGCCGACCAGGCCCTGTCCGCCTATTTCCGCAGCCATCGCGATCTCGGCCAGACCGACCGCGCCTTCGTCGCCGAAGCCGTATTCGCGGTGCTGCGGCGAAAGCGCTCGCTGGAGGCGGCGGCGGACAGCGCCGCGCCACGCGACCTGCTGGTCGCCGCGCTGGTGCGCGTGTTCGGGCTGTCTGCGCGGGCGCTAGAGCAGGATTCGGCGCTCGCCTCCAGGGTGAAGGCAAGCGCGGGCGGCAGCCTGCCCGCTGCAGTACAGGCGGACCTGCCTGACTGGCTCTGGGAGCGGCTTGTAACTGCGTACGGCGAGCAGGAATCCGCCGCAATTGCGCAGGGATTGCTGAGCGCCGCGCCGCTCGACCTGCGCGTGAACCTGGCCAAGCTGTCGCGCGAGGATGCGCTCGCGCGCCTTGCGCCCGAGGGTGCGCCGACGATGCTGTCCCCCGCCGGCATCCGCATGCAGGGCAAGCCTGCGATCAACCGCCATGCGTTGTTTCTGGAAGGCGCGGTGGAGGTGCAGGACGAGGGCAGCCAACTGCTCGCTTACCTGCTCGCGCCGCGGCGCGGCGAAATGGTGGCGGATTTCTGCGCCGGTGCGGGCGGCAAAACGCTCGCGATCTCGATGCTGATGCACGGTACCGGACGGATCTACGCGATGGATGTGTCGGAAAAGCGCCTGCGCGAGCTCGCGCCGCGAGCCGCGCGCGCGGGAATCTCGAATGTGCATCCGATCGTTCTGGCTGACGAAGGCGACCTGCGCGCGAAGCGGCTGGCCGGCAAGCTCGACCGCGTGCTGGTGGACGCACCATGCAGCGGTTTCGGTACGTTGCGGCGCAATCCCGACCTGAAATGGCGCCACGGCGAGTCGGCGATTGGCGAGCTCGCCGCGAAGCAGGCGCGCATCCTGAGCGCGGCGGCGAAGCTGGTAAAACCCGGCGGCCGCCTCGTTTATGCGACTTGCAGCATCCTGCCGGATGAAAACGAGGCGGTGACTGACGCCTTCGCGGCCGGCCATGCCGAATTCAAAACGCTCGACTGCAGCGAACTGCTAGCCTTGCAGCGCATACCTCTGGACACAGGTGAGCGGCTCAGGCTCTGGCCGCACCGGCACGGCACCGACGGATTCTTCGCGGCCGCCTTCGAACGCCGCTAGCGGCGATTTTCCGCAACTTCGGTTTGCTATAGTCGGTCGATGCGCATCGCGGCTGCAATAGCATTGTTTCTGTCGGCAGCGCTGCCCGCTGTTGCAGACGACTCCCCGCTGGATGCTCATGCACAGGCCACCTATGTGCGGCAATGGAAGCCCGCGTTCAGTTCGCCCTATGCGGGGACCAACAGCCTGTCCGGCGCCGGCGCCGCGAGCTATTCGTTCACCGGTACCTTTTTCCTGGGCGCCAGGTTCAGCAATGGCTGGGAGGCGTACCTGAATCCCGAATTCACCCAGGGCGTGCCATTCTCGCAACTCCGGGGCGTAGGAGGATTCACGAACGGCGAGTTGGCGCGGACTTCCGGACCCGAACTGATCGGCTATGCGGCGCGCGCTTTCCTGCGCAAGACCTGGAATCTCGACGGCGAATGGGAAGACCAGGCTTCGGAGGCCAACCAGGTGGCCACGCGTTACAAGGCGCGGCGGCTGGTGCTGACTGCGGGCGCCGTGTCCGTGCTCGACGTATTCGACACAGTGGACTACAGCCGGGATGCACGTACGCAGTTCATGAACTGGTCGTCGCTGACTTATGGCGCGTGGGATTTTCCCGCCGATGCGCGCGGCTACACGCGCGGCCTTGCACTTGAGTACATCTCGCCGGACTGGTCGCTGCGGGGCGGGCGGTTCGCGATGCCCGCAGAATCCAACGGCCTGCGCTTGGATACCCGGATTGCAAACCATCACGGCGACATGGCGGAGTTCGAGTTGCCGTTCAAGGGATTGGCGCGTGGCGGCGTGCTGCGATTCCTGGCGTTCCGCAATCGGGCGGAGATGGGCGCATTTCGCGAGGCGCTGGCGCTGGGCAGGGCCACCGGGAGCACGCCCGACCTTTCGCAGGTGCGGCGCCTGCAATCCAAGAGCGGCATCGGCGCGGGAGCGCAGATCGAGCTGACCGAGAATATCGGCGCCTATGTGCGCGCGGCGGTGAACGATGGCAAGACAGAGACGTTTGCGTTCACGGAGATCGACCGTTCCCTCGCGTTTGGTGTACTCGCCAAGGGCGGCGCTTGGGGACGCGCGAATGACAGCGCGGGCGTAGCGATCTACCTGAACGGTTTGCGCGCACCGCACCGCGACTACCTGGCGGCCGGCGGCCTCGGCTTCTTCCTCGGCGACGGTCGCCTCAATTACGGCGGCGAGCATATCTTCGAAACGTTCTACAGCCTGGGCGTCGTGAAGGGCGCGTGGGCGTCGCTCGGCTATCAGCGCCTCGCCAATCCCGGCTACAACCGCGACCGCGGCCCGGCGAATTTTCTCGGCCTGCGTCTGCATGCGGAAATTTGATAGGCTGACCGGGTGAGCGAGAACCAGATCGGCATGCTGCTTACGGACCTGTGGTCGGACCTGCAGCAGCCGGCCATCCTGTGGCAGGTGGGCGTGCTCGCGCTGTGCCTGCTCGCAGCCTGGTGGTTCGGCCGGCTGCTGCAGTGGCGAGCGCCCGAGGACAGCCGCGAGGCCCTGAAGCTCGGCGCCGCGGCATTCCGGCGCGTGGTGTTCCCGCTGCTCGCAATGCTCCTGCTGATCGCCGGGCGCGCGGCGCTGGGCCATTGGCACACGACGCACCTGTTCAGCGTGGCGATTCCGCTGTTCGGCGCGCTCGCCGGTATCCGTTTCGCGGTTTACCTGCTGCGCCTCGGGTTTGCGCATGCGGCCTGGCTGGAAGCGTTCGAACGTTCGATCGCAACATTGGTGTGGGCCGCGCTCGCGCTGCATCTGACCGGCCTGCTGCCTGGGATCGTGGATTGGCTTGCGGAGGAAAAGCTGACGGCGGGCAAGCTCAGTGTTTCCCTCTGGACCCTGCTTACCGCCGCGTTCTGGGTTGGCGTTACGCTGCTGCTCACTCTGTGGGCGGGCGCGGCGATCGAGGTGCGCCTGATGCGTGCCGAGAGCCTGCACAGCAGCCTGCGCGCCGTGGCGGCGCGCTTCGCCAAGGCGATGTTGCTGGTTGTCGCCGTGCTGGTGGTGCTGCCGCTGATGGGGGTCGACTTGACAGTGCTGTCCGTATTCGGCGGCGCGCTCGGAGTCGGTCTCGGCTTCGGCCTGCAGAAGATCGCTTCGAACTACCTGTCCGGCTTCATTATCCTGCTCGACCGGTCGATCCGGCTCGGCGACATGATCACCGCCGACGGCCACTACGGCGAGGTAACGCGGATCACCACGCGTTACGTGGTGGTGCGCCTGCTCACCGGCGTGGAAGCCATCATCCCCAATGACACCCTGGTGACCAGCACGGTGCTGAATCATTCCTACAGCGACCGGAGCGTCCGGCTGGCGATACGGGTGCAGGTCGCCTATCGCACCAATATGACCGAGGCGTTCGCGGTGCTGCTGGAAGTGGCGCGCCGGCATCCGCGCGTCCTGAAGGAACCGGAACCGACCGCGCAAGTCTTACAGCTCGCCGATAGCGGCGCGGACCTCGAACTGGGGTTCTGGATCTCGGACCCGGAGCTCGGCAGCCAGAGCGTGCGTTCCGACATCAGCGTCGCCTTGCTGGCGGAATTCAAGGCCCGGGGGATCGAAATTCCCTATCCGCAGCGGGAGGTTAGGCTGGTGGGGGCGCCGCCGGACCAAAATTGACTTCAGAAAAAGAGCTTTTCCAGTAGAATCCAGCCCGTCCGTCCCCATATATAACTATTCGAACGGCGACCCAACATACCTATGCTATTCAATGGATTACTAGATCTTCCCTGGTGGGGCCTGGTGCTGGTGGCGCTGATTCTCACGCACATCACCATTGCCTCGGTCACGATCTACCTGCATCGCAACCAGGCGCACCGAGCGCTTGACCTGCACCCGGCGGTGGCGCATTTCTTCCGCCTCTGGCTTTGGCTGACCACCGGCATGGTGACCAAGGAGTGGACCGCGATCCATCGCAAGCACCACGCCAGGTGCGAGACCGCGGAAGATCCGCACAGCCCGCAGGTGCACGGCATCAACAAGGTGCTGTGGACCGGCGTGCTTCTGTACGTGAAGGAATCGCATTATCCGGAGACTATGGAGCGTTTCGGCCATGGCACGCCTGATGACTGGGTCGAGCGCAACGTCTACGCGCGCCATTCGGTGTTCGGGCTGTACCTGATGGGCGCGGTCAATATCGCGCTGTTCGGCCTGATTCCCGGCGCGATCATCCTCGTCGCGCAGATCGCCTGGATCCCGTTCTGGGCCGCCGGTGTGATCAACGGCATCGGCCACTTCTGGGGCTATCGCAACTGGGATGTCCCGGCGCCCGACGCCAGCCGCAACATTTCGCCGATCGGCGCCTGGATTGGCGGCGAGGAGCTGCACAACAACCACCACGCCTACCCGGCATCGGCCAAGTTCTCGCTGAAATGGTACGAATTCGATCTCGGCTGGGGTTACATCCGCATCCTCGAGTCGCTCGGCCTGGCCACGGTAAAGAAGGTGGCGCCGACGCCGCGCTTCTCGGATCCGAAGCCGGTCGCCGACGAGCAGACGCTGGAGGCGATCATCGCCAACCGCTACGACGTGCTCGCTCGCTACGGCGCGTCACTAAAAAGCACCTACCGGCAGGAACTCGAGCGTCTCGGGCACTGGTCCGCGGAGGCTGAGTCGCTGAAGCCGGCCAAACGCTACTTCGCGCGCCTGCAGCGGCTCTCGGATGCCGAGCGTGCGCGTCTCGCCGAAGCGGTCAAGAACTCCAAGGCCTTGGCGACGGCAATCGCGATGCGCGACGAACTCGCCGCCCTGTGGGCGCGTTCGAGTGCCTCGCGAGCGCAACTGCTCAAGCAGCTCCAGGACTGGTGCCACAAGGCCGAGAACAGCGGCGTTGCGCCGCTGGCTGAATTCAGCCTCCGGCTGCGCCGCTACGCCTGACCGGCATTCGCCAATAAAAAAAGCCCGCTGCGAGCGGGCTCTTTTTTGGAATAGGCGGCGTTACTTCAGCTTGCCTTCCTTGTAGATCACGTGCTTCCGGGCCTTCGGATCGTATTTCATGATTTCGATCTTCTCCGGCTTGGTGCGCTTGTTCTTGGTGGTGGTGTAGAAGTGGCCGGTGCCGGCCGACGATTCGAGTTTGATTTTTTCGCGCATGGCGGGATCCTCAGGCGTTCGCTTTCTTCTTGGCCTTGATTTCAGCCAGTACCGCTTCCAGGCCGAGCTTGTCGATGCGGCGCAGGCCGGAAGTCGACACGCGCAGGCGGACCCAGCGGCTCTCGGTCTCCAGCCAGAAACGGCGGTAGTGCAGGTTGGGCTGGAAGGTGCGGATGGTTTTGTTGTTGGCGTGCGAAACCAGATGACCTTTCATCGGTTTCTTGCCGGTGACTGCGCAGACGCGGGCCATTGCTAACTCCAGGAACGTGGGGTGGTGCGGAAAAGGCGCGAATTATACGCGAAAACAGGTACTTCACAACAACCCGCGCTCGGCAAACGACAGGGTCTGATGGCCGGCGACAATGAAGTGGTCCAGCACCTTTACGTCCACCAGCGCGAGGGCGTCTTTCAGGTTACGCGTGAGAAGTTCGTCGGCTTGGCTGGGCTGGGCGGCGCCGGAGGGATGGTTGTGCGCGAAGATGACAGCGGCCGCGTTAGCCTTCAGTCCGGCCTTGACGATTTCGCGCGGGTAGACCGACGTCTGGGTCAGGGTGCCGCGGAACAGTTCTTCGCAAGCGATCACCCGGTGCTGCGCGTCGAGCCACAGGCATACGAACACTTCGTGCTCGCGCTCGGCGATCGCCAGGCGTAGGTAGTCCCGCACGGCGCCGGGCGAGGTAAGGGCGCTGACCGAGCGCATCTCCTCCTTCAGGCTGCGGCGGGCCAGTTCCATCGCCGCCTCGAACTGCGCGCGCTTGGCCGGGCCGAGGCCTTTTACGCCGCTGAGGTCGGCCCCGAAGATCCCGGCCACGCCCTTGAAGCGCGCCAGCAGCTCACGCCCCAGTTCGACGGCGCTCTTGCCGCGGATGCCGGTGCGAAGGATCACGGCCAGGAGCTCCGCGTCGCTGAGCGTCCCGGCGCCCTGCGCCAGAAGACGTTCCCGGGGGCGTTCCCCGGCCGGCCAGTCCGAAATTGCCATATGAATTAGAATCCCCATCCCCCTAAACGCCCGGGACTTCGTTCCGATGACCTTGAAGGGAAAGAAGATTTTGCTCGGCATGACCGGCGGCATCGCGGCCTACAAGGCGGCGGCGCTGGCACGCCTGCTGGTCAAGTCGGGCTGCGACGTGCGGGTGGTGATGACCGAGGCGGCGACCCGCTTCGTCACCCCGGTGACGATGCAGGCGCTGACCGGCCAGACGGTCTGGACCGATCTCTGGGATCCCAGGGTGGCGGACAACATGTCCCATATCGAGCTTTCGCGCGACCGTGATCTGATCCTGATCGCGCCTGCGACGGCGAATTTCCTGGCCAAGGTGGCGCAGGGTATTGGCGATGACCTGCTGTCCACGCTGGTGCTGGCGCGGCGCTGCGGGCTGATGGTGGCGCCGGCAATGAACGTGGAGATGTGGGAGAACGGCGCGACGCAGCGCAATCTGCGCGTGCTGCGCGACGACGCAATAGCGCTCGCTGGCCCGGTGGCGGGAGACCAGGCCTGCGGCGAGACCGGCATGGGCCGCATGATGGAGCCGGCCGCCATTGCCGCCGAGGTTGAAGCCTGGTTTCAGCCCAAGGCGCTTGCCGGCAAGCGCGTGCTGGTCACCGCGGGTCCGACCGAAGAGAAGATCGACCCGGTGCGTGTGCTCACCAATTCGAGTTCCGGCAAGATGGGCTATGCGGTCGCGCGCGCAGCGCGCGAGGCGGGCGCCAGCGTCACCCTGATCAGCGGGCCGGTCTCGCTCGAAACGCCGGTGGGCGTGCAGCGCGTGAACGTGCGCAGCGCGCAACAGATGTTCGACGCGGTGAAGTCCGCCGTCAAGGGAAACGACATATTCATATCGGTTGCCGCGGTCGCCGACTGGAAGGTGAAGAAATCCTCCGAGCAGAAGATCAAAAAGGCCAACGGCCGCGCGCCCAGCTTCGAGCTCGAGGAGAATCCGGACATCCTCGCCTGGGTGGCGGCGCAGAAGCACGCGCCGTTCTGCGTCGGCTTCGCGGCCGAGAGCGAGAAACTGGACCAGAACGCGAAAGCCAAGCGTCTGAGGAAAGGCGTGCCGCTGATCGCCGCCAATCTCGCGCAGAACGCGCTGGGCGCCGACGATAACGCCATCACGCTCTACGATGCGCGCGGCCGTCATTCGCTCGGCCGCGGACTAAAGCTGGAGCAGGCGCGCAAGCTGGTCGCGCACGTGGCCGGCATGCTTCAAAGTAAAAAGAAGACGCGCTGACGTGAGGAAACTGGACGTCAAGATCCTCGACGAGAGGATCCGCGGGATGCTGCCGCAGTACGGCACGCCGGGCGCGGCGGGACTCGATTTGCGCGCCTGCCTGGACGCGCCGTTGGTGCTGAATCCCGGCGACAGCCAGCTGGTGCCCTCGGGCATCGCGATCCATATCGGCGACCCCGGGTTTGCCGCTATCGTTCTGCCGCGCTCGGGGCTGGGCGCGAGGCACGGCATCGTGCTCGGCAACCTGGTTGGCCTGATCGACTCCGATTACCAGGGGCAGGTGTTCGTTTCGGTCTGGAATCGCAGCCAGGCCGTTTTCACCGTCCAGCCGATGGACCGCATTGCGCAATTGGTGGTGGTGCCGGTGCAGCAGGTCGAGTTCAACGTGGTGGAGGAATTCACCGCTTCCAGCCGCGGCGCCGGCGGCTTCGGCTCCACCGGTAAAGCCTAGAAATCAGGCGAGGGAATCGGCCCAGATGTTGCGGGCCCAGCTCCAGGCGTAGCCGCCCTCGGCTTCGCTGCGCGCCGCCGATACGCCGCCGGATCCCGGCACCGCCTTGAGCGTGCGATCTTTGTCGTCCCAGGCGTGTACCGAGGAAACGCGGATGGCTTCCTTCTCCGACACGAAGCTGTAGCAGGTGTTGAGAATTTGAACCGGCGCCGGCGTACGGCCGGCGAGGATCTCGACGATCGCCGCGGCGGCGATCTTGGCGTGGTTGCTCGCCATGCTCGCTGACTTCGGCATCGCGGGCCCCGAAAGCGTGGCGTCGCCGAGTACGTGGACGCCCGGGACCGCCTTCGATTCCATCGTGCGCCAGTCGACGTCGCACCAGCGGTTGTTGGTGGTGATCAGCCCGGCCTGGCGCGCGATGTCGCCGGCGCCCTGCGGGGGTATGACGTTCAGGACATCTCCGCGGACGTCCTCCACTTCGCATTTCACCGTCATCGTCGCCGCGTCAATGCCGACCGCCTTGCAGTTGCCGCGGTATTCAATAATGCCGCCATACAGGTCCTTCCAGGCCGTTTTGAACAAGCCCGCTTTCGAGGTGATGTCCGGATTGGCATCCAGCACCAGGACCTTGGCGCGCGGCTTGGCCCGCTTGAAGTAGTCCGCCACCACGCTCGCGCGCTCGTAAGGTCCCGGCGGGCAGCGGTACGGAGCTGGCGGAATCGACATCAGGAACACGCCGCCGTCGCGCATCTGCTCCAGCTGGCGCCGCAGGTCCACGGTCTGCGGGCCCGCCTTCCAGGCATGCAGCACCTTGCCGGCCTTCATCGCCGGTTCGTAGTCCTGGATCTCGTCGAAGCTGAAGTCGACGCCCGGCGACACCACAAGGCGATCGTAGGAAAGGTCGCCGCCACGCTCCAGACGGACGATTTTCTTTGCCGCGTCAATCGCGGTCGCTTCGTCGTTCGCCACCTTCACGCCGTGGCGCCGGAGGCCATCATAGCTCTGGCGAATTTTATCCATGGCCGTGAAGCCCGCCAGCACCAGGTTGGAAAGGGGGCAGGAGGTGAACAGGCTGGCGCGCTCGACCAGCACCACTTCGATTGCGGAATCCCACAGGCGCAGGTACTTGGCGGCGGTGGCCCCGCCGAAGCCGCCGCCGACCACCACCACGCGCGCCTTGTAGGAGGCGCCGGCGCAGCCGGCAAGCTCAGCCAGCGAGCTGGCTCCTGCGGCAGCACCCGCCAGCTTGAGGAAATCTCTGCGTTTCATCGTGTCTCCTGGCGCCCAGCTATCGCTTCTGCGCGGCGAACCAGCCCGCCATCGCTTCGATCTGCGCCTCGGTGTATCCCTTCGCGATCTGGTGCATCACCGTCGCCGGCCGCTTGCCGCTCTTGAAGTCCTGCATCTGCCTGACGATGTGTTCCCTGGGCAGCCCGGCGAGCGGAACCATGTCTTTGGTGACCGAGCGGCCTTCGGTGCCGTGGCAGATGGCGCAGCTGGCGGCGAGATTGCGGCCCTGCAGATCCTGGGCGGCAATTGGAGTCGCGACCAATGCGGCCGCGGCAAGAACAAGCATTCTCACGGAAAACCTCCCGTAATCAGGCCAGTCAGGCCACCGGCTGGGTAGCGGCAGGTGGAGCCGCCGGCGCCTGTTCCTCGAAGCGCAGCACGACCTTTTCGGCCGCATCCACGTCGATGGTCACTTTGCCGCCATGCACCAGCTTGCCGAACAGCAGTTCGTCGGCGAGCGCGCGGCGGATGGTGTCCTGGATCAGGCGCGCCATCGGGCGCGCGCCCATCAGCGGGTCGAAACCCTTCCTCGCCAGGTGCTCCTTGAGCGCCGCGGTAAACACCGCCTCGACCTTTTTCTCGGCGAGCTGTTCCTCGAGCTGCATCAGGAACTTGTCCACCACCCTCAGGATGATGTCGTGATCGAGCGCCCCGAAGGAGATCACCGCATCCAGGCGGTTGCGGAACTCCGGCGTGAAGGTCTTTTTGATCGCCTCCATCTCGTCGCCGGCCTTCACCGAATGCGTGAAGCCCATGCTGTTCTTGGCAAGCGACTCGGCACCCGCATTGGTGGTCATCACGATCACCACGTTGCGGAAATCGGCCTTGCGGCCGTTGTTGTCCGTCAGCGTGCCGTGATCCATCACCTGCAGCAGGATATTGAAGATATCCGGGTGCGCCTTTTCGATCTCGTCGAGCAGAAGCACGCAGTAGGGCTTCTTGCTGATCGCCTCGGTGAGCAGGCCGCCCTGCTCGAAGCCGACGTAGCCAGGAGGCGCGCCGATCAGGCGCGACACCGCATGCCGCTCCATGTATTCGGACATGTCGAAGCGGATCAACTCGATGCCCATACAGTAGGCGAGCTGGCGCGCGAGTTCGGTCTTGCCGACCCCGGTCGGTCCGCTGAACAGGAAGTTGCCGATCGGCTTCTGCGGGTTGCCGAGGCCCGAGCGCGCCATCTTGATGGCCGACGCCAGCGCTTCTATCGCCTTGTCCTGGCCGAACACCACGGCACGCAGGTCCCGGTCCAGGTTGGCGAGCGCGCTGCGGTCGTCGGTGGAAACGCTGCGCGGCGGGATGCGCGCGATCTTGGCGATGATGTCCTCGATCTCGGTCTTGCCGATGACTTTCTTCTGCTTGGCCTTGGGCGCGATGCGCTGCGCGGCGCCCGCTTCGTCGATGACGTCGATGGCCTTGTCCGGCAGGTGGCGGTCGTTGATGAAGCGGGCCGCCAGTTCCGCCGCGGTCGACAGCGCCGACGCCGAATATTTGACGCCGTGGTGCTCTTCGAAACGCGATTTGAGGCCGCGCAGGATCTGGATAGTCTGCTCGACGCTCGGCTCGTTGACGTCGACCTTCTGGAAGCGGCGCGACAGCGCGTGG
>JANXUV010000095.1 GCA_025356085.1 Betaproteobacteria bacterium
GCCCAGCTGCGCCGCATGGCGGCCGGAACGAAGTAGCAGCGGTTTTTTAGTGCAAGACCCTGGGCACCGACAGGGTGA
Organism: Betaproteobacteria bacterium; assembly: GCA_025356085.1. Taxonomy (GTDB): domain Bacteria; phylum Pseudomonadota; class Gammaproteobacteria; order Burkholderiales; family SG8-39; genus RBG-16-66-20. Next base: position 79 of record JANXUV010000095.1, read on the forward strand.
ACTCGGGGATCGCCGCCTCGAAGCGCGTGCCGTCTTCGGCCACCATCTGGTAGCTGCCGCGCATGGTGCCCACCGGCGTGGCGATGGCGGTGCCGCTGCTGTATTCATGGTGCTCGCCCGGCCGCAGCACCGGCTGCGCGCCGACCACGCCGAGCCCCCGCACTTCCTGCACCAGCCCTTGCGAATCGGTGATTACCCAGTGGCGGCTGATCAGCTGCGCGCTGGCGTTGCCGGTATTGCGGATGGTGATGGTGTAGGCGAACGCATAACGCCCGGATTTTTCGCTGGACTGGTCGGGCAGGTACTGCACCGCCGCGCTGACGGTAATCTCGTGGCGCTTCTCGTTGGCCATGCGCGCATTGTAGGACGGTAAGGCGTCAAGATAGAATCCCTGCCACCATGGCATTCCGCATCGCGCCTTCGATACTGTCCGCGGATTTCGCGCGTCTGGGCGAGGAAGTGGCCGCAGTGGAGGCCGCCGGGGCCGACCTGCTGCACTTCGACGTGATGGATAACCATTACGTGCCGAACCTCACCATCGGCCCTCTGGTATGCGCGTCGCTGCGCCCGCGCACCAAGATGGCGATCGATGTGCACCTGATGGTGAAGCCGGTGGATCGCATCATTCCCGAATTCGCCAAGGCGGGTGCCAACATCATCAGCTTCCATCCGGAAGCGTCCGAGCACGTCGACCGCACTCTCGCGTTGATAAAAGAATGCGGCTGCAAGGCGGGGCTGGTGCTCAACCCGGCAACGCCGCTCTCGCACCTGGATCACACGCTCGACAAGCTGGACCTGGTGCTGCTGATGTCGGTCAATCCGGGCTTCGGCGGCCAGCAGTTCATTGCTTCTGTGCTGCCCAAGATCGCGGAAGTGCGCGGCCGGATCCGCAAGTCGGGGCGCGACATCTGGCTGGAGGTCGACGGCGGCGTCAAGACCGACAACATCGCCGAGATCGCGAAAGCGGGCGCCGATACCTTCGTCGCCGGCTCGGCGATCTTCGGTTCCAAGGACTATGCCGCGACCGTGCGCGAGATGCGTGCGCGGCTCGCCGCGCCCTGACGACGGCTTGCCGCGTCCTAGATTTGCTCGCCATGCTATAGTTTCGCGGTCATGAAACAACGCTCCACCACTTCCGCAGTCCTCTCCTGGCGCCGCTGGCGCCCCTGGCGCAGCTAATTCCAGCCGTGCCGCGGGAGCAGCATTCCCGCACCCCGTAGTCCCCGGTTTTTCGCAATAGATTGGATTGTTGGAGTTTTCATGACTGAGCTCGAATTCCAGGGCCTTGCCAAGCAGGGCTACACGCGCGTGCCGGTGGTAATGGAGGCGCGCGCCGACTTGTACACCCCGCTCGCCGTTTATCTCAAGCTTGCCAACGGCCCCTATACCTATCTGCTCGAATCGGTGGTCGGCGGCGAGCGCTTCGGGCGCTATTCGTTCATCGGCCTCGCCTGCTCGGAACGCATCGAGGCAAGAGGCGGCGTCGTGCGGCGTCTTCTGCGCGAGGCGCGCGGAAAAGATGTCTGTATCGAAACGGCCGGCACCGAAGACGCGCCGGCCGACCCGTTCGAATATGTACGCAGTTACCTCGCGCGCCAGCACGTGGCGCCGGTGCCGGCGGCGCTGCGTTTCGGCGGCGGGCTGGTCGGCTACTTCGGCTACGAGACGGTGCGCCATATCGAGCCGACCGCGCTGCGCAGCGTGAAAGCCGACGCGATCGCCACGCCGGACATGCTGCTGCTGGTGTCGGACGAGTTGGCGGTGGTGGACAACGTGCTCGGCAAACTCTATCTGGTGATTTATGCCGATCCTCGCGAACCGGGGGCCTGGCGCGCAGCCCGCGAGCGGCTGGGCAGCCTGCGCGCGAGGCTGGCGTTGCCGATACCGGAAGAATTTTCCGATGCCGCCATTGAAAAAAACAGGACTCGCCGGCCGGAGAACCTGCAATGCAGCGTCACCGAAGATCAGTTTCTCGCCGCGGTGCGGCGCAGCAAGGACTACATCCTGGCCGGCGATTGCATGCAGGTGCAGATCTCGCAGCGCACGACGCGCGATTTCGACGCGCCGCCGCTCGAGCTTTATCGCGCGCTGCGCGGCGTCAATCCCTCGCCCTACATGTATTACTTCGACTTCGGCGATCACCACGTGGTCGGCGCTTCGCCGGAAATCATGGTGCGGCTCTCGGGCGGCACGGTGACGCTGCGCCCGATCGCCGGCACCCGCCCGCGCGGCGCGACGCCCGAAGCGGACGCGCGGGCCGCGCGGGAGTTGCTCGCCGATCCCAAGGAGCGTGCCGAGCACGTGATGCTGATCGATCTTGGCCGCAATGATGTCGGCCGTGTCGCCGCCATTGGCAGCGTGAAGGTGACCGAGCAGATGGTCATTGAGCGTTACTCGCACGTGATGCATATCGTGTCGAACGTCGACGGGCGGATCGCGCCGGGCCTGGACGCGGTCGACGTATTCCGGGCGAGCTTTCCCGCCGGAACGGTCACCGGCGCGCCCAAGGTGCGCGCGATGGAAATCATCGACGAACTGGAGACGGTGCGCCGCGGTGTCTACAGCGGCGCGGTCGGCTACCTCGGCTTCAACGGCGACATGGACGTGGCTATCGCGATCCGCACCGCGGTGCTCAAGGACGGCAAGCTGCACGTGCAGGCGGCGGCCGGCATCGTCGCGGATTCCGACCCGCGGTCCGAATGGAAGGAAACGCAGCACAAGACCAGGGCGATACTTCGGGCGGCGGAGGTTGCATGCTCCTGATGATCGACAACTTCGACTCCTTCACCTACAACCTGGTGCAGTATTTCGGCGAGCTGGGTGCCGAGGTGAAGGTGGTTCGCAACAACGCCTTGTCGCTCGATGACATCGAACGGCTGCGGCCGGAGCGGCTGGTGGTTTCACCCGGCCCCTGCACGCCGAACGAAGCCGGGATTTCGCTGGCGGCGATCCACCGCTTTGCCGGCGCCATTCCAATCCTTGGCGTTTGCCTCGGCCATCAGGCCATCGGCCAGGCGTTCGGCGGTAAAGTGGTGAAGGCGAAGCGGGTGATGCACGGCAAGGTGAGCAGCGTGCGCCACGACCGGAAGGGCGTGTTTGCCGGGCTGCCGGACGGCTTTACCGCCACGCGTTATCACTCGCTGGCGGTCGAGCGCGAAACGTTGCCGGACTGCCTCGAGGTGAGCGCGCAATCGGAGGAGGGCGAGATCATGGGCTTGCGCCACCGCACGCTGCCGGTCGAGGGAGTGCAGTTCCACCCGGAGGCCCTGTTAACCGAACACGGCCACGCAATGCTGAAGAATTTCATGGAAAGGGGAAGGCAATGAAAATCGCAATCGCAGAAGCGATCCAGCGCACCGTCGAGCACCGCGAGATCTTCCACGACGAGATGCTGCACGTGATGCGCCAGATCATGCGCGGGGAGCTCACGCAGGCGCAGATCGCCGGCTTCATCGTCGGCCTGCGGGTGAAGAAGGAGACCGTCGGCGAAATCGCCGCCGCCGCGCAGGTGATGCGCGAGTTCGCCACCCTGGTGGAACTGAAGGATCACAAGCACGTGGTCGACGTGGTCGGTACGGGCGGCGACGGCGCGCATACCTTCAACATCTCGACCGCGGCCACCTTCGTCAGCGCCGCGGCGGGCGCGAAAGTGGCCAAGCACGGCAACCGCTCGGTGTCCTCGCGCAGCGGCAGCGCCGACGTGCTGGAGGCGCTGGGCGCCAAGCTCGACCTCGCGCCCGGCGATATCGCGCGCTCGATCGAGACCATCGGAGTCGGTTTCATGTTCGCGCCCAGCCACCATCCGGCGATGAAGCATGCCGCGCCGGTGCGCAAGGAGCTGGGCGTGCGCACCATTTTCAATCTGCTCGGCCCGCTCACCAACCCGGCCGGCGCGCAAAGCCAGTTGATGGGTGTGTTTCATCCCGACCTGGTCGGCATCATGTCGCGCGTGCTGCAGCGCCTGGGGGCGAAGCACGTGATGGTGGTGCACGGCCGCGACGGCCTGGACGAAATCTCGATTTCCGGCGAGACCATGGTTGCGGAGCTGTCGAAGGGCGAGGTGCGCGAATATGAACTGCACCCGTCGCAATTCGGACTCGAGGTCTATGACCGGCGCGCGATCCAGGTCAATTCGGTCGACGAATCCCGGCAGACGATCCTTGCGGTGCTGGAAAACCAGCCCGGGCCGGCGCTCAACATCGTGGTGCTGAATGCCGGCGCCGCGTTGTATGTCGCGGGCGTCGCCAATTCCCTCGAGAACGGCATCGAACGCGCGCGCAAGGCGATCGCCAAGGGCGAGGCGCGCCAGAAGCTGGACGACTTCATCGCCTTCACCAAGAAGCACGCCAAGGCCTGAGTGATGACGGGGACCGCGGCCGACATCCTCGATCGCATCCTGGCGCGCAAGCGCGAGGAACTCGAAGCGGCGCGCGCCGCGGTGCCGTTCGCCGAGATGCAGCGCCGCGCCGCCGCCGCGCCGCCGCCGCGGGATTTTGTCGGCGCGCTGCGCGCGAAGATCGCCGCCCGCCGCCCGGCGGTCATAGCGGAAGTAAAGAAGGCGAGCCCCTCGAAAGGCCTGTTGCGAGCCGATTTCGATCCTGCGGCGATTGCGCGCGGCTATGAAGAGGGGGGTGCAGCCTGCCTGTCGGTGCTGACGGACCGGGATTTCTTCCAGGGTGAGCACGGCCACTTGGCGCAGGCGCGCGGGGCCTGCGCATTGCCTGTATTGCGCAAGGACTTCGTCACCGAGCCGTATCAGATCTTCGAATCGCGCGCGCTGGGTGCCGACTGCATTCTCCTGATCGCCGCTGTACTCGCCCGCCAGGACATGCAAGGGCTGGAAGCTAGTGCTCGCTTACTTGGGATGGCGGTTCTCGTTGAGGTGCACGACGCCAACGAACTGGACGCAGCGCTGACGCTGCGGACGCCGCTGATCGGGATCAACAACCGCGACCTTCGCAGCTTTCAGACCCGCCTGGAAACGACGCTCGATCTGCTGCCGCTCATCCCTGAGGGGAGGATCGTGGTGGCTGAGAGTGGCATTGGCGGGCGGGCCGACGTGCTGATGCTTCAGAGCCGTGGCGTCCCTGCTTTTCTGGTGGGCGAGGCGCTGATGCGCGCCCCAAAGCCGGGAGAAGCGTTGCTGGAATTCACTAAATAGCTGATTTTAAAGGATTTGTTAGTCTGTTGTGCCAATGCAACAAACGCCCGTAAATATGCGGATAAGTTGGCGTTTTTGTTGCCGCACAGGGGCGGCTCCCTCAGAATCGCTTCAACTTCTCAATTGGAGAGGTTGAGTCGGAGAGTCCTAGGCTCTCCGGAACTTCAACGCATCGGGAGACTTTTGAATGAATAAGAAACTTATAGCAGTTGCGGTAGCGGGCATTTTCGTCGCCCCTGCTGCAGCGCTCGCCCAGTCGAGCGTGACGATTTCGGGCCTGCTGAAAGGCGGCTACGAAAGTCTGAGGCTGAGCAACAGCGGTGCTTCGCGCGGCAACTCCAGCCAGAACGGCGTGGTGGACGACTCCTCGCGGATCGTCTTCAACGTGGTGGAAGATCTGGGCGGCGGCCTCCAGGCCATCGGCCAGCTCGACATGCGCGTCAAGCCGGATGACGCGGGTGGCGCGAACAGCGCGGCCGGCCTCCAGGCCGGCGCGTACAACCCGGGCAACCTGGTTCAGGGTAACAGCCACTTCGGTCTGCGCAGCAAGGACTGGGGCCGCATTTTCTTCGGCCGTCAGGACCTGCACTACTTCAACACGGAATCCAACATCTCGGATAAGGGCTCGCTGCGTGCGAGCAACATCTCGCTGCTCTCGTACATCGGCGGCGCCGCGATTGCGGGTGGGACCCGTACGCAGAACGTGGTGCACTACACCTCCCCGAACTGGGGCGGCTTCACGATTATCGGTGCGTACTCCAGCAACCCGGGCGCTCAGGAAAGTGACGTCGGCGCCGGTTCCGCAGCTTGCGGTGTTGCCGGCGGTATCGCTGGCGCTCAAAACTGCTTCCGCAAAGGCAGCGCCTGGAACCTGAACCCGAACTTCGCGAGGGCCAACTGGCAAGTCGGCTACAGCTACTGGAAGTCCAAACCGGATGCGAACACGTCCGTTGCAATTAATGCTGGTGCGGGGCTCGTTGGTACCACCATCGCGAATCCGGTCGACCAGCGCTCCGACCGTCTGTACGGTTCGTACGTGTTCCCGTTCGGCCTGAAGGTCGGTCTGGCCTGGGACAAGTCGCGGCTTACTTCGACGGTTGGCGCGGGCGACATCGCCCGTCGTAATGCCTGGTCGCTGCCGGTGTCGTACAACTGGGGCAACCATACGGTGCACGTGAACTACACGAAGGCGAACGACGATAAGGTAACTGCGGGTGACCAAGGCGCCCAGATGTGGGCGGTTGCGTACTCGTACGACCTGTCGAAGCGCACCTCGGCGGCGTTGACCTACGCGCAGATCCAGAACAAGAACCCCACGGCAGGGGTAGTCGGTTCGGGTGGCACGTACAACTTCTTCACCTCGACCTCGCTCGGCCTCGGCGGTTCGGCTGGCGCGATCCAGCCTGGCGAAAAACCGAGGATGTTCGGTCTCACCCTGCGTCACGCGTTCTAAGACGCAGCAAGAAGAGCTACTGCAATATCGAACGGGCGCCGAAAGGCGCCCGTTTTTTTTATGTCCATGCACCCTGATCCATCGGCTGCGCTCGAAAAGGCGATCGGCCTCGTGCAGCACGGCGCCCTCGAGAAGGCTGAAGCCCTGCTGCGCGCTTTGCTGGATCGGGATCCGAACCTCGCGCGCGCCTACAACGTTCTGGGCGTCGTGCAACTGCAACAAGGCAAGTTCGAGGAAGCCGAGGTTTCCCTGTTGCGCGCCGCGCAGGCAGCGCCCGCGGATTCCCGCGTTCATATCAACCTGGGCAAGCTCTACAGCACCCTGCTGCGCACGGACGACGCGGAGCGTCATTTGCGGGAGTCGGTCCGGCTCGCGCCCGACAACGCCGACGCGCATTTCAATTTGGCGATATTGCTGAAAGAGCTGGGGCGGCCGCGGGAGGCCGAGGCCTGCCTGCGGCGGACCATCGAGCTGGAACCCCGCGACAGCGAGGCGCAATACCTGCTCGCGCGGCTGCTGCTGGAAACCTTGCGTTTCGCGGAAGCGGAAGCCTGCTACCGGGAAGCGATACGCTTGAGGCCGGATTTTGCCGTCGCCCGCAGCGACCTTGCGATGGTGCTGCTCGAAACCGGACGCCAGCGGGAAGCCCAGGAATCATGCCGGGAGGCGATCCGCATCGCTCCGGATTTTCTGCGAGCCTGGAGTAATTACGTCATGTGCGGCCAGTACGACCCGGACGCGCCGGACGGCGAATTGCTTGCCCGGGCGCGGCAAGCCGGCCAAGCCGTTAAGGCGGCAGCAAGCCGCTTTGCGGCGCCTCTGCCGCCCGCGGCAAAGCCGCGGGCGCGGCTGAGCCTGGGCATCGTCTCGGGCGACCTGCACCACCATCCGGTGGGGCTTTTCCTGCTGCCGCTGCTGCGTGAACTCGAACGTCAGGGCGTCCAGACCACGCTGTATTCCAACGGCTCCGCGATCGACGAGATTTCGGAGCAGCTGTCGGGGCTCGCGCAATGGACCGACATTGCGAAATTGTCCGATGACCAGGCCTGGGCGCAGATACGACGCGACCGGCCGGAGGTGCTGATCGACCTGGCGGGACATACGGGAAACAACCGGCTCGCGCTTTTTGCCGGGCGGGCGGCCCCGGTGCAACTGTCCTGGCTCGGCTACTTCGCGACGACCGGAACGCCGAACATGGACTACGTGCTGATGGATCCATGGCACGCGCCCGAGGGCTGCGAGAGCCAATTCACCGAGCGCATCCTCAGGATGCCGCATACGCGATTCTGCTTCCGTCCGATCGACGATGCGCCGGCAGCGGCACTGCGGCCGCCGGTTTTCGAGCGCCGTCATATCACCTTCGGCAGTTTCAACAGCATCGCCAAGGTCAACGAGCAAGTCATCCAAGCCTGGTCGCGTGTCCTGCATGGCACGAAGGGCGGCAGGCTGGTGCTCAAATGGCGCACGCTGGCGGATGCTTCCTGCCGCGCCGAATTGGCGGCGAAATTCCAGCGTGCCGGCATCGGTCCAGATCGCCTCGAGTTCCGCCCGGCCTCCGGTCACGCGGGCCTGCTCGCGGACTACGGCGGCATCGACATCGCGCTGGACACATTTCCATTCACCGGCGGACAGACGAGCTTCGAAGCGGCCTGGATGGGCGTTCCGGTCGTCACGCTCGCGGGCGCGCGGCCCGTATCGCGGCAGACGCTTTGTGTATTGGGCAATCTCGGTCTTGAGGAATTCGCCGCGCAGACGGAAGAAGGCTTCGTCGAACGGGCCATCGCCCTGGCAAGGGATACGGCGCGCCTGGCAGATCTTCGCCGCTCGCTGCGGCAGCGGATGCAGGGGTCGCCGCTGATGCAGGCGCCCGAATTCGCGCGGGCATTCACTGACGTTTTGCTCAACGCCGCCGCCTCGGTGTAGGCTTGCTTCGGTCATGCCGAGCATCGATTCCCTGATCGTGAATTTCGACCGTGCGCTGCGCACCGTAGCGGGCGCGCACCGCGGGGCGCGCCCATCGCCCGCCGCCGGCATTGCGGAAGGATCGCTGGACGAATCTGCGCGCGCTGATGCTGCGGCACTGATGCGGGTCAATCATGTCGGGGAAGTCTGTGCGCAGGCGCTCTATCAGGGGCAGGCGCTGACTGCCCGCGAGCCAGTGAATCGCCAGGCGCTGGCGCAGGCGGCAATCGAGGAACAGGACCATCTGGTCTGGAGCGCGCAGCGCATCGAGGAGCTGGGGGGGCGCGCTAGCCTGCTCAATCCGCTCTGGTATGCAGGTTCGTTCGCGCTGGGGGCGGTTGCGGGTGCGCTCGGCGATCGCTGGAGCCTTGCGTTCCTGGCGGAAACCGAACATCAGGTCGAAGAGCATCTCGCGGGGCACCTGCGCCGGCTGCCGTCAACGGATCGCAAGACGCGTGCCGTGGTGGAAGCGATGCGCGCTGATGAAGCAAAGCACCGCGACAGCGCGCTCGCACTGGGCGCGGCGGAACTTCCGGTAGCGGCAATAGTCGGCATGCGGGTCCTGGCAAAAGTGATGACCACGGTCTCCAGCCGGGTGTGAGCGTGCTGCAGATTTACATCGGCTACGACTCGAGAGAAGCCGTCGCCTACCATACGCTCGCGCATTCGATCCTGCGACGCGCGTCAATTCCTGTGGCGATCGCGCCGGTCATGCAGTCCCAGCTGGCGGGCCTCTATAACCGCGCCCCGGGGCGCGACCGAATCCACCGAATTCAGCCTGACGCGGTTCCTCGTGCCCGCGCTGTCGCAGTACCGCGGCTGGTCGCTATTCATGGATTGCGACATGCTGTGCCGAGCCGACATTGCCGAACTGGCATCTCTGACCGAGCAAGCCGGCGACAAGGCAGTGCTGGTCTGCAAGCACGACTACACGCCCGGCCAGAAACGAAAATTCCTGAATCAAGTGCAGACGGTCTATCCCAGGAAAAACTGGTCCAGCGTCATGCTGTTCAACAACGCGCGCTGCGCCGCGCTTTCGGCGGATTACGTGAACAAGGCAACGGGGCTGGAGTTGCGGAGATTCGCCTGGCTGGACGATTCCCGGATTGGCGATCTGCCGCTGGAGTGGAACTGGTTGGTCGGCGAGTACAAGCCCAATCCTGGCGCGAAGATCGTGCACTTCACGATCGGCGGGCCGTACTTCAGCGAGTATCGAAGCTGCGATTGCGCCGAAGAATGGTTCGAAGAGAACCGGCGCATGAATTTCGCCGCGAACCCGCAGCCGGCCTGACTATCCCTCCAGGATTTCCAGGTCCCGGGTGATTTCGGCGGTCTTGGCGAGTATCGCGGTCGCCGAGCAGTACTTTTCGTGCGACAGACGCACTGCCTGCTCGACCAGGTTGTGCTTCAGGTTCCGGCCCCGCACGGCGAAGTGATAGTGGATCTTGGTGAACACTTTCGGATCGGCGGCCGCGCGCTCCGCCGAGAGTCGCACTTCGCAGCCGGTGACTTCCTGATTGTTCTTCTTCAGGATCACCACCACGTCGTAGGCGGTGCAGCCGCCGGCGCCCGCGAGCAGGACTTCCATCGGCCGCGGCGCGAGGTTGCGCCCGCCGCCATCGGGCGCGCCATCCATGGTCACCAAGTGGCTGCTGCCGGTCTCCGCAACGAAGGTCATGCCGTCGCCCCAGCGTACTGTGCATTCCATACCGATGCCCTCTCTAATCCCATGATTTTAAAACATAACTAGCTTATTGCAACGCAGCAAAATCATTGGCATGATGGGTCCGTCTCCTCCACCCTCCTCCAACAGGTGGATTCGGGCGCAATCTCAACAGGTTGCGCCGTTTTTTTGATACTATTCGCGCCCTTTCTTGCGCATATTTATTTCGAGCTGCCCAGCAATGAAGACATACATCGCGAAGGCCGAAGAAGTCGTACACGGCTGGTTCGTCGTAGACGCCCAGAACAAGGTACTGGGGCGCCTCGCGTCGCAGATCGCCATTCGGCTGCGCGGCAAGCACAAGCCCGAGTACACGCCGCACGTCGATACCGGCGACTACGTCGTGGTGCTGAACGCGGCGAAGATCCGCGTCACCGGGCGCAAGGAACTCGGCAAGAAATACTACCGCCACACCAATTTCCCTGGCGGCATCAAGGAAACCGATTTCGCCAAGCTGCACGCGAAGTTTCCCGATCGTGCGCTGCAGCGCGCGGTGAAAGGCATGCTGCCCAAGGGACCGCTCGGTTACGCGATGCTGCGCAAGCTGAAGATTTACGCGGATGCAAAGCACCCGCATACGGCGCAGCAACCGAAGGCACTGGAGATTTGACATGGTCGGCGATTACTTCTACGGCACGGGTCGGCGCAAGAGCTCGACCGCGCGCGTGTTCCTCAAGCCCGGCAAGGGCCTGTTCGTGGTCAACGGCAAGCCGGTGGACGAGTTCTTCGCCCGCGAGACGGGCCGCATGATCGTGCGCCAGCCGCTCGAGCTCACCAAGAACCTGTCGACTTTCGACATCAAAGTGAACGTGCACGGCGGCGGCGAGAACGGCCAGGCCGGCGCGGTACGGCACGGCCTTGCGCGCGCGCTGATCGAGTATGATGCGGCGCTCAAGCCCACGCTCAGCGCGGCGCACCTGGTAACGCGCGACGCTCGTGAAGTGGAGCGAAAAAAGGTCGGCTTGCACAAGGCGCGGCGGCGCAAGCAGTACTCCAAACGTTAAGAGTCGGGGCGGAAGTCCCGAATATCGAAAGCCGCCTCCGGGCGGCTTTTTTGTTTCAGGAAGGCGAATCCCATGATCAAGGCTGGAATTGTCGGTGGAACGGGTTACACAGGCATCGAGCTGCTGCGGCTGCTGGCGCAGCATCCGCAAGTGGAACTCACGGCGATCACTTCTCGACAGGAAACGGGACGCGCTGTCTGCGATCTCTACCCCAGCCTGCGCGGGCGCGTCTCGCTCGCCTTCACGCACCCGGACAAGGCGCCGCTCGCGAAGTGCGACGTGGTGTTCTTCGCCACGCCCAACGGCGTCGCCATGGGCGAAGCGCGTACGCTGCTCGACGCGGGCGCGCGCGTCATCGACATCTCGGCGGACTTCCGCATCAAGGACATCGCCGAGTGGGAGCGCTGGTACAAGGTGAAGCACGCCGCGCCCGAGCTGGTCGCGCAGGCCGTCTACGGCCTTTGCGAGGTGAATCGCGAAAAAATCCGCGGCGCGCGCCTGGTCGCCAATCCCGGCTGCTACCCGACGGCGGTGCAGCTCGGGCTGCTGCCGCTGGTCGAGGCGGACGCCGTGGACCTCGATCACCTGATCGCGGATGCGAAATCGGGCGTGTCGGGCGCTGGGCGCAAGCTGGAGCAGAACCTGATGTACTCGGAATCGGCCGACAATTTTTCGGCCTACGGCGTGGGCGGGCACCGGCATTGGCCGGAAATCCGGCAGGGCCTCGCGCTGGCCGCGGGACGCGAAGTCGGCCTGGTGTTTGTTCCGCACCTGACGCCGATGATCCGCGGCATCCACGCCACGCTCTATGGGCGAATCGTGAAGGAGATGGATTTCCAGGAGTTGTACGAGAAGCGCTACGCGAAGGAGCCGTTCGTCGACGTGATGCCTGCGGGCAGCCATCCGGATACGCGATCCACACGTGCGGCGAACGTCTGCCGGATTGCGGTGCATCGGCCGAAAGAAAAGGCCGGGCGTGGCGATACGCTCGCCGTGCTCTCGGTGATCGACAACCTCATGAAGGGCGCATCCGGCCAGGCGGTGCAGAACATGAACCTGATGTTCGGCCTGGCGGAGACGATGGGCCTCGATCAGGTCGCGGTGGTTCCGTAACCCGACCCAATGGCCGGCCGCTTCCGCAAACTACGCCAGCGTTTCGGCATCGCCGCGCCGACGGTGGCGGTGCGCACGCAGATTCCCTGGTACCTGCGCTGGCTGGGGCTGGCGGTGATGCTGGCGTTTTCGGCGGCGCTGGCGCTCTGGATGTACGACGCCGGGCGGCGCTTCGCCGGCTTCGACCGCAGCGAGGTCGAACAGGAGATGAATGCGTCGCGCAGCGAGCTCGCCAAGCTGCGCGAAGAACAGGGCCGCCTGCGCGCGGTGTCCGATGCGGCCGACAGCAAGGTGTCGATCGAGCGCACCACGCAGCTCAAGCTCGCTCAGCAGCTCAAGGCCATGGAGCAGGAAAACGCGCGCCTGCGCGAAGAGCTCGCCATCTTTGAAAGCATGCTGTCCTCGGACACCGCGAGCGCGGCGCCGCTTTCCGTCCTGCGCTTCAAAGTGGAACCCGACGTGCTGCCAGGGGAATACCGCTACCGGGTGATGCTGCTGGCCGCCGGAGCGCGCCGCGGCAAGGAGTTCCAGGGCCGTCTGGAACTGGTGGTCGGTCTGACGGAAGACAGCCGCAGTGCTATGATCACGGTGCCTGGAACCGAGGATGCCGACGCCGCTAATTTCCGGCTAGGGTTCAAGCACTTCCAGCGGATTGACGGCATCTTTAGGGTGAATCCGAAGGCCAGGGTCGCGAGCGTGCAATTGCGCGTCTACGAGACCGGGTCGACGGAGACCAAGGTGATCCAGAACGCGACGCTGCAGTGAAGGAAAAGGGGAGCCAGGGCCATGTTTCGCAGAGAGAGTAAACCGCAGAATCGTATCGACAGTCTGATCGGCGCCACCACGCGCATCGAGGGCAATGTGTTTTTCAGCGGCGGCTTGCGCGTTGATGGCATGGTGCGCGGCAACGTCGCGGCGCTGCCCGACCAGCCCGGCACGCTGGTGGTCTCGGAGCATGCGCGCGTCGATGGGGAAGTCCAGGCTGCCCATGTGGTGGTGAACGGCACCGTCAACGGGCCGGTGGATGCGCGCGAGACGCTCGAACTCCAGTCCAATTCCCGGGTCAAAGGGGATATCCACTACAAGAGCATTGAGATCCAGCAGGGCGCGGTGATCGAGGGACGCCTGGTGCACCACGCCGCCGAGGTCAAGGGCGTCGAACTGAAGGTCGCAAAGTAAGCAGGTAAGCTGGGCAAAAGGAGTACGTCATGAACGCAGTCACCGAAGTGGCAATTGCCGAACACGCAGACACCGGGATGCCGGATCCGCTGGTTTTCTCCGACAGCGCGGCGAACAAGGTCAAGCAGTTGATCGAGGAAGAGGGCAACCCGGGGCTCAAGCTCCGCGTGTTCGTCACCGGCGGCGGCTGCTCCGGCTTCCAGTACGGCTTCACCTTCGACGAGGTGCAGAATGAAGACGACTCCGTGATGGAGAAGAACGGCGTCAAGCTGCTGATCGATCCGATGAGCTACCAGTACCTGACCGGCGCCGAGATCGATTACAGCGAAGGTCTCGAGGGCGCGCAGTTCGTGATCAAGAACCCGAACGCGACCTCCACCTGCGGTTGCGGATCTTCGTTCTCGGCCTAGGCTGGGTAGATCGCCCCTAGTACGCGCGCGCCCCGCGCGCCGGTGACCGTGGGCAGGTTGCCGGGCAAGCCCTCCAGCGCGCGCTTCGCCAGCCAGGCAAACGCCGCCGCCTCCACCAGTTGAGGATCGATGCCATGGCGATCGCTCGTCTCGAGCGTCGCCGGCGCTGCGAGTTGCTCGAGCCGCCGCATCAGCGCGCCGTTCTTCGCCCCGCCACCGCAGACGATCGCGCGCCGCGCGCCGCGGCAATGGCGCGCGAGCGCGTCCGCCACGCCGCGGGCAGTGAATTCCAGAAGCGTCGCCTGCACCGCCTGCGGTTCCTCGCCGCCGCGCAGCATGCCAAGCAGCCAGGCTTCGTTGAACAGGTCGCGGCCGGTGCTCTTCGGCGGCGCCGCCGCGAAATAAGGTTCCTGCAGCAGTCGCTCGAGCAGGGCGGGGATGGCCTTGCCCGCCGCCGCCCAGCCGCCATCGGCGTCGTGCGGCAGGCCGAGGTGCCGTGCGGCCCAGAGGTCGAGCAGGCAATTGCCCGGACCGCTGTCGAAACCGATCGCGTTTGACGTGTTTGACGAGCCGCCGCTGCGCGGCAGGAAGCTCAGGTTGGCGATGCCGCCCAGGTTGAGCACGACGCGGTCTTCGGCCGCGTCCGCGAACACCGCCGCGTGGAAGGCCGGCACCAGCGGCGCGCCCTGGCCGCCGGCGGCGACGTCCCGGCCGCGGAAATCGGCGACTACGCGAATGCCGGTCAGCTCGGCCAGCAGCGCCGGGTTGCCGATCTGCGTGGTGTATCCGCGTTCGGGCCGGTGGCGCACCGTCTGGCCGTGGCAGCCGACCGCGCGTACCGCGGCGGAGGGCGTATTCGATCCCGCCAGGACGCTGGCAACCGCGGCGGCGTAGTGTTTCGCCAGCGCGTTGCCGGCCAGCGCGGCGCGTTCGATCTCGTTGTCGCCGCGTGTGTTCAGCGCCAGCAACTCGCGCCGCAACGGGGCATCGAAGGGAACGTGGGAATCGGCAATCAGCCGGGGCTTCAGGCCCGCAAGGTCCACCAGCACCGCATCGACCCCGTCGAGGCTGGTACCCGACATCAGGCCGATGTAAATCTCCATGCTCACTCCAGCGCTGAGACCTGGATCGTCTGATTGTTGGCGACGAGATTGACCTGCGTCATCAGCGCCTGGGCGCGCGCGCGGAAGGCAACCATGTCGTGGTGCGCGACCGCGGTGCCTGCGGGGAGGGGGACGGAAAGCGGGTTGCGCGCCGATCCCGCCATGCGGAATTCATAGTGCAGGTGCGGTCCGGTCGCCCAGCCGGTCTGGCCCACCGCGCCCACGGTATCGCCCTGCGCGACACGCGCGCCCTTGCGAATGCCGCGCCCGAAGGCGTTCAGATGCGCGTAGACCGTGGCCACCTGGTTGTCGTGGCGCACGACGACCATATTGCCGTAGCCGCCCTGCCGGCCGGCGAACTCGACCACGCCGTCGCCGACGGCGCGCACCCGCGTGCCCGTCGGCGCCGCGTAGTCCACGCCCTGGTGCGCGCGCCAGGTCTGCAGGAACGGATGCATGCGCACGCCGAATCCGGAACTCACGCGCGACAACTCGAGCGGCGAGCGCAGCAATCCCTTGCGCATGTTCTTGCCGTCGGGAGCGTAATAGCCGTCTGAAAACCAGACCGCGCGCAGCCTGCGTCCCTGGTTGACGAACTCGGCCGCCAGCACGCGTCCCGCGCGCAGCGGCCGGCCGTCCACCTCATGCATCTCGTAGAGCACCGAGAAGCGGTCGCCCTGGCGCAGCTCGCGGAGAAAATCGATGTCGCTGCCGAATACGTCGGCCAGCTGGATCGCGACCGCGTCCGGGATGCCGGCCGCTTCTGCCGCGCCGAACAGCGACGACTGGATCAGCGCGGTTTTCAATTCGGTACGCGTCTCCACCTTGGCGCGGCGCTCGGTCGCCGCCAGGCTCTGGCCGACGCGCTCGATGCGCACCTCGGTGTCGCGGGAAGCGGCGAAGCCGAGCCAGACCAGTTCGCCCCCGGCGCGCACTTCGGCGACGATGCTGGCGCCCGGCCGCAGCAGGCGCATTTCGCGCTGGCGCAGCAACTTCCGCGCGTCGGTTTCGCCGATCGCCAGGCGCGCGAGCAATGCGGGCAGCGTGTCGCCGCGCTGGAAACGCTCTTCGCGCACATAGGTCGCGGGCGACTGCAGCAGCGCCTCGCCGGCGCGGATCTCCACCGGCTCCAGCACTGCGGCTTTGGCGATCAGCAGTTCAGCGTCGGTCGCCGGCACGATGCTGACGACGGCCACGACCGCGCCCGAAACCGCAAAGGCACACAATCCCGCGGCACGCTGCAGCGGCGTAAATCGTCTCATTCGGCTAGAATCCCCTGATATTCAGATACTTGGGAAGTTTAGCACGCATGGCGCATGGTTCCGAGCACATAACTGAAGCACTGGCGCGCATCAAGCGGGGCTGCGACGAGCTGATCGTCGAGGAGGAAATGCTCCGCAAACTTAAGACCGGGCGCGTGCTCAGGATCAAGCTCGGCCTGGACCCGACCGCGCCCGACCTGCACCTCGGCCACACCGTGGTGATCAACAAGCTGCGCCATTTCCAGGAGCTCGGCCACCAGGTGCAATTCCTGATCGGCGACTTCACCGGCATGATCGGCGACCCGACCGGCAAGAACCAGACGCGGCCGCCGCTGTCGCGCGAGCAGATCCTGGAGAACGCCAAAAGCTGCCAGGCGCAGATGGGGAAGATCCTCGATCCGCAAAAGACGCAGGTGATGTTCAACTCGGAATGGTCGGACAAGCTCGGCGCCGAGGGCATGATCCGGCTTGCCGCCCGCTATACGGTCGCGCGCCTGTTGGAGAGGGATGACTTCAATAAAAGATTCAAAAACAGGCAGCCGATCGCGGTGCACGAACTGCTCTATCCGCTGATGCAGGGCTACGACTCGGTGGCGATGAAGGCCGACGTCGAACTGGGCGGCACCGACCAGAAATTCAACCTGCTGGTCGGGCGCGAATTGCAGAAGGACTTCGGCCAGGAACAGCAGTGCATCCTGACCATGCCGCTGCTGGTGGGCACTGACGGCGTGGAGAAGATGTCGAAGTCCCTCGGCAACTACATCGGCATCGCCGAGCCGGCCAAGGAAATCTTCGGCAAGCTGATGCGCATCTCCGATGAGCTGATGTGGCGCTACATCGAGCTGCTGTCCTTCGAATCCGTTGAGGCCGTGCGGTCGTGGAAGAAGGAAGTGGATGCCGGACGCAATCCGCGCGAGGTCAAGGTCCTGTTTGCGAAAGAGATCGTCGCGCGCTTCCATTCCGCCGAAGCTGCCAAACAGGCCGACGAGGCGTTCGGACAGATTCCGACTGAAATGCAGATTCATGAACTGCCCGGCGGCACGCAGATCGCGCAGGCGCTGAAACTCGCGGGTTTTGTGCCTAGCGTCACGGAGGCACAGCGCGTGATCGAGCAGGGAGGCGTGAAGATCGACGGCGAACGCCTGTCGGACAAGTCGCTGAAGTTCGGCAGCGGCACAACAGTGGTCGTGCAGGTCGGCAAACGGAAATTCGGGAAGATCACCTTCAAGTGAATGTGCCGCAGCGTGATGTATATGAGGTCTACGCGATCAAGTACGCGCACCACGCGCGGCGCGCGTCCGAGAATTTTATCGGCGGAGACCCTCACGATGGTCCCATGCCGCTGGATTACTTCGTCTGGCTGATCCGCGGCGAAGGCTGCGAGATCGTGGTCGATACCGGGTTCTCGGCAGCGGTGGCGGCACGGCGCCAGCGCGATCACCTGCGCTGCCCGACGCTGGGATTGGGCTTGTTGAAGGTGGATGCAAAAAAAATCAAGGACGTGGTGATCACGCACCTGCACTACGACCATGTCGGCAATTTCGACCTGTTCCCGGCAGCAACCTTTCACCTGCAGGACAAGGAAATGAACTACGCGACCGGGCGGCACATGGGAAAGCCCGTGTTCAGCGGCGCCTTCGACGTCGAGGACGTTGTCGGCATGGTGCGCGGCAACTTCGCCGGCCGCGTCCGCTTCCACGACGGCGACGCCGACATCGAGCCCGGCGTTTCGCTGCACTTCATCGGCGGCCACACTATGGGCCTGCAGGTGGTGCGGGTGGCGACGCGGCGCGGCTGGGTGGTGCTCGCCTCCGACGCCTCGCACTTCTACGCCAACATGGAGCAGGTGCGGCCGTTCCCGATCGTCTTCAACGTCGCCGATATGGTCGAGGGCTATGCGCGCCTGCGCGAACTCGCCGACTCGCCCGCGCACATCATTCCCGGCCACGACCCGCTGGTGCTGGAGCGCTATCCCGCGCCGTCCAGCGCGTTGCAGGGCATCGTCGCGCGCCTGGACTGATGGCGTACGATTTCGACGAGGTCATTGAACGGCGCGGCAGCTGGAGCACACGCTGGGAGAAGTTTCCGGAACAGATAATCCCGCTGTGGGTCGCCGACACCGACTTTCGCGCGCCGCCGGCCGTGCTGGATGCGATCGCGCGCCGCGCCGCGCACGGCGTGTTCGGCTACAGCGCGCCGCCGGCCGAGTTGCGCGACGTGGTGGTGGAGCGCATGCAGCGCCTCTACGGCTGGCGCATCGAGCCCGGCTGGGTGGTATTCGTGTCCGGCGTGGTTCCAGGGCTGCACCTGGCGGCGCGGCACTGCTTGCGCGCGGACCAGCATGCGCTGGCGCCGATTCCGGTGTACCAGCATCTGAAGCGATCGCTGGAACTCGCGCGGCGCGCGAACACCGACGTGCCGCTGGTGCTGTCGAATGGGCGCTGGGTCTGGGACGAGGACGCGCTCGCCGCGGCGGCGCGGTCGAATTCCCGCCTGCTGATGCTGTGCAATCCGCAGAATCCCGGCGGCACCATCTTCACGCGCGCGGAATTGTCCCGGCTGGCGGCGTTTGCGGAAAAGTACGACCTCGTCATCTGCTCGGACGAAATCCACGCGGATATCCTTCTCGACGAGGGCAAGCCGCATGTGCCGATCGCCAGCGTCTCGCGCGAAACCTGCCGCCGCACGGTGACGCTGATCTCGCCCAACAAGGCTTTCGGCTTCCCGGGCGCGGGCTGCGCCTTCGCCATCATTGAAGATCCCGAATTGCGCCGCGCTTTTTCCTCCGATCATCACGCGACCGTGCACGATGCCTCGGTATTCGCCTACGAAGCGGCGCTTGCCGCTTACCGCGAATGCGGCGGATGGCTGGAGGCGCAGCTTGCGTACCTGCGGAGCAACCGGGATCTGGTGGAAAAGCGCGTGGCTTCGATGCCGGGCCTGAAGATGGCGCACGTCGAAGCAACCTATCTCGCGTGGATCGATGCGTCAGGGCTGGGCGTGGCGGATCCGTATCAGCACTTTATCAAGCACGGCGTCGCGATGTCGCCGGGCGCGCAGTTCGGCGCGCCGGGATATGTGCGGCTGAATTTTGGAACGCGCCGCGCATTGCTTGAAAAAGCGCTTCTGCGAATGAAGGAAAACAGTTAGCTCCGCATCCAGGCGGAGCCCCAGAGATTAAGGGTGCGCTGCTCGTGGGGCCAGGTGCGGAATTCCGTGTCTTCCTTCATCAGTTCCAGCTCCGCGGAGAACTCCACCTTGTGGCCGTCGGGGTCCTCGACCATGAAAAACAGGTTGTTGCCGGGCCCGTGCCTGCCGGGACCCCACCACAGGGGGATGCGCAGCTTTGCCATGCGGTCACCCCAGTCGCGGATGTCCATCCAGCCGCTGGTTTCGTAGCAGTGGTGGTCCGGGCGCGACTCGGGCGCGCGAAAGGCCGCGAAGCTGTGGTGTTCGGGATCGGAGCGCAGGAAAACGGCGGCGAGGTCTTCGCCATCCAGCACCCGGTCCGACTCGCGCGCACCCAGCTGGTCGCGGTAGAACGCGAGCAGTTCCGGCAAACGGGCGCTCGCGCAGACGAAGTGCTGCAGGCGCGCGTGCATCGCGCCCTGGATGCCCGAGACGCGTACCGGCAGGCCGAACACCACGCGCCGTCCATCGGGATCGGTCACCGAGAAAGCTCCATCGAGGAAGAGCGGCGTTGGCGATGGGGCGCGCGGCACGCCCAGCTGGTCCAGCGCCGCGGCATGGCCCGCCAGATGCGCCGCGTCTTTCATCGCCAGCGCGATCCAGGGCACCGCGCCCTGTGCGCCGCGGCCCACGATCAGGCGGCGCGCATGCCCTTGCACCAGCCACTCGCCGTTCGCCAGCGGTTCGACGCGGTCGCCGAGCAGCTCGCCGTACCAGTGCGCGAGGCGCTCCGGCTCCGTGCTGTCGCGCCGCAGGTGATGCAGCCTTGCCGGCCAGAGCGTTGTCGTCATGGCCGTTTGCCTTCAGGGGAGAGATCCAGCGCCAGGTCGAGGATCTTCGCCAGGTGCGGATCGTTTACCCCCAGCGCCAGCATGTGCTCCAGCGTATTGCGGATGTAGTCCACGCAGCGGCCGCGCTGGCCGATGCCCTGCGCCACCAGTTGCGCGCGGCCGTGCAGGTCCAGTTCCCTGACGAACTGGCGGTGCGCGGTATCGGCGACGAAAGCGAGCGCATGGATGCGGCGGCCGGGTGACACCGTGACCGGGATCAGCGTCGGCTTGTACACCTTGTTGAGCATTTCCCTTTTCCAGAGCGCCGTCAGCACGCGTCGCACGCCGATCGCAGGCACCCGGAACGCGATGCCCCAGCAGGAGCCGCCGCGGCACAGGCCCATCACCAGGCCCGGCTTCTCCGGCGTGCCGCGATAACGGCTCGAGAGGATGCAGAGCGCGCGATGGTACCCGTACGCCAGGGCAGTCCGTTTCTCGGTGCAGCGAAAGCCCGGCGACCACATCAGCGAACCGTAGCCGAAGACCCAGAGATCGCCGCGCGGCAGGGAATCGAGAAACTGTGCGATCTTCATCTGCCCGCATTCTATAATCGGCGCGGCATGGCGGAGAAGCGCAGGGCGCCGATTGTCGGGCGTTACACGCAGGAGGAGGTCGCGCTCGCAACGCGCAACAGCGGCATGCCGCTGGAGGCGCTGCGCTACGACCTCACGCCCGCGGGCTTGCACTACCTGCTGATCCATTTCGATATTCCGGCGCTGGAGACGGCTTCGTGGATGCTGCGCATCGAGGGGCTGGCGTCCCGTCCACGGGATTTCGGCCTGGAGGAACTGCGGCGCATGCCCTCCAGAACGGTGCGCATGACCATGGAATGCGCCGGCAACGGGCGCGGCCAGACTTCGCCGCGCTATCCGTCGATGCCCTGGATGGAAGAGGGGGTTTCGACGGCGGAATGGACAGGGGTCTCATTGTCTATTTTGTTGAATGAATCAAAAATAAAACCTTCAGTGCGGGAAATCGTTTTCCATGGTGCAGACCGCGGCTTCGACCGCGGGATCGAGCACAGCTATTCGCGCAGCTTGACACCCGAGGAAGCGATGCGCGATGACGTGGTGCTCGCCTACGCCATGAATGGCGCGCCCTTGCTGCCGCAGCACGGGGCGCCGCTGCGCCTGGTGGTGCCGGACTGGTACGGCATGGCGAGCGTGAAATGGCTGGAGCGCATCGAAGCCATCGACGGCGCCTTCGACGGCGTGCAGCAGGCGCTGAGCTATCACTTTCGCAGCGTGGCGGGGGAGAAGGGCATGCCCTGTACCCGGATGCGCGTCAATTCGCTGATGGTCCCCCCCGGCATACCGGATTACTTCGGCCGCCGCCGCACGGTGGAGGCAGGCATGGTCGAACTCCTCGGCCGCGCCTGGTCTGGCGACGGAGAAGTGAAACGCGTCGAAGTTGCCGTCGACGGCGCGTGGCAGGATGCGAAGCTCGAGGCTTCGGCGGGCCCGCATGCCTGGCGGCGCTGGACTGCACGCTGGCTGGCGGCAAAAGGCGCGCATGAACTGCGCTGCCGCGCCACCGATGCCAGCGGCGCGGTGCAGCCGCTGGAACCGCCCTGGGACGTCACGGGATTCGGCAACAATGCCGCGCAGAAAGTGGAGGTAACGGTGAGATGAAGCGCATCGACGATTCCTGGCCCGATCAGATCTACAAAACCCTCAAGGATGCCGGCGTGCGCCAGGTCGCCTACGTCCCGGACGGGGGCCACAAGCGCCTGATCGAACTCTGCCTGGCGGACAAGGAAATGCGCGCGGTGGTCCTCAGCACCGAGGAGGAGGGCATCGGTCTCACATGCGGCGCGTGGCTGGGTGGGGTGCGCAGCGCGCTGCTGATGCAATCCAGCGGCGTCGGCAACTGCATCAATAACCTCGGCACGGTGAGCGAATGCCGCTTTCCCTTGCTGATGCTGATCACCATGCGCGGCCAGAAGGGCGAAATCAATCCCTGGCAGGTGCCGATGGGGCAGGCGACGCCCGCGGTGCTCGAAGCGATGGGCGTCGTGGTCCACGAAGCGAATAGCGCCGGGGACATCGCGCCCACGGTTGACGCAGCGGCACGCCTCGCTTTCGGCAGCTACCAGGCGGTTGCGGTGCTGATTTCGCAGGCCGTCATCGGCATCAAGAGCTTTCAGGAACAGTCCGCCCGATGAAAACGACACTGCATCGCAGGAATGTTGTGGAAATTCTTTTGAAAAACAGAAAAGATCTTTTAGTCGTGGCGGGACTAGGGTCGACTGCCTGGGACATTACCGCGGCGGGCGATTCTCCGTTCAACTTTCCCTTGTGGGGGGCGATGGGCAATGCCGCGATGTTCGGCCTGGGCCTGGCGCTCGCGCAGCCGAAACGCCGCGTGCTGGTGCTCACCGGCGACGGCGAGATGCTGATGGGGCTGGGTTCGCTCGCCACCATCGGGGTGCAGAAGCCGCGCAATCTCGCGGTGGTGGTGATCGACAACGAGCGCTACGGCGAAACCGGGATGCAGCGCACGCATACCGCGGCGGGCGTGAACATCGCCGAAGTGGCCAAGGCCTGCGGCTTTCGCGCGACCAGGCAGATTCGAAGCCGTGCGCAGCTGGGGTCGCTGCGCGCTTTCGCCTGGTCTCAGCCCGGTCCCGTCTTCGCCCTGGTAAAGGTGATCGCCGAGAAGCTGCCGCTGGTCCTGCCGCCGCGTGACGGGGGATTGCTCAAGTCCCGGTTTCGCAGGGCGCTGCTGGGAGAGCGGGCGGATTTGGATTGAGTTCCGCGTGATTCGCATCCTCCTGGGTTTGATACTGTCCTGCTGCGCGACGCTGGCCGTCGCGCAGCAACTGCGGCCCTGGACCGGGGGCGCGACGCCGCCGCTCGCCCTGCAGGACCTGGATGGCCGGCCGCACACGCTCGAGGACTACCGGGGCAAAGTGGTGCTGATCAACTTCTGGGCCACCTGGTGCGAACCCTGCCGCGAGGAGATGCCTTCGATCAACCGGCTGCGGGCGTCGCTGGCCGCGCAGCCGTTCGCGGTGCTGGCGGTGAACCTGGCCGAGACCGAGCCGCGCATCCGGCGTTTCATGGAGCAGGTGCGGCTGGATTTTCCGGTGCTGCTCGACCGCGACAGCGCGACGGCGAAAGCCTGGCGCACGCGCGTGCTGCCGGTGAGCTTCCTGGTGGGGCCCGACGGCAGGATCCGCTACACGGTGATCGGCGGATACGACTGGACACAGGATGCGGCGCGCCAGGCGATTTTCGCCCTGCTGCCGCCCGGTGGCCTGCCTACTCAGCCTCGAGCGGCACTTTCGGCTTCGTTCCGCTGACCACGATGCCGCCGCGCTCGCCGGGCGCGACGCTGCCGTAGCGCGGCGCGAAAATTTCCGGCAGCGGCCGCGCCGCCGCCGGCGCGAGCCACAAGCGCAGCAGGTGCCGGTGGCGTTCGGGTTCCGGCCAGTTCTCGAAATCGTTCCTGGAATGCAGGATCTGGTGGTTGTGCAGGAACTGCATGTCGCCCGGCAGGAACGCCATCGAAAGATGGATCTGCGGGTCGTTCACCAATTGGTCCAGCAGGTCCATGGCTTCGACCTGCGCCCGCGTCAGGCGTTTCGCCTGCGCAAACAGCGCCTGCGCAGACTCGATGTACTGGCGCACGTAGATGCAGCTCAGCTGCCCCGCATGCCAGTGGAAGATCGGCATGTCGAACCAGGGCTGCATGCCCTCGGGAACTTCGCCGCGCCGGTCGGTCGCGAACGGCTCGAACAGCGCCGGCAGCAGGTCCGGCCGGCGCGCCAGCACTTCGTTGTAGAGCGTCATCGAGCTGGCGATGAAGCTCTCGCCGCCCGTCTTCGCCGTTTTCAGGCACAGCAGTCCCACCACGTCCACCGAATCGGTGTGGTACTCGAGCTTGCGGCTGGTCTGGTAGTAGCGCACCTTCGGGTCGGTGATTTCGAGGCCGAGATCCTTGACGTGGCCGAGCAGGTGGCCCTTGGCGTTCTGCGAGCGCGCGCGCCCGAACCAGGCGCCGA
This sequence comes from Betaproteobacteria bacterium, assembly GCA_025356085.1. Classification (GTDB taxonomy): domain Bacteria; phylum Pseudomonadota; class Gammaproteobacteria; order Burkholderiales; family SG8-39; genus RBG-16-66-20. The sequence goes on from JANXUV010000095.1 coordinate 24,474, forward strand.
TGCCAAGGTAGGCGATCGCCTGCTCTTCGCGCGTGTAACTCGCCACCGGAAAACCGCGCATCATGGCGAAGCCGCGGCCCTCGAGCAGTTCGGCGAGGATCGCACCCAGCGTCTTGCCGAGGGCGGGCAGCGCGAAGTTCGCCGGCGATATGTCGGCGAGCGGCGCGCCGCTCTTCTTGAAACTGCGCACCGCCGCATCCAGTTCGGCAAGCTCGGCGGCGCTGAAGGTCCGGATCCAATCCGTGCGCGGCCGCAAGTCACGTCCGTACCAGACCGAGGGGCCGGAGATCGTTGCGGGGGGCATGCTAGGCTTGTTCATCAGTTAAAGAATACCGGGAGTAGGCCGATGAAACTATGGTTAGCGCTGCTCATTTCGCTGGGTGTTTTCACTTCAGCTGACGCGCAATACCCCGCCAAGCCGGTCACGCTGGTAATCCCGTTCGCCGCGGGCGGCGACTCGGACCTCTCCGGCCGGCTGCTCGCGCAGCACGCCGCCAAGTACCTCAATAACGCCAGCTTCGTGCCGCTCAACCGCGTCGGCGCCTCGGGCTCCATCGGCACCATGAGCGTCCGCACCGCGGCGCCCGACGGCTATACCCTGCTGATCGCGCGAATCGCCACGCACGCCATCTTTCCGGCGCTGGAGTCCAAGTCGCCGTACAAGTGGAACGAGTTCACCATGCTGTCGCTGCTCGAGCTCAATCCCTATATCTGCGTAGTGAAAGCGGATTCGCAGATCAGGACGGTGCAGGATCTCAACGCGGCGATTCGCAAGGATCCCGGAAAACTGAACTTCTCCACCGCCGGCGCCGGTACCAGCCAGAACATGGCCTCGCAGTACATGATGTCGCTCGCGGGTCTTAAGCCGGACGCCGCGATCGGCATCCATTACAAGGGCGGCGGCGAAGTGACCACCGCGGTGCTCGGCGGCCAGGTGCAGTTCGCCTGCAACAACGCCACCACCCTGGTGTCGCAGATCCGCGCCGGCGCATTGAGGGGCTTGTTCGTCACCACGCCTGAGCGGCTGGCCGAAGTGCCCGACGTTCCCACCGCGCGCGAAGCCGGCGTGCCTGGCATGGAGAAAGTCGTCGGCTGGACCGCGCTGATGGGCCCGCCCGGAATGCCGAAGGAGGTGATCGAGCGCTGGACGGCGGCGCTCGCCGCGGTGTCGAAGGATCCGGAATGGCTCGCCGGCATCGCCAGGATCGGCGGCATCCCGGCGATCCGCTCGCCCGCCGACACCGAACGGTACGTGCATGAGCAGTTTGACCTCTACGACAAGCTCATCACCACGCTGGGCATCCGGCAGTAGTGAATATGAAAGCGCGGGGCGCGGACCTCATCGCGCGCGGCCTGGCACGCGCCGGCACGCGCTATGTGTTCGCGCTGTCGGGCAACCACGTGATGCCGCTGTTCGATGCCGCGCTGGACGCGAAGCTGCCGCTGATCCACGTGCGCCACGAGGCCGCTGCGGTGCACATGGCCGATGCCTGGGGGCGCCTGACCGGCGAAGTGGGCGTGGCGCTGGTGACCGGCGGGCCGGGCCACGCCAACGCGGTGTCCGCGCTCTATACGGCGCTGGCGGCGGAATCGCCCGTGGTGCTGCTCTCGGGCCATGCCCCGACCAATGAGCTGGGCAGAGGCGCCTTCCAGGAAATGGCGCAGGCCGAAATGGCGGCGCCCGCCAGCAAGGCCTCCTGGACGGTTCAATCGGCCGCAAGCCTGGGTGCCGATCTCGCGCGTGCGATGCGCACGGCAGCGTCCGGCCGGCCGGGCCCCGTCCACCTGTCGCTGCCGTCCGACCTGCTGGAAGCGCAGCTGGGTGCGGATCTGCCGCCCAGGGAAGCTTTTTCTCCTGAAGCGATTTCCCGGGGCGTGAGTGCAGAAGCCCTGCAGGGGCTGCAAAAAGCGAGGAAACCGCTGTTGATCGCCGGCCCGGCATCCGGCAATGCGCGCGGCCGCGCCGCCCTGCGCAGCTTTGAAGAAGCGACGGGCGTCCCGTGCATCGTCATGGAAAGCCCGCGCGGTGTGAACGATCCAGGCCAGGGATTGCTTGCCGAGATGCTTGCGGCCGCGGATGTCGTCGTGCTGGCCGGGAAGCGAAAGGATTTCACTCTCAGATTCGGCGCCGCATTCGCCGGCGGCTGCCGCGTGATCGAAACCGACGGCGGACCGATATCAGCGGGAGCCGGCAACTGGAGCAAGAGCGGTTGGCTGGACGAGGTTCGTTCGGCAATCGCGTTCCGGCCCGCGGCATGGAAGACGCTTGCTTCGAAGCCCGGCGGCCCGCTGCATCCGGTGGAGGTGGGGCGCGAAGTGCAGAAGCTGCTCGATGCGCCGGAGGCGGTGCTGGTGGCCGACGGCGGTGAATTCGGCCAGTGGTCGCAGGCCACGGTGACGGCGCCGCACCGTGTCATCAACGGCGTGGCGGGCTCGATCGGCTCCGCGCTGCCCTTTGCCGCGGCGGCGAAACTCGCGCTGCCCGGATCGGCCGTGGTGGCGATGCTGGGCGACGGCACTTTCGGCTTTCATTCCTCGGAGATCGACACCGCCGTGCGCGAAAAGCTCGGCTATGTCGCGGTAGTCGGCAACGACAGCTGCTGGAACGCGGAGTACCAGATCCAGCTGCGCAGCTACGGCGCGGCCAGGGCGCGGGGGCTGGACCTGCTGCCGACGCGCTACGACCGGGTGGCAGCCGCTTTCGGCGCGCACGGCGAGCACGTCGAGCGGCCCGCCGATCTCGCGCCCGCGCTCGCGAGGGCGGCCAGGACGGGCCTGCCTGCCTGCGTCAATGTCATGATCGAGCGGCTACCCGCACCCACCTTCCGTAGAGGGTAGGATTACGGCTCAGTCATGAGCGATCTCGACTTTTCCAGCACTTCGCCGATGAAGCCGGCCGCCGAGCCGGCCGCGCCGCCGCCGCCCCCGGTCTACAACGCGGCGGTGGCGATGGAGTTTTTCAAGTCCGCCGGCAAGCCCGAGAGCTTCGAGGCCGGCGCGGTGCTTTTCTCGGAGGACGACAAGGGCGGCCTGTTCAAGAGCCCGAAGATGTACGTGCTGATCCTCGGTGAAATCGAGATGATCGCTCAGAAGCAGGTCATCGGCGGCGTCAGGGCGGGCGAAACCTTCGGCGAAATGGCGGTAATCGCGCAGGCGGCGCGTACCGCGACCGCCCGGGCGAAGACCCAATGCACGGTGATCGGGCTGGACGAAAAGCAGTTCCAGCAGGCGCTGCAGCACAAGCCGGAATTCGCGCTGATGCTGATGAGCATCATGAACAATCGTCTGCGCAGCACCATCACGCGGCTGCGCGCGAGCGGTTCGCTGCACGCCGGCGTGGCCGGGGAATCGGCGATCTTCGACAAGAAGCTGCTGGCGGGGCTGGTCAATCTGATGAGCGGCCAGGAGCCGGTGCTCTACCCGGCCGGCAAGGTGATCATGCAGGAAGGCACCGGCGGCGCGTTCATGTACGTGGTGCTGGAGGGCAAGGTCGCGATCTCCATCAAGGGCGGGCTGGTGGCGCGCGCGGGAGCCGGCGGGGTGTTCGGCGAAATGGCGCTGGTCGACCAATCGACGCGCGCCGCCACGGCGGTGGCTGAAACCGACTGCAAGCTGCTGGCGATCAACCGCATCGCGTTCCTGCACCTGGTGAAGACCAGCCCGGCGTTCGGCGCCTCGCTGCTGGCCGGCCTCGCCGAGCGTGCGAAGGACATGGCGGTACGCAACAAATAGCCTAGACGACCTTGCCGGGGTTCATCAACCCCTGCGGATCAAGAGCGCGCTTCACGGCGCGCATCAGCTCAAGCTCGATCGGCGGTTTGTGGTGCGTGATTTCTTCACGCTTGAGCTGCCCCAGGCCGTGCTCGGCCGAGATCGACCCGCCGAGCGCATCCACGATTTCATAGACCAGACGGCTGACCTCATCGCGGCGCGCGAGCAGGGCCGCGTCGCCGACATTGAAGTGCAGGTTGCCGTCGCCGACGTGGCCGAAGCAGAAAATGGGCGCCTGCGGATACGCCGCCGCGAGCTTCGCGCCGGCGCGTTCGATGAACTGCGGGACTTTCGATACCGGCACTGAAATATCGTGCTTGACGTTGGAGAACTGCGCCTCGGGCACCGTTTCGCGGATGGACCAGAGCGCCTTCGCTTCCGCATCGTTTTTTGCGATCACTGCGTTTGGCGCCGCGCTGCTGCCCAATGCGTGTTCGAGCAGGGCATGCAAGGCGTCGTCGGACCCGCTGTCGCCCAACTGCACCAGCACGGCCCAGGCCGTCCCCGGAAGCGGATCGCGAATCCGCGGGCGATGGGCGAGTACGGCATCGACGCAGCTGCGCGACAGCAGTTCGAATGCAGTCAAGCGGTCGCCGCAGGCATTGCGCAGGTGGCTCAGCAGCTCCACTGCACGCTGCGGATTCTCCACTTCGATCCACGCAGTCGCCGAGGCGCTCGGCTTGGGATGCAGCTTGAGCACCGCGGCGGTGATGACGCCGAGCGTGCCTTCGGCGCCGATGAACAGCTGCTTCAGGTCGTAGCCGGTGTTGTCCTTGCGCAGGCCGCGCAGGCCGTTCCATACGCGTCCGTCGGGCAGCACCGCTTCCAGGCCGAGCACCTGGTCGCGCGCATTGCCGTAGCGCAGCACGTTGACCCCGCCGGCGTTGGTCGACAGGTTGCCGCCGATCTGGCAGCTGCCTTCCGCGGCGAGCGACAGCGCGAACAGGCGGCCGGCCTCGCCCGCGGCGCGCTGCACCTCGGCCAGCACGCAGCCGGCTTCGGCGGTGACGGTGTTGTTGAGCGCATCCAGTTCGCGGATGCGGTTCATGCGCGAAAGCGACAGCACGATCTCCGGGCGCGCGCCCGTCGGCACCGAGCCGCCGCACAGCCCGGTATTGCCGCCTTGCGGCACCAGCGCCACGCCGGCCTGCGCGCATTGCCGCACGACGCCGGCGACCTCGGCGGTGCTGCCCGGGCGCACCACGCAGACCGCCGGACCACTGAACTGCTTGCGCCAGTCGGTCAGGTAGGGCGCGACGCCGCTTTCGCTGGCGAGGACATTCTTCTCGCCGACAATCGCGGCAAGCGCTCCGAGAATTTTGTTTTGCGTCATCCTTGACGGGGATTTTCCCACAGCTTAACTTGCAGACCGGATGAGAAAGCTCTTACTCGCGCTCCTTTTTTCCGCGACGCCCGTGCTCGCGCAGCCCGTCGTCGTGGGGGCGGTGGTGCCGCAGTCGGGCATCCTCGCCGATCTCGCGGCCGACCTGAAGAAGGCGCTGCTGCTGTGGCAGGAGGAGGTCAACGCGGGCGGCGGCCTGAACGGGCGCCCCGTCGAGCTGCATCTGCTGGATGACCGCTCGGAATCGATGGACGCCGGCAAGCTCTACGAGCAACTGATCCGCGAAGACAAGGCGGAACTGCTGATCGGACCGTTCGGCTCCGCTGCTACGCTCGGCGCCGCCGCAGCCGCCGAGCGCAGCCGGCACGTGCTGATCAACGTCACCGGCTCATCGCGCGTGGTGCAGAAGCCGGGCTTCCGCTACGTATTCCAGACGGGGACGCCGCTGGCTGCCTACGGCGCGGTCGCGCTCGACCTGGCCCGCGCGCAGGGCCTGAAGCGCATCGTGCTGTTTGCGCGCGACGACCCTTCGTCGCGCGAGATGGCGGCGCGCGCGCACGACGTAGCGGTGAAGCAGGGGTTCACCGCCGCCGAGGTGGAAACCTTTTCGGCGGGCGCCGACGATTTCACGCCGCAGGTGGAGAAAGCGCGCGCCGCCGGCGCCGAGGCGTGGATAGCGTTCGGACTGCCGCAGGACGCCGCCGGGATGGTGAAGAGCTTTCGCAAGCTGCGCTACGCGCCGCGCCTCTTCGTCGCGCAGGGCGCGGCCGAGGCGGACTTCATCAAGCGCCTGGGCCAGGATTCTGAATTCGCCGTAGGCATCGTCGCCTACGACCGCCGCGCGCGCAGCCGCGGCAATGCGGAGTTCGCGCAGGCCTACACAAAAAAATGGTCCGCGGAGCCCGGTGCGCTCGCCGCCGAAGGGTATGCGGCGGCGAAAGTGCTGGAGGAGGCGGTGCGGCGCGCCGCCTCGTTCGAGCAGGAAAAGCTGCGCGAAGCGCTGCTGGCGCTGGAGACCGAGACCCTGCTGGGCGCCTACAAGGTCGATCGCACCGGCGCGCAACTCGCCGCGCAGCCGTTGCTGCTGCAGGTCCAGCGCGGGCGGCGCGAAATCATCTGGCCCGAGGCGCTCGCGACGGCGAAATGGCAAGCGTATCCGGCCTGGGACGCGCGCAAGCCGCTTAAATGAGCGAAGCGCCGCGCGCTTCTCCGCCGGCGCCGCGGATAGCTTTTCCGCTCGTCATTACTTTTGCCATCCAGACGCTGGTGGCGCTGGCGGTGTACTGCGCGCCGGTGATGGCGCCGGTAGCGGGTCCCGCGCTCGGCGTCTCGCCGGCGGCGGTCGGCTACTACATCGCCGCCTCCTACCTCGGCAGCATGGTCGGCTCGGCGGCGGCCGGCGGCTGGGTGGCGCGCTTCGGGCCGATCCGCGTCAGCCAGGCGGGCCTGGTGCTCGCCTGCTGCGGCCTCGCACTCGCCGCGAGCGCCTGGCCGCCGCTGGTGATGGTTGGCGGCTTCGTCGTCGGCCTGGGTTACGGGCCGACCACGCCGGCCAGTTCGGCGATCCTGGTGCGCACGCCGGCCAAAAATTTTTCGCTGATCTTTTCCATCAAGCAGACGGGCGTGCCGGCCGGCGGCGCACTCGCCGGTGCTCTGGTCCCGGTGCTGATCCTCGCTGTCGGCTGGCAGTGGGGCGCGGCGGCGATCGGCGCCGCCTGCCTGATGCTGGCGATTGCCATCGGCGCGGTGCGCGCGCGCTACGACCATGATCTCGATCCGGGCGCGCCGGTTTCGCTGCGCTCGGCATTGGCGCCGGTGCGCCTGGTGCTCGCCGACCGGCGGTTGCGCCAGCTGTGCCTGACCGGCGTCGTCTACGGCGGCGTGCAGATCACGCTGGTCACCTACCTGGTCACTTTTCTCGTCGAGAGTTTCGCGCTGTCGCTGGTGCTGGCGGGCCTGGTGATGGCGGTGGCGCAGGTGGCGAGCGTCATTGGGCGCGTGCTGTGGGGCGTGCTCGCGGACCGCGCGATGAAACGGCGCACCATGCTCGGGCTGCTCGGCCTCGGCATGGGCATCTCGGCCCTGCTGGCGCTCGCCGCCGGGCCCGAGTGGCCGACGTGGCTGCTGTTGATCTACGCCTCGGCGTTCGGCGCGACCGCGGTCGGCTGGAACGGCGTGTTCCTCGCCGAAGTCGCGCGCCTCGCGCCCGAGGGCCGCGCGAGCGCGGCGACCGGAGGCGCGCTGTTTTTCACCTTCCTCGGCGTGGTGGTGACGCCGCTGCTGTTCAACGCCGTGCTCGCGCTTGCCGGCAGCTACGCCATCGCCTATTCGGTGTTCGCCGCGCCCGCGCTGGCGGTCGGGATCTGGATGCTGGTTAGAATCCCGCAACCATGAGCGACATACCTGAAGGATTCAGCCGCGTGCAACGGCCGCAGCCCAATCCCTTTAACGATCTGGTCGGCCCTTTCTATTCCAGGCGCCAGGACGACGACATTTCGCTCGGCCTGCGCATCGAGGAGCGGCACTGCAACTCGCGCGGCATCTGCCACGGCGGGCTGCTGGCGACGCTGGCGGATGTGGCGCTCGGGTACGCCTGCGTGGTCGCCGGCGGCTCAGATCGGCAAAGCGGCAGTTTCGTCACGACCAATCTGTCCATCGACTATCTGGCGCCTGCCCATGTTGGCGACTGGGTGCAGTCCGAGGTCAAGGTGCTGAACCCGGGCTCGCGCACTGCGACTGCCAATGGTTTTCTGGTTGCCAATGGAAATCCCGTCGTGCGTGCGAGCGCGACTTTCAGAATGATGAAAGCCCGCATGCCAGACCCGGTAAGCCCCTCAGAAAGCTGAATGCACGACGTCATCCTGGTACACGGCCTGTGGGTGCCGGGCGTGGTGATGCAGCCGCTTGCCGCGCGCCTGGGTCGCGCCGGCTTCCGCTGCCATACCTTCTCCTACCTCGGCGCGCTGCGGCCGCTGGCAGTGCATGCTGAACGCCTCGCGCGCTTGGCGCGCGAGGTCGGCCCGGCGCATTTCGTCGGTCACAGTCTGGGCGGCCTGGTGATACTGGAGGCGCTCAACCGGCCGCCGCCGGTCGCCGCCGGGCGCGTGGTGCTGCTCGGCACGCCGGTGCGTGGCTGCTACGCAGGCCGGCGCCTTGCCCGCTATCCCGGGGGACGCTGGTTCCTGGGCGAAAGCGAGCAACTGTGGCGCGAGGGCGGCGCAGCGCGCTGGGCCCGGCCCGAAGCACTCGGTGTCGTCGCCGGCACGCTGCCGCTCGGGCTGGGGCGCCTCTTCGGGCCGCTGCCAGGCGTAAATGACGGTGTCGTCGGCCTGGATGAAACGGAAGTGGACGGCATGGCCGATCGCGTGGTGCTGCCGACAGGCCACAGCGCGATGCTGATATCGGCTAGAGTCGCGGCCCAGGTTGCCGCATTCCTGTCCGATGGAAAGTTCAGCAAAAATCCTGCTTAGCCTGCTGGCGTCTTTTTCGCTCAGCGGTTGCGAGACGATCTCCTACTATGCGCAGGCGGTCGGCGGCCAGATGGCGATGATGGCGCGCTCGCACCCGGTGGCGGCGGTGATCGCCGATCCGGCGACCCCGCCGCTGCTGCGCGAACGGCTGGAGCTTGCGCACTCGATCCGCGACTACGCCAGCCGGGAACTCAAGCTGCCCGACAACGGCAGCTACCGCAGTTATGCCGACCTCGAGCGCCCCTACGTGGTGTGGAACGTGGTGACGGCGCCCGAGTTCTCGCTGGAGCCGCTCGAGTCCTGCTTCCCGGTTGCCGGCTGCGTGCCATACCGCGGCTTCTTCACCCAGGAAGCTGCCGAGCGGCACGCGGCGCGCCTGCGCGCGGCGGGCAACGACGTCAGCCTGCGCGGCGTGCCGGCCTATTCCACGCTCGGGCGTTTCGACGACCCACTGCTGTCGACCTTCATCCGCTACCCGGACGCGGAGCTTGCGCGGCTGATCTTCCACGAGCTCGCGCACCAGCTGCTGTACGTCCAGGGCGATTCCACTTTCAACGAATCCTTCGCGGTCGCGGTCGAGCGCGAAGGCGTGCGGCGCTGGCTGACGGCGACCGGGCGCGGCGCCGGCCTGAAGGTCTTTTTCGAAGGGCAGGAAGCCAGCCGGAGATTCCTCGAGGAACTGGCGCGATCGAGGGTGCGCCTGAAGGCGCTCTATGGCATGCCGCTGCCACCCGAAGTCATGAGGGAAAGGAAGCACGCGGAATTCGCTGAATTGCGGAAGGCGCTGGAATCGAACTCGAAATTCAGGATCCTGGAACCGAACAACGCGTTGCTGGCCTCCTACGCGACCTATACGCAGCTGGTTCCCGCCTTCGAGAAACTGCTGGCGGAAGAGGGAGGGGACCTGGAAAAGTTCTACGCCAGGGTGAAAACCCTGTCGGCTAGCGAGCGGTCCAGCCGAGGTCCATCGTCAGCGCCGATCCAGTAATGGTGCCGGCGGCGTCGCCGCAGAGGTAGGAGACAAAGCCGGCGACTTCCACGGGCTCGATCAGGCGCTTTACCGCCGCGGGCGCGAGCATGATCTTCTCGATCACCTCCGCGGGGGACATATTGTTGGCCTTCGCCTGGTCGGCGATCTGGTTGTCCACCAGGCGCGTGCGCACGTAGGCCGGGCAGATCGCGTTCACGGTGATGCCGAATTCGCCGCCTTCCAGCGCGGCGGTGCGCGTCAGACCGACCAGGCCGTGCTTGGCGGCGATGTAGCCGACCTTGAACGGCGAGGCGATCAGCGCATGGATCGAGCCGATGTTCACCACGCGACCCCATTTCTGTTTCTTCATCGACGGCCAGCAGTAGCGCGTGAGCAGGAAGGGCGCCGTCAGCATCAGCGCGATCATGCGCTCCCACTGGTCCTCGGGGAAATCCTCGATCGGCGAGACGTGCTGGTAGCCGGCGTTGTTGACGAGCACGTGCACGGTACCGTGCTTCTTCAGCGTCTCGTCGACGAGTTGCTTGCAACCTTTTCTCTGGCTCAAATCCGCCAGAATGAAATCGCCGGCAATTCGCTTCGCGTGCTCGGCGCCCGTTTTTTCGTTCATGTCGGCGATAACGACCGTCATGCCGTCGGCGGCCAGGCGCTCGGCGCAGGCGAGGCCGATGCCGCTCGCGCCACCGGTGACGATGGCGATCTTTTTCACGTCAGCGGGATATCGACGTGCTTCTTGAAGGCCGTGCGCGCGCACAGGCGCTCGAACCAGGCCTCCAGGTTCGGCAGCTTCGGGCGCTCCATCGGCAGCCGCATCCAGCGCTGCACTTCGCAGCCGATCGGGATGTCGCCCATCGAAAAGACGCCCGCGACGTACATGCGGTCGGCGAGCGCGGCGTCGAGGATCTTCGCCATCTGGCCCGACTTCAGGCGCGAGGCTTCGACCGCTTTCATGTCGCGCTTTTCCGCCGGCACGCGGATCAGGTTCCAGAATGCGTCGCGCACGCTGCCCTGGAACGAGAACGCCCAGTCCATCCACTGGTTGGCGACCGCGCGTGTGCGTTCGTCCATCGGCCAGAGCACGCCCTTGCCGTACTTGGCCGAGAGGTAGCGCACGATGCTGTGCGACTCCCAGAGGATGAAGCCGTCCTCGTCCATGGTCGGCACCAGGCCGTTCGGGTTCAATTTGCGGTACTCGGGCGTGTTCACCACGCCGTATTGCATGCCGGCGTCGCTGCGCTCGTACTTGAGCCCGAGCTCATCCAGGCACCAGAGCGCCTTCTTGACGTTGACTGAATTCGTGCGTCCCCAGATCTTCAGCATTTCTGTTCCTCAGTAGCCTGCCGCCTGGCCATCGCGCCGGGGGTCGCTCGCCGCGAGGTAGCCGCCGTCCATCTTCCAGATCATCTGGCCGCTGCCGAACTGGTTGTAGTCATCCACCGTGACGATGCGGTGGCCGCGCTCGCGCAGGCCCTCGACGATGGCGGGCGGGAAGTGGTCTTCGACGCTGACATCCATGCCCTGCACCCAGCGAAATCGCGGCCCGTCGCAGGCCGCCTGCGGGTTCTGGCCGTAGTCGGCGATGCGTACCATCACCTGCGCGTGGCCCTGCGGCTGCATGGTTCCGCCCATCACGCCGAAGCTCATGATGGGTTGACCCGCTTTGGTCACAAATCCTGGAATGATGGTCTGGTAGGGCTTCTTCTTCGGGCCGACGCGGTTCGGGTGGCCTTCCTGCATCACGAAGGTGGCGGCGCGGTTCTGCAGCGACACGCCGATGCCCGGCACCACCACGCCCGAACCAAAGCCCATGTAGTTCGACTGGATCATCGACACCATCATTCCCGAGGCGTCCGCCGCCGTCAGATAGACCGTGCCGCCTTGCGGAGGTTTCCCGGCGGAGAAGGGTTGCGCCTTGTTTCGATCGATTAATTTCGCCCTGGACGCCAGATAGCCCTTATCCAGCAGCTTCCCGGGCTTGAAGGGCATGTAGTCGATGTCCGCGACGTAGGCGAACGCATCCGCAAACGCGAGCTTCTGCGCCTCGATCTGGATATGGAAGCTCTCCGCCGAATCCAGCGGAATTGACTTCATGTCGAAGTGCTCGAGGATGCCGAGCGCGATCAGCGCCACGATGCCCTGGCCGTTGGGCGGGATCTCATGCACGGTGTAGCCGCGGTAGTCCATCTCCAGCAGCTCCACCCAGTCGTTCTTGTGCGCGGCGAGGTCCGAGACGCGCATCGCGGCATTGTGCTGCTTCGCGTGCGCCTCGATTTTCTCGGCCAGGTCGCCCGAGTAGAACGCCTGGCCCCTGCTGGCGGCGATCTTCTCCAGCGTCGCCGCGTGGTCGGCCCACTTGAACACTTCGCCCGTCGTGGGCGGCCGGCCGCCCGGCAGGAAGGCCTCGGCGAAGCCGGGCTGCACCTTGAGCTCCGGGGTCTGCGCGGCCCACTGCCTGGCGATCGTCGGCGACACCATGAAGCCCTCGCGCCCGTAGCGAATCGCCGTCTCGAAGAGCTTCTCGAAGGGCAGCTTGCCGAATTTCTTGTGCATGTCGTCCCAAGCCGCGACGCAGCCTGGCACGCTGACCGAATCCCAGCCGCGCACCGGCACCTTGCCATACTTGGTGAAGTATTCGGGCGACCAGCCCGCGGGCGAGCGGCCCGAGGCATTCAGGCCGTGCAGTTTCTTGCCGTCCCAGACGATCGCGTAGGCATCCGAGCCGATGCCGTTGGAAACCGGCTCGACCAGCGTCAGCGTGATGGCGGTGGCGAGGATCGCATCCACCGCGCTGCCGCCGGCGTAGAGCATCTGCAGGCCCGCCTGCGCGGCGAGCGGCTGAGAAGTGCAGACCACGTTCTTCGCGAACAGCGGCTTGCGCGGCCAGTCGTAGGGAAATTCCCAGGAGAAGGGGACGCTCATGGGCGGTATTGTAAAGGCGCATCCCCGGGCTTTCGCCTTGACCGCACGCAATTTTGCTACAGGAAGCCGATGCGCCGGCGTTTTTGCGGCTCCGGGGGCGCGGTGAGCTGGCGAAGGGCGTTGAAGATTTGCGCGATGGTCCGGTCGTGCGTCCCGACCTTGCGCTCGAGCTCGTCGAGCCGCCTGCGCAATGCCACGTCGGCACGGACGGCGCGTCGCATGGCGACAAACGCGCGGATCACAAGCAGCGACACCTGGATCGCGCCGGCGGAGTTGAGCAGGGTGGCGGCCATCAATGCACCGTGTTCCGTGAACGCGAGGGGCCGCTTGCGCAGGCCGCCGCGGCCTGGCTTTGATATCGCAATTTGCGACATCAAATGCCCAAGCTCCTGATCGGTAAGCTGAAACATGAACTCGGAAGGAAATCTCGCGGGATTCCGGCGCACTTGCTCGTTCAGCCGCCGTGTCTCGACGCCGTACAGTGCGGCGAGATCGGCGTCGAGGATCACGCGCTGCCCGCGAATGGCGCGGATGCGCGCGGCAATCTGTTCAATCGGATGCATGGGAATCCCGCGGCCGTTCGATTCTGTCCAACGGGCTCGCCACGCCGCGTCCGAGCGTGTCCGGGTAGACGTGGTGGCGCCGGATGACGCCGTTCTCGGGATCGGCGGATCGATACGCCGACGGAAACACGAATTGCCAGCTCCATTCCAGGCCGGCGCGCGGGTACTTGCGGGAGAGCGCATTCGGGAGCGAAACCTCCCCGTAGCCCTCAGCCAGGTCGCGCCGGTGGAGCAGGCGTACCTTTCCGAGCTGTTCGCGCAAACCTGGCGCGAGATTGTCGGGAAGCATCGTCACCCGATCCTTGCCTCCCTTGCCATCTCGCACTGTGATCTGGCGGTAGGCGAAGTCCATATCCTTGACGCGCAGCGACAAGCACTCGATCTGCCGTAAACCGGAGCCATACAGCAGACCGGCCATCAGTTTCAGGCTTCCTGTCATGCAACCGAGTAGCCGCGCGGCCTCCGCTTCTGTCAGCACTGTCGGAATTCGTACTGGCCGCTTTGCATGAACTACGCCCTGCAGCCAAGGGAGGTCCTGACCCAGCACGTGTTTGTACAGAAAGAGCAGCGCGGATAGCGCCTGATTCTGCGTTGCCGCCGCGACGTCGCGCTCCGTCGCGAGCCAGGTGAGGAAGGAAGTGACTTCGGGCGCACCCATCTCTGCCGGATGCCGCTTGCCGTGGAAGTGGACGAAGTAGCGGATCCAGTACCAGTAGCTCTGTTCAGTGCGCCTGCTGTAGTTGCGGATGCGGATGGCTTCATGAAGCCGCTCCACGAGTTTCTTTTCCTTCTTGTCCGGCGATTTTTCGGAATCCACAGATGAATCAGCCTGTTGATCCCAAAACCGCCGGATATCGTGGGTGCTGTGCATACATACAGCATCCAACGCCTTGATTCAGAGGGCGTTGACACGCCCACTAAGGAAGTCGGTCTATGATATTCAGCATCAATAACGACTATTAAGAGTTAGGCGACCAAGGAAGCAAGCGATGCACGGAACACGGGCAGAAGTTCTCCTGCTACGCGATAGTGCAGCCGTCGTCTGTACATTGAGCGCTCGCCGGAGGCGAGGCCGGCGAGTTCGTTGCCATGGCCTCGGCACTTCGCTTCGCTTCGACCAGCATCGTTCCGAGCTCCGCCCCAAGAAGCAGGTCGTCGTGGACGCCGAACACCTGACGGCGGAGCCGGCCATGCGCGTCAATGATTACCGTAGTTGGCGTCCCCTGCATCGCGTACGCCCGCATCGTACGGGGCATCGGGTCACCGTCGAGGCCCGGCGCATCGACGCCGACGGGAAAACGAATGCGGTACTCGTGCAGGAACGCGCGAAGCGACTGGAGCCCCATGGCCTCGTGGTGCTCGAAGACTGTGTGCAACCCGATGACCGCCACCGGCGCGCCATTGAAGAGCTCCGCGACGCGCTGGGCCTGCGGCAGGCCGCGCGCGACGCAGCCGGGACAAAGCATCTGGAAGGCGTGCAGCAGCACCACCCGCCCCCGAAGGCGTTCGAGGCTGAGGGGCTCCGCAGTGTTGAGCCATGTCGTCGTATGCCACTCGGGGGCGGGCTTCAGCTCCATCAGAAATCTCCGTCCTTCACGTACGGATGGCTCCACAACGTAACCTGCAGGAGGCACGACTTGACCCATGCGCCGTACATCTTCTCTACATCTTCGGCCGAGTGGCCCTTCTTGGCGAGGAACGGCTTCAGCGTGAGCGTCACCGGGAACACGAGGGCGAAGAGGTCGCGGAACGGTATGTGGTCGGTCGAAGCCGCGCCATCCGTGCGGTTCTTCTTCGTGCGATGGTGACGGAGGCCGATCTCGTGCTGGTAGTCGAGCCACTTCTGATCGTACGCGGCGCGGGCCGTGTCGAGGATCCACTGGCCAAAGCGCTTGCGGACTGCGCCGAGGTAGTCACCGAGGGGCTTCCCGTCGCTCTTGCCGGTGAACGACGCGAGCAGATGCGGGTTCGAACCAACGAATCCGTACCAGACGTCGAGGATCGCCTCGACCTCGTCCTTCACGACGTCATGCGACAGACGCAGGTACGTCACGTCCTCATCGCCAAACAGGACGCTCTTCTTCATCAGCTCGAAATCGGCGGGCGTCACGGGGGACCGCGCGACCGCGGCGGTGCCGTGGGTGTAGCCGGGAATGTTTATCGCCTCGTTCATGGGTCAACTCCTTTTGTCCTGTTGGGTACGGGGACTCGTTCTTGATCGGCCTACGTCTATACTACGTGGCACGCGCATGGCTTGTAAGAAGGCACTTTTCGGTAAGGTAGGTACGCTATGGTGCAAGGCGATACGTCAGGCAGCGTTGCACCTGAGTCGGTGGACGGCATCCCTGTCGCCGCGATGGTCGAGAGCGTCGTTGGATGCAAGTGGTCGATTCGTGTGCTCCAGCTTTGCGCCGATGGTCAGAGCCAGCCCAGCGCGTTTCTCCGCGCGTGCCCCGGTCTTTCTGCAAAGGTGATGAACGAGCGTCTGAGAAAAATGCTTCGGTTCGGCATCGTGCAACGAACCGTGTACGGGGATAAGCCTCCCATCAAGGTCGAGTACCTTCTAACGCCCTTCGGTCGTCGCTTCTTGGTGATTCTCGACGAGGT
>JANXUV010000065.1 GCA_025356085.1 Betaproteobacteria bacterium
GAGAGCGCCTCGGGGTAGTTGCCGGCGAGGATCAGGCGCGAGAAGGCTTTCGAACCGGTGACGTTGGTGCGTTCGCCGACATTGAGGAACAGTGAGCCTGCGCCGACGTTGAGCGGCTCCAGCCCCGACAGCCGCAGCATCGGCGCACGGCGCGGAGCACGCCGGGGCTTTACGCCGCGCATGGCTTCGGCGATGGCGTGGATATGTTCCGGGGCCGTGCCGCAGCAGCCGCCGACCAGATTGAGGTGGCCGGCGCGCGCCCAGCCGCCCATTTCCTTCGCCATGTTTTCGGGCGTGTCGTCATATTCGCCGAAGGCGTTCGGCAACCCCGCATTCGGATAACAGGACACCGGCAGTTCGGCGATGCTGGACAGTTCCTCAACGTACTGGCGCAGTTCCTTCGCGCCGAGAGCGCAGTTGAGCCCCACCGCCAGCGGCTGCGCGTGCCGCACTGAGTTGTAGAAAGCCTCGGTGGTCTGGCCCGACAGCGTGCGCCCGGAGGCGTCGGTAATGGTTCCGGAGATGATCAGCGGCAGGCGAGCGCCGCGCCTTTCGAACTCAACCTCGATCGCGAACAGCGCCGCCTTGGCGTTCAGCGTGTCGAAAATGGTTTCGACCAGCAGCAGGTCCGCGCCGCCGTCGATCAGGCCGCGCAGCGCGTCACTGTAGGCGGCGACCAGCGCTTCGAAGCTGACGTTGCGGAAGCCGGGGTCGTTGACGTCCGGCGAAATCGACGCCGTCTTGGTGGTGGGGCCGACGGCGCCGGCGACAAAGCGCGGCCGCGAGCGGTCGCGCGTCTGGTATTCATCCGCGGCGTCGCGCGCGAGCTTGGCCGCGGCGAGGTTGATTTCGTAGGCGAGTTCCTGCATGCCGTAGTCGCCCAGCGATACCGCGGTCGAGTTGAAGGTGTTGGTTTCGATGATGTCGACGCCCGCCGCCAGGTAGTCGAGGTGCAGGCGGCGGATCAGCGCCGGTTGCGTCAACGTGAGCAGGTCGTTGTTGCCACGCAGGTCGCTGCCCCAGCCGCGGAACCGGGTCCCGCGAAACTGCTCCTCGGTCAGGCGCTCGCGCTGGATCATGGTGCCCATGGCGCCGTCGAGGACCAGGATGCGGTCCTCGAGGAGCTGTTTGAGCAACGGCGTGCGATCGTCCATGGATCCCTGAAAGCAAAAACGCCCGTTCAGCTTGCGCAGAAACGGGCGTTGTTGGCGCGTCTCTTTAGCTGGATTTGTTTGTCCCCGGATATTCCCCGGTTTGGCGCCCGCAAGCTGAACTTCAAATCGGCGCAGGGCGCGTAGTCTGCCCAACCTGCCCCCGCCCGTCAAACGCGGGCAGATCCCAGGCCTGTCCGCTTGACGTATTACGCGCCTCGTAATACCCTTCCCGGGTGATCAAGTCCTTCCGTTCGGCGGAAGCGGCGGCGCTCTTCGGCGACCAGCCGGTCGCCCGCTTCCGGGCGATCGAGAGGCCGGCGCGGCGCAAGCTCCTGTACCTCAGCCAGGCCCGCAGCCTGCAGGACCTTCTGGTGCCGCCGGGAAATCGCCTCGAGGCGCTGAAGGGCGACCGCAAGGGACAGCACAGCATTCGAATCAACGACCAGTGGCGGATCTGCTTCCGCTGGCAGGATGGACACGCAACCGACGTCGATATCGTCGACTACCACGCCTAGGAGGCGCACCGATGACTGCCAGACTGCTGGACCCGGTTCCCCCCGGGGAAATTCTGTACGAAGAGTTCATGAAGCCGCTCGGCGTCAGCATCAACGCCCTCGCCCGCGAGATTTCGGTGCCGCCGAACCGCGTCAGCGACATCGTCAACGGCAAGCGATCGATCACCGCGGATACCGCGCTGCGGCTGGGCAAGTACTTCGGGGTCTCCCCGGAGGTGTGGGTCGGCCTTCAGGCGGATTACGACCTGCGCATCGCCAAGCGCACGACCTGGCTCAAAGCCGAGCCGCGCGTTCGGGTGCATTCGCAATAGCCACGTGTCGCGCCTTACCGACCTGATTGCCTGGGCCAATGCGTTCTCAGGGTCGACCGACGGTCGGCACGGCTGGAATTCCGTAAGGGGGCAAGCCTGAAGCTTTGGATCGGGGTCACCGACAAAGATTGGTTCGATCGTCTGGCGGCAAATAGGCCAGACGAGGTCAATTTCTGGCAACCGAGTGGTTCGCGTACCTTCAAGGTTTTGCAGGCAGGCGAGCCGTTTCTTTTCAAGCTTCATGCTCCCAACAACTTTATCGTCGGTGGCGGTCTATTTGTAAGGCACTCAGCACTTCCTGCTTCATTGGCTTGGGAAGCATTTGGCGAGAAGAATGGTGTCGCCTCGCCGCACGAATTGCGTCAACGTATCCAGCGCTATCGAGCGGATGAGATCGGGGTTGATCCAATAATTGGATGTAATGTCCTTGCCGAACCGTTCTTCCTTGAACGCGCCCGCTGGATCCCTGTGCCGTCGACGTTCGCCAAGAACATTGTCTCCGGTAAGAGCTATGACACCAATGCTCCTGATGGGGAGACTCTGTGGAGAATCGTACGCGAGGCAATCTCGATGTCAGACCGCGTTGCTCAGCCATTGGTTGAATATGTGGCGAGCGATGGCCCACGATTTGGCGAAGCCTACTTGACGAGAGGCCGAATCGGACAGGGAGCATTCCGAGTCCTGGTAACCGACGCATACCAGAGGCGTTGCGCGGTGACGGGGGAGCGTACGCTTCCGGTCTTGGAGGCTGCGCATATCCGCCCGTACGCGTTCAGCGGGCCGCATCGCGTCAACAACGGACTCCTGCTTCGCTCCGACCTGCACAAATTGTTCGACTTAGGATACGTAACCGTGACCCCTCAGCTTCGTCTTGAAGTAAGCAAAAGACTAAGGGCAGAGTGGGAGAATGGTCGCGAATATTACGCCTATCACGGACGAGAGCTTCAGATACGACCCGCCGATCCCAGTTGTTTGCCGAGTCGGGATTACCTAGCTTGGCACAACCAAGAACGATTTAAGGGATGAAGAGTGACTAACTGCGCAGCCTTCGCAATGTCCTTCGCCTTCTCGCAAGAGACAGGGAATGAGATCAGTTCCACAGGATGGAAGCGACCGCGGTGCGCGAGCAGGACGGTGCTGAATCGAAACTGACGGCACACAAGCAATATTTACTCTGCGACGAGAACGGCCTGTTTTCCGCTGCGCTGAATGATTGGGAGGCGGCGGAGCTGAAGGTCGAATCGCAGTGCAAGAGTTTCACGTTCTGGTATCGCAATCCAGACCGACCCAGCCAGGATTCTCTCGGCGTCGCCTACGAAGACGGCGAAGACATCAAGATTGTTAGGTCGGATTTCCTGTTTTTCGCGCAATTGCCGGACGGCGCGGTCGTGACGAACTTCGTCGACCCGCGTGGCATCCACCTCGCGGATGCCATGCCAAAGTTGCAGAGCCTCGCCCGCTACGCTGAATCCCATCCCCGGGCCTATCGGCGCATTGAGGGCGTTGCAGAAACCGGCGGCAAACTGCGCGCACTCGACCTGACCCGCACTGAGTTGCGCAAAGTAGCCGCGCGCCGACCGCCCCTAGTGCAGCCGCGGCTTCTTCAGGAAGCTGGCACGATCGGCGGAACGGATCTGGACTTGCGACGAGGCGCCGCGGCGCGACAGCGTGAGCGGGACTTCGCTGCCGGCGGGCCCGAGGCTCCAGATGCGGCGGAACAGCGCGGCAAGTCCGGCGACTTTTTCGCCGCCGGCTTCTAGCACCAGGTCGCCCAGCTGCACGCCGGCGCGCTCCGCCGGGCCGCCGGGCGCGAGCCCGCCGATCACCACGTGCCCCTCCATCTCGGTGGCATAGATGCCGAGCCAGGCGCGCGGCGGCCTCACCGGCCGGCCGGTGGCAAGCATCTCATTCAGGATCGGCGCCAGCAGGTCGATGGGTACAAACATGTTGCCGTCGAAAGCCTTGTCGCCGACCGCTTCCTGCACCAGCAGGGAACCGATGCCGAGCAGCCGGCCGTCCTCGCTGACGAGCGCGGCGCCGCCCCACTGCGGATGCGCAGGCGCGGTGAACAGCGCTTCGTCGAGCACGTATTCCCAGTAGCCCGCGAATTCGCGCTTGGCGATGATGTTCGCCTTCAGCGAGTGGGCGCGCCCGCCCTGGCCGATCACGATCACAGGGTTGCCGGGCTGCGCTGCGGTCGCCACGCCGCGAGCGAGCGGCCGCACGCCGAGTTTGCCGAGCGGCATCACCAGGCCGAAACCGGTCCCCTGGTCGTAGGCGAGCGCGTGGCCCGGTATTACGATGCCGCGGTTGGTGGTGAGCCAGATCGACTCGGCTTCGGTGATCAGGTAGCCGATCGTCAGCACCAGGCCATCGTCCCCGATCACCACGCCGTTGCCGGCGCGCTCGGTGCCGAGGATCGATGCCGTGAACGCATCCTGCGGAATTTCGACGCGCAGCTGCACCACCGCGTCAAGCGCGGCGGCGAGATCGAAGCCGGTTTCCTCAGGCCTCGGCTGCAGCGCGTCGGGGAAAGCCCAGTTGCCGGGAGCGGCCATCGTCAATCGTCCCTGAACGGCAGGCCGACGTAGTTTTCAGCGAGCATCGCCGCGGCCGCGCGCGATTCGGTCACGTAACGGAGTTGGGAAAGCTGCAGCCGGTGGTGGAAAGGACTCTCGTCATGGAAATGGTGCAGCATCGACGTCATCCACCAGGAAAAGTGCTCGGCGCGCCAGACGCGCTGCAGCGCGGTCTCCGAATACCGGTCCATCAGCTGCGTGCGGCCGGAGGCATAGAACTCCGACAGCGCCAGCGCCAGCACGCGCACGTCGGCGACCGCGAGGTTCAGGCCCTTGGCGCCGGTCGGCGGCACGATGTGCGCCGCGTCGCCGGCGAGAAACAATCGCCCATATTGCATCGGTTCGACTACGAAACTGCGCATCGCGATCACGCCCTTCTGGAAGATGCGGCCTTCGGTGAGCCGGAAGCCGTCGTCGCCGGCAAGCCGCGCGTGCAGTTCCTCCCAGATGCGGTCATCGGGCCAGTCGCCCGCTGTGTTGTTGGGATTGCATTGCAAGTAGAGCCGCTGGATCTGTGGCGAGCGGGTGCTGACCAGCGCGAAACCGCGATCGTGGTAGGCGTAGATCAACTCGTCGGTCGCCGGCGGGGCTTCGACCAGGATGCCGAACCAACCGAACGGATAGACGCGCGTGAATTCCCTGCGCAGGCGCGAGGGGATCGAGGGCCGCGACACGCCGTGAAAGCCGTCGCAGCCCGCGATGTAGTCGCAGGCGAGTTCCTGCAACGCGCCGTCCTTGTCGTGGAAGCGCAGCTTGGGCTGCCGCGTATCGAGATCGAGCAGGCTCACATCCTTGACCCCGAACAGGATCCGGCCGCCGCGGTCCAGGCGCGCCTTGACGAGATCGCGGATGACCTCGTGCTGCGCGTACACCGTGATCGCCCGCCCGCCGGTGAGCTCACTCAGGTGGATGCGGTGGCTCTGCCCGTCGAAGCGGAGGATCACGCCTTCATGCGGCATCCCCTCGCGCCGCATACGCTCGCCGACGCCGGATTCATTCAGCAGGTCGACGGTGCCCTGCTCGAGCACGCCGGCGCGCAGGGTCGCCTCGATTTCCTCGCGGCTGCGCGATTCGAGCACCACCGAATCGATGCCGCGCAGATGCAGCAGGTGCGCGAGCAGCAAGCCCGCGGGTCCGGCTCCGATGATCCCGACTTGTGTGCGCATCGTGCTGATATTATCCGGCAGCGTGGCGGAAAACGAATTCAAATCAAGGGTATTCGCGCATCCGGTGCAGCTGCGCTGGGGGGAGTGCGACCCTGCGGGCATTATTTTCTATCCGACCTACTTCCTCTGGTTCGACGCCGCAGCCTGGAATATGTTCGCGCAGGTCGGCTACCACGCCAAGCGCATGCGTGCCGATCACCTGGCAATGCCGCTGGTCGCGGTCGGCTGCGAATTCAAGCATCCGGCCGAGCAGGAAGACCGTGCCGAGGTGCGCTCGCGCATCGCGCGCTGGGGCGGGAAATCGTTTGTCCTCGCGCACGAGGTGGTGCGCGTTGACGGCACGCTGCTGGCGGCCGGTTCCGAGACGCGCGTCTGGGGACGCTACGAGAACGGCCCGGGCACGCCGCTCAAGGGCCAGACGATCGGCGAGGAGCTGAAAGCGCTGTTCAGGGACCGATAATCTTGCGCGCGTGGCCGAACGCCGAATTGGCGGCCGGTACGCCGCAGTAGATCGCCGCCAGCATCAGCATTTCCTTCAGTTCCGCCGGCGACAGTTCGCGCTCGATGCCCGCGCGCACGTGCAGTTCGAATTCTTCCCAGCTTTTCATCGCCACCAGCATCGCCAGGACCAGCAGGCGGCGCGTGCGGTCGTCGAATTTCGGCCGCGTCCACATCTCGCCCCAGGCGTAGCGCGTGATCAGCGACTGGAATTCGTCGGTGAGCGGGTGCTTGTTCTTCAGCCGGGCCTCGACGTACTTGGCGCCCAGCACTTCCTTGCGGCGCTTGAGGCCGCGGGCATAGCGCTGCTTTTCGGTCTTGACGGCAGGCATGGGATTTCCTCAGGTCTTGGTGGATTGCGACCATTCCGCGAGCGCTCGCTCGATCATCGCCGGCGCGGAACCGTAGCAGTTCTCCGCGTCGAAGAGCGCGTCGAATTCCTTCGCGTTCATGGATTTTCCCACTGCGTCGGCGCGCAGCACCTCGGCCAGTGTCCTGCCCTCCCGCACCGCGGTCTCGCAGAGCTTTTCGGTGAGCGCGTGCGCCGCCTGCTTGCCGAGCGTGCGTGAAAGATGCAGGGACACGTTTTCGGAATAGACCAGCCCGCGCGAGCGCTCCAGGTTGGCGCGCATTGCCTGCTCATCGACCTGCAGGCCCTCCAGTACTTCGGCCATCGCCGCCAGCGCGCTGCCTGCGCTGCAAATTAGGTCGCGCAGCGTGAACCACTGGCTCTGCCATTGGCCGATGCCGCGTTCATGCTCGGGCGCGAGCTGCGCGAGCAGCGTGGCGGCGAGCCCCGGCGCGCGCTGCGCCGCTTCGAGCGCGGCGAGGCAGCCGATCGGGTTGCGCTTGTGCGGCATCGCCGACGAGCCGCCACGGCCCTCGCCAGCCGGTTCAGCGGCTTCGCCCACCTCCGGCTGCATCAGCAGCGAAACGTCGCGCGCAATCTTGCCCGCCGTGCCGGCGAGGATCGCGGTTTCTGCGCCCAGGCGCGCGAAACCGTCGCGCGCACTGTGCCAGGTGACTGGCGCGTGAGGCAGGCCGAGTTGCGCAGCCATCGCTTTGGCAATTGCGTCACCTTTGCCTCCGTAGGCCGACAGCGTGCCGCCAGCACCGCCCAGCTGCAATACGCAAGCGGCGCGCGAGGCGGCGTGGAAGTTGGTATGCGCCCGGGCCAGCATCGACAGCCAGACCGCCGCTTTCCAGCCGAACGGCGCGGGCACTGCGGGTTGCAGCAATGTGCGCGATACCGTTGGCGTGCGCGCGTGACGCTTGGCAAGTGCGGCCGCTGCGTTGCCCAGGCGCCTCGACAGCGCGAGCAGCCGATCGGCTGCGGGAACGAGGCAAAGAACCACCCCGGTATCCATCGCGTCCTGGCTGGTCGCGCCGAAATGCACGTAGCGCGCGGCTTCCCCGGACGATACGGCGACTTGGGCTGTGAGCTGTTTGACCAGTGGCAGCGTCATCGTGCCGGAGAGGCGCGCTGCTGTTGCGACCGCCTCGACATCGAATTCCGCCTTGGCTGCAACCTGCGCGATGGTGTTCGCCGCGGCTTGCGGCACCAGCCCGGCCGGAACGCTGGCCAGCGCCAGCGCGCCTTCAAAGCGCGCCATCGCCGCAAGCAGGCGCGCGTCGGTCAGCGCGTCAGCACAGGCCTTGTCCCAGAATGCGTGCTGCAGCGGCATCGTAATTACTAAGCTGTACCCCAGACGTCATCGGCGGTCTCGATCACCAGCCGCAGCTTCGCGCGCTGCGCTTCGACGGCGATGTTGTTGCCGTGCACGGTGCTGGAGAAGCCGCACTGCGGGCTGAGAGCGAGCTGCTCGAGCGGCACGAACTTCGCGGCTTCGTCGATGCGGCGCTTGATGTCGTCCTTATTTTCCAGGGTGCCCAGCTTGGTGGTGACCAGCCCCAGCACCACGATCTTGCCCTTGGGTAGGAAGCGCAGCGGCTTGAAATCGCCCGAGCGCGCGTCGTCGTATTCTAGGAAGTAGGCGTCCACGTTCATCTCGGCCAGTAGCGCTTCGGCCACCGGCTCATAGCCGCCTTGCGCGGCCCAGGTGCTCTGGAAGTTGCCGCGGCAAAGATGCACCGCGAGAGTCATGCCGGCCGGCTTCTTCGCGACCACGCGGTTGACGAATTTGGCGTAGCGGTGCGGCAGCTCGTCCGGATCGTCGCCGCGCGCCTGCGCGGCCGCGCGCATCTTGTCGTCGCAGAGGTAGGCGAGGTTGGTGTCGTCCATCTGCACGTAGTTGCAGCCGGCCTTCGACAGCGACTGCAGTTCGTCGCCGTAAGCCTTGGCGACGTCCTCGTAGAAATCGGGCTCGAGCTCCGGGTAGTGCTGCTTGCTGATGCCGGCACGGCCGCCGCGGAAGTGCAGCATCGTCGGCGAAGGAATCGTCACCTTGGGCGTGCGCTTAGTACAGGACATCAGATACTGGAAATCGGCGAGCTGGATGTCCTTCGTATGGCGCACTTTGTCGATCACGCGCATCACCGGCGGTGCGAGTTCCTCGCTGCCGTCGGGCCTTTTGATCATCACCGGGATGTCGGTCTTGACCCCGCCGATCTGCTCGAGGAAGTCGATGTGGAAATAGGTACGGCGGAATTCGCCATCGGTGATCGCCTGCAGGCCAGTGTCTTCCTGGAATTTCACTATCTCGGCGATCGCCTTGTCTTCAACATTGCGCAGCTCGTCCGCGTTGATCTCGCCCTTGGCTTTCCGCTCGCGCGCCTCAAGCAGGTATTTGGGGCGCAGGAAGCTGCCGACGTGGTCGGCTCGGAAAGGAGGGGCGGAGCGTGCAGTCATGGAAAATCCTTGATCGTTGAAATTTTTCGCAATCTAGCTCACGCAGTCGCCGCTTTTTTCCCCGAACGCGGACGCAGATAGGCGCCCTGGTTGGCGAGCGCGGCCTGCAGTTCGTCGATATTCACCGCGCGCGGCTCGATGCCGCGATTCGCCGCCAGCGCCGCGCCTACACCGGCCGCCTGCCCGGTGATCCAGCATTGCGGAATTTCGCGCATGAAGCCGTGCGAGTTCGGGTCGCAAGCGATGTGGCGGCCGCAGGCGAGCAGCCCGTCCAGCTGCACCGGTACCAGGCTGCCGTACGGAATCGAGATGTTCGGGAACTTGGGCGAGACGCTAGGCGTGACCCCGACCTCGTCGTCGAACACCTGCGCCGTCGGCCAGTGTGCGCGTAGCATCTTGCTGACGCCCGCCAGGCGGCGCGCATGGCGCACGCCGAGCTGCGGCGCGCTCAAGAACAGATACGCCTGCTCGAAGCCGGGCGCGTGCGCACGGTAGAAGTCCAGGTGCCGCGCCATCAGTCGGTGCGAGCGGATCTCGACTTCGGTCTGGTCGTCGACGTCGAGCGCGGAAAAGCCGGACTGGCGCGGTCCCATGAACAGCGCGATGTCGTTGCGCCAGGAAACGAACGGGCGCTCGAAGGCCTTCACTTCTTCGCGGCCGCGCGACATGAACTGCGTGAACTGCTCGGGGCTGCCGGCCCTGAACTCGATCCAGCGGTCCATGTCGACGCCGCCCAGCAGCCAGGCGGTGTTCATGCAGTGGTGGATGTCGGCCGCCTCGATGTCGGATTCGTAGGCGGCGCCGGCGCGCGCGAACAGGTCGCCGTCGCCGGTGGCGTCCACCACCACCTTGGCGCGCACGGCCTGGCGGCCGGCCTTGCTCTCGAAAATCGCGCCGCGCACCTTTCCCCCCTCCAGCAACGGCATCGCCACCCAGGAGTGGAATACCAGGCGTACTTTTTCCTGCAGCACGATTTCCTGCGACGCGAGCTTCAAGTGTTCGGGGTCCACGGTCGGCGACCAGGTGACGATGCCGTGGTAGGCCGCGGTGCGCTGCGACCAGTGCGCGGCGCGCGCCGGATCCTTCGAACCCCATTCTTCGCGCGCGGGCCCCGCGACCGCGTCGGCGGGAAGTCGATCCATGATTTCCTGGGCGAAGCCGCGGATCACGTGCTGGCCGCTCCAGTCGGTCATGCGATCGATCCAGATCACCAGGCCGCCGGTGGAGAGCCCGCCGAGATGGTTGTAGCGCTCCAGCAGGACCACGTCGGCGCCGGTGCGCGCCGCCGCAACCGCCGCCGCGGTGCCCGAAGGCCCGCCGCCGACCACCAGCACGTCGCACTCGCGATAGACCGGAATGTCGCGCGCCGGCTCGCGCATCGTTCCCAGGTTTCTTTGGCCGCGTTCGCCACGTTCGAACTCGTTGATGTCCGAGACGAGGAGGCGTTCGTCAGTGGGCTTGCCGGAGATCACGGGGTCAGCAGTCGAAAAACACCGTCTCGTTGCGGCCCTGCAGGAACACGTTCCATTCCAGCGCGCCGGGCTTTCCCTTCTTGTTCGCGATCAACGTGCCACGCCGTTCGGCGGGCACCAGGCGCAGCACGGGATCCGCGCCATTCGCTAAGTCCCCAGGAAAGTAGATTCGCGTCACGAGCTGCTTGAGCTGGCCGCGCATGAAGATGTTGACGGCGATATGCGGGGCCTGCAGCTTTCCGCCGGGACCCGGCACGCGGCCGGGCTTGATGGTCTGGAAGCGGTACATGCCCTTTTCGTTGGTGGCCGAGCGACCGAAGCCGCGAAAGCTCTTGGAACCGTACCTGCCGCGGCTGTCGGCCTGCCAGATCTCCACGGCGGCGTCGTTCACCGGCTTGCCGTCGCCGTCGACGACGCGGCCCTCGATGGTTACCCGCTCGCCGGGGATGCGCGCCGCCGCGAGATTCTCGATGATCAGCCAGGTCAGGCCAATGTGCAGGTACGGCCCGACGGTCTGCGAGGTGGAGGCCTGGAGGCTCATGATTTCTTTTCCATCGGCGTCTCGTCCGGGCCGCGCAGAATGACATCGAACCGGTAGCCGAGCGCGGTTTCCGGGACGGTGGTCTCCCAATCGAGCGCGGAGATAAGGCGGTTGCGCGCCCGCTCGTCGGGCACGCAGTTGAACATCGGGTCGAAGGGCAGCAGCGGATCGCCCGGGAAGTACATCTGCGTCACCAACCGGGTGGCAAACGCCGGGCCGAACACCGAAAAATGGATGTGCGCCGGGCGCCAGGCGTTGTAATGATTGCGCCAGGGATACTCGCCCGGCTTGATGGTCACGAAGCGGTAGCGGCCCTGCTTGTCGGTGAGCGTCCGCCCGCAGCCGGTGAAATTCGGATCGGTGGGCGCGTCGTGCTGATCGACGCGGTGCGGGTAGCGCCCCGCCGAGTTCGCCTGCCAGATTTCCACCAGCGTATGCGGCACTGGGCGGCCGTTTTCGTCCAGCACGCGTCCGCTGACGATGATGCGTTCGCCGATCGGGTCACCCGCGTGCTGATTGGTGAGGTCATGGTCGCCGCGCTTCACTTCGCCATAGCCGAACACCGGGCCCGTCAGCTCGGTCTGCGTGTGCGGCAACCTGACCAGTGGCTTGGTCGGCGCCCGCTTGACGGTCGAGGCGTACGGCGGGAACAGGTAATCGGGCTGTGTGCCAGGGAACGGCCGGCGGTACCCGGTGATGATCGACATGGCGCTTCTCCTATTCTGCGTCGGGCTGCTTCGACGGCTGCGCCCGGTCGAAAGCCTCGATCTTCATGCATTCGGCGAACGCGCGCATCGTCGCAGGATACGGCGCGGTGTCGCATTGGTAGCGCTGGGCGTTGAATACCTGTGGCACCAGGCAACAATCGGCCATGGTCGGCGCGTCGCCGTGGCAGAACCGGCCGGGGCCCCTGGTGCCCTGCAGTTGCGCTTCGAACTTGGCCAGACCGTCGGCGATCCAGTGCCGATACCAGGCGTTGACCTGCTCCTCATTCTGGCCGAGCGCGCGCTTCAGGTGCTGCAGCACTCGCAGGTTGTTCACCGGATGGATCTCGCAGGCGATCAGCAGCGAGAGCGACCGCACGCGCGCGCGCCCGAGCGGGTCCTTCGGCAGCAGCGGAGGCTGGGGCCGCGTTTCTTCGAGGTACTCGATGATCGCCAGCGATTGCGTCAGCAGGCTGCCGGCATCCTCCAGCGTAGGTACCAGCGCCTGCGGGTTCAACGCACCGTAGGCCGGCGCCCGGTGCTCGCCTTTAGCAATGTGCACAAAGTCCGTGTCGTAGGCCAGGCCCTTGAGGTTCAGTGCAATGCGCACTCGGAACGCGGCGGAACTGCGAAAGTAGGTATGCAACTTCATTTCAGTCCCAGTAATTTGGCCGCATTTTCTTTCAGGATCAGCGGCCGCACCTCGGGCTTGATCGGCAGCTTTTCGAAATCGGCGAGCCAGCGGTCGGGCTGGATCACCGGGTTGTCGCTGCCGAACAGCACACGCTCCTTCAGCAGGGTGTTCGCATATTGCACCAGCTTCGGTTCGAAATACTTCGGCGACCAGCCCGACAGGTCGATGTAGGTGTTCGGTTTGTGCAGCGCCACCGACAGCGCTTCGTCCTGCCAGGGCACCGAGGGGTGCGCCATGATGATCGGCATGTCCGGAAAATCCGCGGCTACGTCATCCAGGTAGATTGGATTCGAATACTTCAGCCGCAACCCGCCGCCGCCAGGCATGCCGGCGCCGATGCCGGTCTGGCCGGTGTGGAAGATCGCCGGTAGCTTCGCTTCTGCGATCACCTCGTACAGCGGATAGGCGTCATGATCGTTCGGGAAGAACGCCTGCACCGTCGGATGGAACTTGAAGCCGCGTACGCCGTAATCCTTGATCAGGCGCCTCGCCTCGCGCACGCCCATCTTGCCGCGCGCCGGGTCGATGCTGGCGAACGGGATCGCGACATCTTTGTGCTCGTGCGCGGATTCCGCCACTTCCTCATTCGAGATGCGCTGGATGCCCATGCCGCGCTCATGGTCCACGGTGAACACCACGAACGCCATTTTCCGCTCGCGGTAGTAGGCCGCCATCTGCGCGATCGTCGGATGCTTCACCTGGTAGCGGAAGTAGCGCCCGCGCGCTTCCAGCGCCTCCTTTTCGGCGGCGGCGTCCGGCAGCATTCGGGTCGAGGTCTCGGCATGCGTATGCATGTCGATTGCAACGAGATCTTTGATGTTCATGTTGAAGACACGATTATGTTCGGCCCGGGCGGTTCGCTGTAGAGTTCCTCCACCAGCGCGGCGCGGTTCTTCAGCACTGCGCGCTGATTGATCGAGCCCTTGTCGGTGACTTCGCTGGCATCGATCGAAGCCGGCACCTCCATGATCATGGCGCGCACCACCCTTGTCGAACTGCCAGTGCTTTCGCGCGCCAAGCGCTCGAAGGTAGTTTGCAGATGCGCGCGCAGCGCATCGGCACCAAGATCGCGGCAGGCAATCACGTTCCGGAAGACCAGCGCGCCGAGCTGATCCCGGTCGTGGCCGGTGATTACAACGTCCTGCACTAGCGGAGAACAGGCGGTATTGATTTTTGCCCGCAGTGGGCCCACGCTCACCCAGGTGCCGGTGGTGAGCTTGAAATCCTCGGTGGTGCGGCCGTCGAACTCGAATCCCAGCCGCGGATCGGCTGGGTCGGCAAAGCGCATCGCGTCGCCGGTGCGGTAGTAACCCTCTTCGTCGAACGCCGTTATTGTCAGCTCGGGCTGACGCCAGTAGCCGGGCGTGATGCTGGGGCCGCGGAAACGGGCCTCCAGCTTGTCGCCGACCGGCGCGAGCTTCATCTCGAGGCCGTTCAGCGGCAGGCCGACGGTTCCGGCGCGTGCCGCGCCCTGATTGGTGTACATCGCGGAAGGTGCGGTCTCGGTCGCTCCATAGCCGGTGATCCAGAGGATGCGCTTGCCGCAGGCGTCGACCGCCAGATCCTCGTAGGCCTTCCAGACTGGTTGGGGCAGCACCGCGCCAGCATATTGCAGCAGGCCGAGCCGGCTGAAGAATACTTTGCGCAATGCCGAATCGTCGCGCAAATAGGGAAGCAGCGCTTCAAAGCCGCGCGGCACGTTGATGTAGATCGTCGGGGCGATCTCGCGGAGGTTGCGCACCGTTGTTTCGATCAGGCCCGGCACGGGCTTGCCCTCGTCGATGTAAAGCGTTCCGCCGTGGAACAGCACAAGGCCCAGATTGTGATTGCCGCCTGCGGTGTGGTTCCACGGCAGCCAGTCGACCAGTACCGGGGGCGCTGCGCCGAGCGACGGCAAGGCCTGGGCGATCATCTGTTGGTTGCTGCAAAGCATGCGCTGCGTGTTGATCACCGCCTTGGGCTGGCCGGTGGAGCCGGAGGTGAGGAGAAACTTGGCGATGGTGTCGGGGCCGACCGCTGCGTACGCCTCGTCCACGCGGCTGCTGTCCTTGGCTCTTTCAAAAGAAATAAATTCAGAACCCGTCAAGACTTCGGTGCCGACGGGCACCGCGGCCGCAATCGCCTTGGCGAAGCGTGCGCGGTCAGTCGCGTAGACCAAGCCGGGCGTGAGGAGCCCGATGACATACTTCAGCTTCGCGTGATCGGTGGAAACCAGCGAATAGGCCGATGACACCGGCACGTAGGCGATGCCGACGTGCAGGCAGGCGAGCGCGAGCAGCGCGTGCTCGATGTCGTTGTCCGAAAGGATTGCCAGCGGGCGTTCCTGCGACAGCCCGCAGTCGAGTAATGCCTGGCCGATGCTGCGCACGCGCTGATGGGCGTCGCCGTACGACAGGCGGCGCCATTCGCCGGCTGCGTCGCCGCTGCGTTGCGCGATGAAGGTGCGCTCTGGGGCTTCGCGCGCCCAGTGCAGCAGGCGTTCGGTGAGTTTCTCCGGATATGCGGACAGCGGATGCGGCGAACGCAGCAGGATCGAACCATCCGCGCGGTGATCGATCCGGACATCGGCCGTACCGAGCGCGACTTCGCGCGCCCCCGCCGGATTCATTGCCGCCGCATTCATCCCCGCCGCTTCACTTTCGCGGCGCGCTTCTCGAGGAAATCCTTCATACGCCGTTTCGCATCGGGCTCGCTTTGCGCGATTCCCGCCATCAGCGATTCCATCAGCAGCCCGGCGTCCTGTCCGAGTTCGGCGATGCGCGGCAGCGCATGCATCAGCGCGAAATTAGTCGCAGGCGCATTGCAGGCGATGCGTTCGGCGAGTTCGATGCCCTTGGCGAGGCCCTTGCCGGCCGGCACCAGGTAGGTGGAGATGCCGGTGGCCTGGCCTTCCTCGGCCGAATAAACGCGCCCGGTGAACATCATGTCCGCCATGCGCGCCGCACCGATCAGGCGCGGCACGCGCACCGAGGCGCCGCCGCCGACGAAAATGCCGCGCTGCCCTTCCGGTAGCGCATAAAAAGTGCCCGCTTCGGCAACGCGCAGGTGCGCGGTGCTGGCGAGTTCCAGCCCGCCGCCGACCACCGCGCCGTGCAGCACCGCGACCACTGGCATGCGGCCGAACTGGATGCGATCGAATACGCGATGCCAGCCGCGCGAGTGGAGCATGCCTTGCGCCGCGGAGCGGTCCGAGAGCTCGGCAAGGTCGAGGCCTGCGCAGAAGTGCTTGCCGGCGCCGTGCAGCACCAGAGCCTTGACGCCGTCGGGAATCGCGCCGAGGCAGGCGTCGATTTCATCGACCATGCTGTCGCTGAGCGCGTTGCGCTTTTGGGGACGGTCGAGCAGCAGAACGCCGATGGCGCCCCGACGCTTGAACTGCAGCGACTTGAATTTCATGTGCCCGACTACAGGGCCGGGACTACCTTGACTTTGAGTTCGCCCACGCCGTCGATGCCGGCGTGCATGTCGTCGCCCGGCTTCACAGGGCCGACCCCCGCGGGCGTGCCGGAAAAGATGATGTCGCCAGGCTCCAGCGTGTAGTACTCTGACAGGAACGCGATCTGTTCCGGCACCGACCAGATCATGTCGGACAGATCGGCCTTCTGGCGTTCCTTGCCGTTGACCTTGAGCCAGATCGCGCCTTTCGCGGGATGGCCGATCGTCGCCGCCGGCATCAGCGCGCTGCAGGGCGCGGATTCGTCGAAATTCTTGCCGAAATCCCATGGCCGGCCGTGGTCCTTGCCGAGTTGCTGCAGGTCGCGCCGCGTCATGTCCAGGCCGACGCCGTAGCCGAAGATGTGGTCGTTCGCTTTCTTGGCGTCGATGCGGCGGCCGCCCTTGGCGATTGCCACCACCATCTCGGTTTCGTAGTGGAAATTGCCGGTCTTGGGCGGATAGTGCAGCTCGCCGCCGCCTGGCACCAGCGAGAATTCCGATTTGATGAAGAAAAACGGCGTCTCGCGGCCGTCGCCGCCCATCTCCTTCTGGTGCTCGACATAGTTGCGGCCGACGCAGAAGATGCGCCGCACCGGGAACAGCTCTTTCGAATCCTTGACCGCAAGCGAAGGGATGCCCCACAGCGGGATTGCATGTGCCATTCAATTCTCTCCTGGAAGAGGCGATATTTTAGTGCGGTGGCGGCCGGAACGGCACCCTGCACGGCTATTGTGCACCGTGCCATGCTTGTCTGGCCCTCGGGACTGAATTAGGATTGTCGGCGCGGCAATCGCCGCGACTGGAGGAGCGAATGACGATGAAAAAATGGACGCCGGCGAGCGCGCTGGCAGCGGCGGCATTTACCGCGTGCAGCCTGCTCGCGGCAGGTGCGACGGCGCAGACCGTCAAGGTCGGCGTGGTACTGCCCTACACCGGCGTGGGCGCCGAGTTCGGCCAGCAGGCCGACCGCGGCATGCAGATGTTCATGAAGCTGAACCCGAAGGCCTTCGATCCCTACAAGATCGAAATCATCAAACGCGACTCGAAGTCGCCGAGCGGCGCCGACGCCAAGATCGCGGTGCAGGAACTCGTGGCCCAGGAGAAAGTGGACATCCTCACCGGTTTCACCTACTCCCCGGATGCGATCGCTTCGGCTGCGCTGTTTACCGAAGCCAAGAAGCCGGCGGTGATCATGAACGCGGGCACCGCCTGGATAACGAATCTCTCGCCGATGATCTCGCGCGTCTCGTTCTCGATGTGGCACGCGGGTTACGCACTGGGCGAGGCGGCGGTGAAAATCGTCAAGGCGAAGACCGCCGTGATCGGCTACACCGACTTCCCGCCCGGCAAGGACAGCTTGGACGCGTTCAAGCGCGGCTTCGAGGCCAACGGCGGCAAGGTGATCGACGAGATCCCGATGGGCGGCGCGGGCCAGGTGCCGGACTTCACGCCCTTCTTCCAGCGCGCCAAGGACAAGAAGCCGGACGTGTTCTTCGTCTTTGTGCCCGCCGGCGACCATGCGCTCGGCGTGCTGAAGACCTACGGCGCGCTCGGCATGCGCGCCGCCGGCATCAAGCTCATCGGCCCGGGCGACATCACCCAGGACATCAAGCTGCAGGCGATGGGCGACAACGCGGTCGGCCTGATCACCATCCACCACTACAACGCCGACCTCGACAACCCGGCCAACAAGCGCCTGGTGGCGGCCTGGAAAAAGGAATACGGCCCGAATTCGACGCCGGACTTCATGGGCGTGCAGGCTTACGACGGCATGGCGGCAATCGCGCACGTGGTCACCACGCTGAAGGGCAAGATTGACCCCGATGCCGCGATCAATGCACTCAGAGGCTGGAAGTACGACAGCCCGCGCGGCCCGATCTCGATCGACCCGCGCACGCGCGACATCGTGATGAACGAGTACCTGAGCGAGCTCGTCAAAAAGGATGGCCGCCTGGTGCAGAAGAACATCGGCGTCATCACCGCGGTCAAGGACATGTGCAAGGAGCTGGCCGAGGGACGTTGCAAGCAATAGCGCAAAGTTTGTCGCCGCAGCGAATCGCCGCCGCCCGGGGTAACCGCCGGGGCGGCGGTTTCTTTTTATGGACCTGAACAGCCTGATCAGCATCCTGCTGGGCGGCATGGCCGCGGGCATGGTTCTGTTCATCGTCTCGGTGGGCCTGTCGGTGACGATGGGCCTGATGGGCTTCGTCAATCTGGCGCACGGCGCGTTTGCCATGCTGGGCGGCTACGCGATCGTGCTGTCGATGAGGCACTGGGGGCTGCCGTTCCCGGCCGCGCTCGCCTTCGGCTTCGTCGCGGTGGCCACGGTCTCGGTCGTCTTCGAGCGCCTGCTGTATGCGCCGCTCTACCGCGCGCGCGAACTTGACCAGGTGCTGCTCACCATCGGCCTGAACTTCGCGCTCATTGCCGCGGTGACCCTGGGCGTGGGACCGGAAACGCAGACCGTCCAGCTGCCTGGCTGGCTGAGCGGCCAGACCGACCTGGGCCTGCTGCAGTACCGGACCTACAGCCTGGTACTGATCGTGGCGGGCACCGTCCTGATGCTCGCGCTGCTGTTCGGGTTCGAGCGCACGCGCATCGGCGCGCGCATCCGGGCCGCGGTCGACAACCGGCGCATGGCGCAGTCGATGGGCGTGGACGTCGGCCGCCTGTTTACGCTGACTTTCGCGCTGGGCAGCGGCCTGGCGGCGGTCGGCGGCGGACTGGGCGCGGAGATCCTCGGACTCGATCCGCAGTATCCGTTCCGCTATCTCGTCTACTTCCTCATCGTGGTGGCGGTGGGCGGGCTGGGGCGCATCAGCGGCGTGTTCTTTGCGGCAATCCTGATCGGCGTGCTTGATTTCGTGCTGAAGATCTACTTTCCGAAAGGCGGCACGCTTTTCATCTACGCGTTGACCCTGATCCTGCTGCTCGCGCGGCCGCAAGGCCTGTTCGGGAAAAAGGGCAGTTGATGAACGCGCCGATGGAACTTGCGCGACGCCACCGCCTGCAATGGTGGGAGGCGCTGCCCTGGATCGCGGCGCTCGCCTGCTTCTTCGCGTTTCCGAACTACCTGGCGTTCGGCACGCAGGTGCTGGTCACGATCCTGTTCGCGCTGTCGCTGGATCTGGTGCTGGGCTACGCGGGCATTGTCACGCTGGGCCACGCGGCGTTCTTCGGCGCCGGCGCCTACACGGTCGGCATGATGGCGATGCACTGGGGCTGGAACGAACCGCTCTCCGGACTGCTCGCCGCGGCGCTGGTGGCGGGCGCGATCGGCCTGGCGAGCGGGCTGGTGCTGCTGCGCACGCAGGGGCTCGCGCTGCTGATGCTGACGCTATGCACCATGGCGCTGCTCGAGCAGGCGGCGAACATGGGCGCGGAGTGGACTGGCGGTTTCGACGGCATGCCGGGGCTGTCATTCGGCAAGATCTTCGGCCTGTTCGGATTCGACGTGCTTTATTACAAATCGCAGTACCTGTACGCGCTGGCAACGCTGCTGATCTGCTTCCTGGCGGTGCGCACGCTGGTGTACTCGTCCTTTGGCCAGAGCCTGACCGGGATCCGGGAAAACCTGCTGCGCATGCACGCGGTCGGCGCGCCGGTACGCGCGCGCCAGGTAATCGCCTACACGATCTCGGCTGCGCTGGCCGGCGTCGCGGGCGCGCTCTTTGCGCAGGCGAACGGTTACGTGAATCTTGCGGTGCTCGGCCTGGAGCGTTCCGCCGGCGTGTTGATCGTGCTGATCCTGGGCGGCTACGGCCGTCTTTATGGCGCCTTCGTCGGCGCGATCGCCTACATGCTGCTCGAGCACCTCCTCGCCAAGGCCTATCCGACCGCCTGGCAGCTCGGCCTCGGCGTTACGCTGATCGTGGTGGCGTTGTTCGCGCGCAATGGCGTGATCGGCATGTTCGACGCGCTGCGGCGGCGCTTCGGCGGGACGCGAACATGAGCGCGGCGATGCTGGAAACGCGTGACTTGTGCAAGAACTTCGGCGCACTTGAAGTCTCGCGCGAAGTGAATTTCCGCCTGGAGCGCGGCGCGCGCCATGCGCTGATCGGGCCGAACGGCGCCGGCAAGACCACCTTCATCAACCTGCTCACCGGGGCGCTACTGCCTTCTCGGGGCAACATTCTTCTGGAGGGCGAGGACGTCACTTCGCTGGCGCAGGCCAGGCGCGTCAAGCGCGGCATCGCCCGCACTTTCCAGATCAACCAGTTGTTTCGCGGCCTCACGGTGCTGGAGAACGTTTGCATCGCGGTAGCAGAACGCATGGGCGTCGGCGGCTCCATGCTTCGCGCGGCCGGCCGCCACGCCGATGTCATCGCAGAGGCGATGCGGTTGATCGAAATGGTCAAGCTGCAAGAAGATGCCGGGCGCCGAGTCGTCGAGTTACCCTACGGGCGGCAGCGCTTGGTGGAAATCGCCATCGCGCTCGGCTTGAATCCGCGCGTGCTGCTGCTCGATGAGCCGGCCGCGGGCATTCCGAGCGCGGAGAGCCACATACTGCTGGATGCGATCGCCACGCTGCCCAAGGAAATCGCGGTGCTGATCATCGAGCACGACATGGACCTGGTGTTCCGTTTCGCCGAGCGCATCACGGTGCTGGTGAGCGGGGCGATATTCGCAGAAGGTACGCCCGCCGAAATCGCAGACAACGCCGAGGTGCGTTCCGTTTACCTCGGGACCGCGCTCGATGGCTGATTCGCTGGCGCTGACGGGCATTACCGCGGGCTTTGGCGAAACGCACGTGCTGGAGGACGTCGAACTGGCGCTCGCGGAGGGGGAGAGCCTGTCCATCATCGGCCGCAACGGGGTCGGTAAATCCACGCTGCTGGAAACCGTGATGGGACATACCACGCTGCATGGCGGAGAAATTTCATTGGGCGGGCGCCGCATCGAGGCGGCGCCGGCGCACGCACGCGCCATGGCGGGCCTGGGCTACGTGCCGCAGGAGCGCGAGATCTTCCCGTCGCTTTCGGTGCGGGAGAACCTCGAAATCTGCGCGCGCCCGGGCCACTGGAACGCCGAACGCGTATTCGAGCTGTTTCCAAACCTGCGCGCACGCCTGTCCAATGCCGGCACCCAGCTCTCCGGCGGCGAACAGCAGATGCTGGCGATCGCGCGTGCGCTGATGACCAATCCGTCGGTGTTGCTGATGGACGAGCCCACCGAGGGCCTGGCGCCGGTGATCGTGCAGGCGCTGACGCAGGTGCTGCTGAAGCTGCGCGGCGAGGGGAACCTGTCGATCGTGCTGGTGGAGCAGAACAGCCGGGTTGCGCTGGAATTTTCGGCGCGCACCGTGGTGATGGACCGCGGCCGGCTGGTGTACGACGGGCCGTCCGAGCGCCTGCGCAAGGATCCGGATTTTCTCGCCAGCCTGATCGCGGCGCAGTAGCCGCGCGGGCCGCCCGCTCGCTAATCCTTCTTACCGAGTTCCCGCTCGATCAGTTCCCGCAGCTTGAAGCGCTGCACCTTGCCGGTCGCGGTGCGCGGCAATTCGGCGACGGCGCGGATCCATTTCGGCCGCTTGAAGCGCGGCAGCTTCTCTTCGCAAACCCGGCCTGCGGCGGCGAGCGCCTGCGCCTCACCTCCGCGTGCAATGACGAACAATGCCAGCCGCTCGAATCCCTCGCCGTCGGTCGCCTGCACGCAGGCGACCAGATGGGCTACTCCGGTCTCTACGTGCGCCTTCCGAACGACGACTTCATGCTCGCATCGTCCATCTCGCTCGACGCGAGTCGTGAAGTGAAGCTGTGCGAGTCGATGACTTCGCTCAGCCTGCTGAAGGATTTCGCACTCGCCGTACTTCCACCGCCGTCCGGCAGTTCGAACACGGTGCCTCCACCGCCACCACCGCCACCATCGTCCGGGTCAGGACCACCGCCACCACCACCAACGTTGCCGCCGCCACCTCCGCCGCCACCTTCCTCTCGGTTTGCGTCAGATGCCATCG
>JANXUV010000099.1 GCA_025356085.1 Betaproteobacteria bacterium
CACCGAGAGCTTTTCCTCGACTGTTTGCGCGCTGCCGGCGGCCGAAGGGGGCGGGGCGTTGCCGTAATTGACGCGGCCTTGCGCATCCACCCACTTGTAGACCTGCGCCTGCGCGGGCAGCGCGAGAGCGAGGAGGACGGCTGCGGCAAGGCGCAAGCGCATAGGCACAGGATACGCCTCTTACTGCAGTGTCAGCCAAGTAACAGACGCCGCCGCGCATGGCGTCCTTCCGGGTCCGCTGCTGCGCATCGGCGTGCGGATGCGCGACGGCCGGGGCCAGTTCCTGCACGGCCATGCCATGGGCCTCGCGGTCGGCGATCCGGTCCAGGTCACCAGGAAAGAAGAGATCGTGTATCAGGTGCCGCAAAAGCGGGGCTGAGCGCGTTTTCTTCGTATCATCCCGGGATCGATACCGGGAGGCGATGATGGGCACAGGCGTGGCGGGCGTGACAGGCGTGGAAAGAGGCTGGCAGTTCTTCATGCATCCAGGCCCCACCAACATCCCGCATCGGGTGCTGCAGGCAATGCAGCGGCCGGCGGTGGATTTCATGGGGCCGGAGTTCGTCGCGCTGCGCGACCGGTCGCTGGAGCGGCTGAAGGGCGTGCTGAAGACGAAGAAGGGTTTCGTCATCGCCTACGCGGCTTCGGGCCACGGGGCGTGGGATGCGAGCATCGCCAACCTGTTTTCGCCGGGCGACAAGGTGCTGGTGTGCCAGGCGGGCTATTTTTCCGAGAACTGGTCCGTTACCGCGCGGCAGTACGGCGTGGAGGTCGAGTCCGTGGTCACGCCCGAGCGGCGCGCGGTCGATCCGGACGCGGTCGCCGAACGGCTCGCCGCGGACACCGGGCACGCGATCAAGGCGGTGCTGATTTCGCAGAACGAGACCGCGACGGGGATGCGCCACCCGGTGGCGGAGGTGCGCGCGGCGATGAACCGCGTGAAACATCCGGCGCTGTATTGCGTGGACACCATCTCGTCGCTCGCCTCGTACGACTTCCGCATGGACGAGTGGGGCGTGGACCTGGTGATCGGCGGCTCGCAGAAGGGCCTGATGATGCCGCCGGGAATGTCCTTTACGGCTGTCAACGCTCGTGCCTGGCAGGTAAGCCTTGCGTCGCGCAACCCGCGCCGCTACTGGGACTGGCGTCCGATGGTGGAAGACGGCAGGCAGGTGCGCTTCTGCGGCACGGCGCCGATCCCGTTCTTCTACGGCCTGGAGGCGGCGCTCGACATGATCGAGGAAGAGGGGCTGGAAAACGTGTTCGCGCGCCACCGGCGCCTCGCGCAGGCGACGCGCGCGTGCGTTCGCGCGTGGAGCCAAAGTGGAGGGCCCGAGATCTATTCGCTGGACGCCGAGGCGGCCTGTGATTCGCTCACGGCGGTGCTGTGCCCGGCCGGGCACGATGCGGACAAGGTGCGCAACATTGCTTCGGAACGCTACAACGTGGCGCTCGGCCGCGGCCTGGGCGCGCTGCAGGGACGCGTGTTCCGCATCGGCCACATGGGCGATCTCAACGAGCCGATGCTGCTGGGCGCACTGGGCGGGATCGAACTCGCGCTGGCCGAGGCGGGCATGCCGCACGCGCGCGGCGGGGTGATGGCGGCGATGGATTCGTTGAGGGCGCCGACTGCGAAGGCGGTTAAGGCGGCATGAAGTTGAAGGTTTTTCTTTCCCTGGTCCTGTCCCTGGTGGCGGGCATCGCCGGCGCCGCGGACGTGCGGGTGCTGTCCTCCAATGCGATGCGGGAAGTGCTGCTCGAGATCGCGCCGGCATTCGAGAAGGCGAGCGGCCACAAGCTGGCGATACCGAGAGAAAAGTACGTGCAGGCGAAGCCCGGCATTCAGACGGGCGAGCTGGTGGCGCGCGGCGAGGCGGAAATCTGCTTTCAGCAGCTGAGCGAGCTGCTGCCGGTGAAGGGCATCGAGTATCTCGGCCCGCTGTCGGCGGACGTCGGGCACGTCACGGTGTTCGCGGGCGGGATCCATGCCGCCGCCGAGCCGCAGGCCGCGCGCGCGTTGATGCAATACCTTGCCTCGCCCGCGGCCGCCCCGGTGCTGCGCGCAAAAGGCATGGAGCCCGCGCAGGCGGCACGCTAGCCAGGTCGGCTCAAGCCATTTTCTGCTGCAGCCACTCCGCGACCGCGATGGCGCGCGCATCGTCGCCGATGCGGCCGATGACCTGGATGCCGACCGGCATGCGATTGGGGCCCAGGATGCAGGGAACGCTCATCGCCGGCACGCCGAGCAGGGTCCAGATGCGGCAGAAGACGGGGTTGCCGGTCGCGGCGAGGCCCTGCGGGGCTTCGCCGGGCGCGCAGGGCGCGAGGATCACATCCGCGTCGCCGAACACGGCGACCAGCATCGCGCGGCAGGCGGCGGCGAGCGCGCGCGCCTCGTCGTAGCGCGCGGCCGTGACCCTGCCAGCGGTGTCCAGCAGTTTCTTCAGCGTGTCGCTCAAGCCGGCGTAGCGGTGCAGGCGGTCGCTCGCCAGGCAGCGCCAGGCCTCGTAGTTCATGAGCTCGACCTGCGCCTGCAGCAGGCCGGCGAATTCCTTCGGCAGCACCAGGTCCTTCACCGTCGCGCCGGCGCGCGAGGCGGATTGCTGCGCGTGCTCCAGCGCCGCCGCGGTTTCGGGCTGCGCGGCGGGCCACTCGTGGGTGCGGCACAGCGCGATTTTCGGCGACGCCGCTAGCGGCGCGGGGAGCAGGTCGCGCCCGCTCAGTGCGCCGACCAGCAGCGCCGCGTCGCCGGGGCTGCGCGCCATCACGCCCAGCGTGTCGAGGCTGGCGGAGAGCGGCTTGATGCCCGCGTACGGCAGGGTGCCGTAGCTCGGCTTGTAGCCGACGATGCCGCAGTAGCTGCCGGGCCGCACGATGGAGCCCGCGGTCTGGGTGCCGAACGCGAACGGCGCCATCCAGTCGGCGACCGCGGCGGCGGAGCCGCTCGAGGAGCCGCCGGGCGTGCGGGGCGCGGCGTCTTCCGGCGCGCGCGGGTTGGCGGTCTTGCCGGGATGGAACCAGGCGAATTCGGTGGACACCGTCTTGCCGAGGATCAGCGCGCCCGCTTCGCGCGCGAGCGCGACGCCCGCCGCATCCACCGCCGGGCGGTTGCCGGCGTAGGCCGCCGAGCCGTAGGCGGTCGGCAGGTCGACGGTGTCGATGATGTCCTTCACGCCGATCGGCAGGCCATGCAGCGGCCCGCGCACCGGGCCGGCGTCGAGCTGCCTCGCCTGCGCGAGCACCGCGTCCGGGTCGAGGTGGATCCAGGCGCCCACAGCGGCTTCGCGCTCCTCGATGCGCGCGAGGCAGGCGCGCGCCAGGGCTTCGGCGGTGATCTCGCGGGCGGCGAGCAGGCGCGCGACCTCGCGCGCGCCGAGCTCGTTCAGTTTCCTGTTTTTTATTTGAATGGGCTTTTCTCGCCCGCGGGCACCTGCACCTCGGCGACGTTGAGCGTCATTGAGACGAGGTCGTAGAGGCCGGTGACGGCGATCAGGTCCATCACGCCCTGATCACCGAACAGCGCTTGCACCCGCTTGTAGGCGGCGTCGGTCACCTTGTGCTTGCGATGCAGCTGGGTGCAGAAGTCGTAGACCGCGGCCTCCTCCTCCTTCATGCCCTGCGGCTTCTTGTTCTTCGCGAGCTGTTCGGCGACCTTGGGGTCGAGCCCGCCCTTCAAGGCGAGCGGCGCGTGCGCGTACCACTCGTACGCCGAATTCCAGTGGCGCGCGGTGATCAGGATCGCGAACTCGTTGATGCGAGGCGGCAGCGACGAGCGGAAGCGAACCTGCTCTGCCAGCTTCACGATTTGCAGGCCGACCTCGGGGCTGCGCAAATAGGCATTGAATGGGCCGCGCGCGATCATTTTCTGCATGTTCTCGGGCGTGGGCTCGGCGCCGCCGCCGCGCGGGCTGGCCATCAGGGACTGGACTACCTTCGCCTGCTCGGGCGTGAGCTGGTCCGGCTTGAGGACAGGAAAGCGATCCGCGGCCTGACCGATGGATGCGGCGAAAAGCAGGCCGGCGGCAATGGCGACAGCAACGTAGCGGACGTTCATGGCGGCGTTCCTCCCCTTTTAGATGAACGAGCTAATATTCGCACAACAGGGGAGGCGTCATGCGAATCGCTTGTCTTCTTGCCGCGTTGCTTGCCACATCAGCCGGTCCTTCGTTTGCCCAGGTCCCCGCGGCGCTGTCGGGAATAGTGTCTTCCGCCGAAGAAGGCGCGATGGAGGGCGTGCTGGTCAGCGCGAAGAAGGCGGGCTCGAACATCACGGTCACCGTGGTGAGCGACGCGCGGGGCGTCTACAACTTCCCGGCCTCGCGGCTCGCGCCGGGAAAGTACGCGCTTAAGGTGAGGGCGGTCGGTTACGAACTTTCCGGCTCTTCTGTCGTAAACATTCCTGCGAATAAGAATCTGCTGCTCAGGAAAGCCTTCGACCTGGCCGCGCAGCTTTCCAACGGCGAGTGGATGGCGAGCATGCCCGGCACCGACCAGCAGAAAGGCGTGCTGCTGAACTGCGTCAACTGCCACACGCTCGAGCGCGTGGCGCGTTCGCCGTACAGTGTCGAGAACTTCCTC
>JANXUV010000167.1 GCA_025356085.1 Betaproteobacteria bacterium
ACCACGTTACCAGCGTACCAGTTGGAGGAAGAACGATGAGCCGCCTGACATCTGTCTCGACAAGTCGGACGGAACAGCTGCCCAGACAGATTCGAAAGGAATGATCATGGCACTGAACGAATCTCTCCAGAAACAGATCTCAGATCTGCTGACGCACAACCGGGTCGTCCTCTTCATGAAGGGCACTCGCCAAATGCCGCAGTGCGGATTCTCCGCCCAGGTTGTGCAGATCCTCGACAAGCTGGTGCCGAGCTACGAAACAGTCGACGTGCTCCGTTCACCCGAGCTCCGAGATGGGATCAAGGAGTTCTCCCAGTGGCCGACCATTCCCCAACTCTTCGTCGGCGGACAGTTCATTGGTGGCTGCGATATCGTGCGTGAGATGAACGCATCCGGGGAGCTCCCAAAGCTCCTCGGAACCGAAGTTCCCGAGCCGGTGACGCCGACGATCATCGTGAGCGAGGCGGCGACGAAGGCGCTCGGCGCGGCTGCGGCGGATGCCAGCGGAGATTCGCTTCGCCTAAAGATCGACGCTAACTTCCAGTACGATCTGTCTTTCGGACCGCGCGAACTGGGAGACATCGAAGTCAATCAGAACGGGTTGACCCTACTGCTTGACCGCCCGAGCGGCGGCCGCGCCAACGGAGTGAGCATCGAGTTCGTCGACGGACCCAGCGGCGGGTTCAAGATCAACAACCCGAACGAGCCTCCAAAGGTGAAGCAGTTGAGCGCGCCTGAGCTAAAAACCTTGCTCGATCGGAACGAGGTCACGCTCTTTGATGTCCGACCCGAAGACGAGCGAGCGATCGCCAGGATTGCGGCGGCGCGTTCCCTCGATGCGGCAGGTCAAAAGTACCTGCTCGGGCTCGACCGGGGCACTCCTGTCGCGTTCCATTGCCACCATGGAATCCGCAGCCAGGAAGCTGCCCAGCAACTGCTTCGCGAAGGCTTCCGCGATGTCTACAACCTCAAGGGGGGCATCGACGCGTGGTCGCAGAGCATCGATCCATCGGTGCCGCGTTACTGAGGTATGAAAGAGGCAAGCATGTCGTCCCATCCGACCGATTTCAAAGGCTCCGTCGTTGACGCGCTCCGCGAGGCTATCGAGCGCCAGATCCCCGATTCGCGGGCCGCTGTGAATGGCGGAGGCGGGCACTTCAGCATCGAGGTGACGTCGCCTGCCTTCGCAGGCAAGAGCATGCTGGAGAGCCAGCGCATGGTGTACGGCGCGATCGCCCACCTGATGAAGGGAGAGATGGCGCCGGTGCACGCCGTCGACAGTCTGAAAACCCGGACGCCCACCGGGCCGGCGTAACCTGGAGGATGTCATGGATAATGTTCCGCTACTCATCGAGTTCGTTTCCGGGACCAGCATCTATCGCGAACCAGAAACCGTTCCGCAGCTGCCGATCGTCCAGAACGGTCCGCCAGGGACGTTTGTCATCTTCGCAGACGACAGGAAGGTGCCCCTCCCGACCGATCAGATCGTCTTTGCCGATGACACGGGCGGCAGGGCCCGCGTTGGCTTCGGTGGAATGAGCTTCGAGGGGATCGAGGAGCGGCACTTGGTCTTCTACCGTGTCCGCGACCTTCAGCCAGAGGAAACGCTCTCTCCGCAGCGAGGGCGAAGGATGACCCTCGAACCGCAGATGGTCGCGGCCATCTACGTGAGCGGCCGTCACGTGTGGCCGGTGGTTCCAGCCTGAAGATGATGGCCCTGGACCCACATCTTGCGGAACGAGAAGCGTTCCGTTTCGAGAACACCTACGCTCGCCTTCCCGAGCGCTTCTATGCCCGCGTGGCCCCTGCGAAGGTTCGCGCGCCAGCCATCGTGAAGGTTAACCGGCCACTCGCCGATGCGCTTGGGGTCGATGCCGCCGCGCTCGATTCGCCCGCGGGAGCCGAGGTTCTCGCGGGTAACGTGATCCCCGTGGGCGCCGAGCCGATCGCGCTGGCCTATGCCGGCCACCAGTTCGGCGGGTTCGTACCGCAGCTCGGTGATGGACGCGCCATCTTGCTGGGCGAGGTCATCGGTAAGGACGGTGCGCGACGTGACATCCAGCTCAAAGGCGCAGGGCGGACGCCGTACTCGCGGCGCGGCGATGGTCGCTCGGCGCTCGGCCCGGTCCTGCGCGAATACGTGATGAGTGAAGCCATGGCAGCGCTCGGCATCCCGACGACGCGCGCCCTCGCGGCGGTGACGACCGGCGAAGTGGTCGTGCGAGAGGTCGTGATGCCCGGCGGAGTCTTCACCCGTGTCGCGGCGAGCCACATCCGCGTCGGTACGTTCCAATTCTTTGCGGCTCGAGATGACCGCGAAGCACTCGCCAGGCTCATGTCGTATGCCCTCGCGCGGCACTACCCTGACGCCGTTGGCTCCGACAACGAGGCGCTCGCACTTCTCGAGCGTGTGATCGACGCTCAGGCGTCGCTCGTCGCACGCTGGCTTGGCGTCGGCTTCATCCACGGCGTGATGAACACCGACAACACCTCGATCTCCGGCGAGACCGTGGACTATGG
The DNA here is from genome assembly GCA_025356085.1 of Betaproteobacteria bacterium. Classification (GTDB taxonomy): domain Bacteria; phylum Pseudomonadota; class Gammaproteobacteria; order Burkholderiales; family SG8-39; genus RBG-16-66-20. Next base: position 2,521 of record JANXUV010000167.1, read on the forward strand.
GCCGTGCGCGTTCCTCGATGAGTACGATCCAAACAAGAGGTTCAGCTCTATCGACACCGGCGGGCGCTACGCATTCGCAAACCAACCGCGCATCGCACTGTGGAACCTCACGCGGTTCGCGGAGGCACTCCTGCCGCTCATCGCGGAAGGCGAGGACGACGCGGTGCGGCTAGCGAAAGGGCGACTCGACGGCTTCCCGGCGGCCTTCGAGGCCGCGTATAGC
>JANXUV010000249.1 GCA_025356085.1 Betaproteobacteria bacterium
CCGGCGCCTTCGGCGCCGAAACGACCGTGAAACTCTAGGCTAGGGTAGAGCGGCCCACAGTGCCCTGAGTTGAACGGGCAGTTCCGTCGGGGAGAAGGGTTTCGAAATGGTCCCCAACGCCCCAATGGTCTTCAGTTCGTCCAGCTCGCGCTGCGAGGCCTTGGCGGTGATGAACACCACCGGGAGTTCTTTGGTTTGCTGCACCTCGCGCATTTTCCTGAACAGCGCCGGGCCGTCCATGCCAGGCATCATCCAGTCCAGCATCACCAGCTGCGGTTTGAAGGCAATGATGCGTTCGATCGCCACCATCGGGTCCCCGACCACCTCGAGGGTCATCTTGCCGACCCTTTCCAGCGACAGGCGCACGATGCGCTGGATGTCTTCGTCGTCCTCGACGTAGCAGATTCTGTTGAGCGGCTGTGCGGGCATGGGGATTCCTGTCAGGAGTGTTTCGGCAGTTCGAACCAGAAAGTGGTGCCGCCGCCTTCGCGTTCCGAGAAGCCGATCTTGCCGCCCATCATTTCCAGCATGCGCTTGCAGATCGACAGGCCAAGGCCGGTGCCGCCTTTCTGGCGCGTGTACGACATGTCCGCCTGCGCGAAGCGGCCGAAAATGCGGTTGCGGAAGTTCTCGGGGATGCCGGGGCCGCTATCGTGCACGCCGACGCGCACGTTGCCGCCGATTGTGTCCATGGTCACCAGCACGGTGGCGCCCTCGGGCGAGAATTTTGCCGCGTTGGAGAGCAGGTTGGTCATCACCTGCAGCAGGCGCTTGCGGTCGGCATTGACCATCAACACCGGCAGACCGCCGGCGGTGGCTAGACGCACCTTGAAGCGGTCGGCGAAGCCGCGATTCAGCGCCAACGACTCGTCAAGCAATTCGCCCAGCGGCAGCGGTTCCGGGTACAGCGTCAGCTTGCCCGACTCGATCTTCTCGACGTCGAGGATGTCGTTGATCAGGTCGAGCAGGCGCTGGCCGTTGCGCTCGGCAATGGTTGTCAGTTCCAGCACATCCTTATCGACGTCGCCGAGCACGCCGGAGTTGATCAGCTGCAGCGAGCCGATGATCGAGGTCAGCGGGGTGCGCAGCTCGTGGCTCAGCGTCGAGGTGAACTCCTGCTTCATGCGCTCGGCCTCGAGCTGCTGGGTGATGTCGCGGCCCTGCACGATTACCGAGATCACCTTGTTCTCGGGGTTGATAAGCGGGGTCAGGCTCCACTCGCAGAATATCTCCGCGCCGTCGCGGCGCGTGTTGGTCAGGCGCAGACCGAAGATCGACTCGCGCGAGCGGATCAGTTCGCGCCAGCGCCCGGTCACGTCGCCGGCCGCGTCGCTCGGGAACAGGGTGTCGGTGCCGGCGTGGCCGATCATCTCGCGCGAACTGAAGCCGAACAGCGTCTCGGCGGCCGGGTTCATGTTCAGGATCCGGCCTTTGGGGTCGAATTCAAATACAGCGATCGGCGAGCGCTCCGCAAACAGCGCCAGCTTGCGGCCCGAAGCCTCGACCTGGCGGCGCGCTTCCTCGAGTTCGATCAGCTGCTGCTCGAGACGCTGGTTCAGCGCGGTGTAGTCGTCGGTCAGCTTGCCGTAGGCGTGCCGCAGCCGGTAGCCGGAATTGAACACCCGGTTGAGGCGATAGGCGATGCCGACGTTGATCACATAGAAGGCTGGCACGATGAGCGCGATCTCGGCGAACAGCTTGTTGCCGAAGGTGGCCAGCACGTAGGTGAACGGGAACAGGATGCCCGCGGCATACAGCGCGTATATCACCCAGGAGACGGCGTAGATCGGAATGCCGCCGCCCACCAGCATCGCCAGCAGGAAGGCGAGAAACACCTGCTGCTCGTCGGCGTGCGAAGGAAAGAACACCGCGCCGGCGAAACCCCAGGTGGCGCCGGCGGCGAGCGCGCTGATGCCGAGCCAGCGCATCCACTGCGCGGCCTCGGCGATCTTGTCGCGGCCGCGGCGGTAGCTCCAGAACAGGCCGGCGCGCGCGAAAGTCAGCAGCAGCACCAGCACGCCCCAGAACAGCACGACTTCGGCATAGCGGCCTTCGCGCAGTTCATAGGCCGCCACCCCGCTGACCACCAAGGTGGAGATGATCGCCGTTGGCATCTGGCTGTACAGCTGCTCGACGCGATCGGCGAGCACCAAGCGCGGGTCAGCGGACTGCCGCAGGCTCATCCTGCTGGATGCCGGCGTGCGTTCGGCTGCTGTAGAGGGAGAATTCATCGGGCGCAAGAAAGCCCCGACATTATAGGGGAGGCCTTATCAATCCGTCCGTCCGGCCCGCCGCTGCGGGCGGGGCTTCTTACAGACTTTTGCCGCTGCGGATCACGCCGACGGCAACGCCTTCGATGGTCATTTCGTCGCGGCGCAGGTCGAGCTCGATCGGTTCGAAGTCCGGGTTTTCCGGCAGCAGCTGCACAGTGTGGCCGCGTCGCTTCAGGCGCTTCACGGTGACCTCGTCGGCGATGCGCGCGACCACCACCTGACCGCTCTGGGCCTCCTGCGTCCGGTGCACGGCGAGCAAGTCGCCTTCGAGGATGCCCGCATCGCGCATCGACAGGCCGCGCACCCGCAGCAGGTAGTCGGCCCGCGGCGTGAAGAGGTTCGGGTCCACCTGGTAGCGCGCCGTCACGTGTTCCTCGGCGAGGATTGGGCTGCCCGCGGCGACGCGGCCGATCACCGGCAGCTCGAGCAGGCGGCCGGTCTTCGGCCCGCCGCGCTCGCGCACCTTGATGCCGCGCGAGGAGCCCGCGGAGATCTCGAGCGCGCCCTTGCGTTCGAGCGCGCGCAGGTGTTGTTCGGCGGCGTTCACCGAGCGGAAGCCCATGCGTTCGGCGATCTCGGCCCGGGTCGGCGGAAAGCCCGACACCTCGGTGAGATCCTTGATCAACTTGAGGATCTCGGTCTGGCGGTCGGTCAGCGCTTCACTCATCGGAGCCTCCAGGCTACTGTGCTCATGTTCAGTGCTGGCATTATATCCAGTAGACGGGCGGGAGCGCAAATCGGCGCTGCAGGCCGCGGGTAGAATCGATGCATGATCATCGAGTCGCTGCTCGACACCGACCTGTACAAGTTCACGATGATGCAGGTGGTGCTGCATCATTTTCCGGGCGCGCAGGTGGAGTACGTGTTCAAGTGCCGCACCGAGGGGGTGGACCTCGCGCCGCACGCCGACGAAATCCGTGCCGGCATCGCCGACCTGTGCAAGATGCGCTTTCGCGACGAGGAACTCGCCTACCTGCGCGGGCTGCGCTTCATGAAGTCGGACTTCGTCGATTTCCTCGGCCTGTTCCATTTCAACGAGAAGTACATAAAAGTTGAACGCACGGTCGAGCGCGACGGCGGAGGACCCGGGCTGGAGATTTCGATCCGCGGCCCCTGGCTGCACACCATCATGTACGAGATCCCGGTGCTGGCGATCGTCTCCGAGGTCTATTTCCGGCGCACGCAGCCCAAACCCGATCTGGCCGAGGGCCGGCGCCGCCTGAAGGCGAAGATCGACCAGGTGCGCTCGCTCGATCCAGGGTTCACCTTCCGCATCTCCGACTACGGCACGCGCCGGCGCTTCTCGCGCGCCTGGCACGACGAAGTCATAGGCACCTTCAAGCGCGAGATTCCGGACCGCTTCGCCGGCACCTCAAATGTCTGGCTTGCGATGAAGCACGGCACCACTCCGCTGGGCACCATGGCGCACGAGTACATGCAGGCTTGCCAGGCGCTCGGGCCACGGCTGCGCGACTCGCAGATCTATGCCTTCGACGTCTGGGCCAAGGAATACCGCGGCGACCTCGGCATCGCGATTTCCGACACCTACGGGACAGACGCATTTCTCCGCGATTTCGACATGTATTTTTGCAAGCTGTTCGACGGCGCGCGCCACGACTCCGCCGATCCCTTCCAGTGGGGCGAGCGCATCATCGAGCACTACCGGAAGAACCGCGTCGACCCGCGCACCAAGACGCTGATTTTCTCCGACCAGCTCACAGTCCCGATCGCGATCGACATCGCGCGCCGCTTTCATGGCCGCGCCCTGACGTCCTTCGGCATCGGCACCAACCTGACCAACGATCTGGGCGTTGATCCGATCAACATCGTCATCAAAATGACCGAGTGCAATGGCCAGCCGGTGGCCAAGGTCTCAGATGCCCCGGGCAAGACAGTCAGCAAGGACCCGGGCTACCTGGCCTACCTGCGCCAGGTCTTCGGCCTCGAGAAAACGGAAGTGGATTGAATACGGCGGTAGCGGTACTCGCCGTCTGCTTCACCCTCAACATGCTCGGCCGCGGGCTGGGCGACAGCTATGCGGTGTTCCTGCTGCCGATCGAGCGCGAGTACGGCTGGACGCGCTACCAGCTCACCAGCGTCTATTCCGTGTTCCTGCTGGTAAGCGGCTTCACCGCGCCGCTGATCGGCATCCTGTTCGATCGCGTGGGGCCGCGCCTCGTCTACAGCGTGGGAATCGCCTGCATCGGCGGCGCCTACCTCGCCGCCAGTTCGCTCGATCGTCTCTGGCAGTTCTACCTGCTGATCGGCGCGACGGTCGGCGTCGGGGTGGCGATGACCGGCATGGTGCCCGCTTCGGCGATGCTCTCGCGCTGGTTCCACGCGCGCCTGTCGCGCGCCATCGGTATTGTATTTTCCGCTACCGGCGTGGGAATCATCGTCTTCGTGCCGATCGCCCAGTCCCTGGTGGACAGCTACGGGTGGCGGGGCGCCTACCGCGTGCTCGGCATCGGCAAGCTCAGCATCGCGCCGCTGGTGCTGCTCGCGCTGCCCTGGCGCCGTTTCGCGGCCGGCCGCCCGCCCGAGCGCGCGAGCCCGCTGCCGGCCTCGGGCGCCGAATGGACGCTGCTCAAGGCAATGGGCACGAGCATCTACTGGGGCATGGTGCAGGCGTTTTTTTTTACCGCGATGGGGATGTTCGCGATCTTCGTGCAGCTGGTTGCCTTTCTGGTGGATGCCGGTTTCCCACCGCTCACGGCGGCGGCCGCATTCGGCGTCTGCGGCATGCTGTCGGCCGGCAGCGTGATGGGCAGCGGCTTCTTGACCGAGCGCTTTGGCTCGCGCCAGACCGTGAGCGTGAGCTTCGTGGGAACAATGGCCGGCATGCTCCTGCTGCTGGCGCTGGCGGCCTGGCCCTCGACGCCGCTGCTGGCCGCGTTCGTGCTGGTCTTCGGAGCCTCGATGGGAGTGCGCGGGCCGATCATTTCGTCGATCTGCACGCGCCACTTCGCGGGCCCGCGCGTGGCGACGATCTACGGCACCGTGTTCGCCTCGAACTCCCTGGGCGCGGCGTTCGGTTCGCTGACGGGGGGAGTGCTGCACGACCTCACGGGCGGCTACGCAACCGGCCTGGCGTTCTCGCTCTGCTCGATCGCGCTCGCCTCGACGCCTTTCTGGCGCGTGCCGGCGCTGAGGAACTACCGCTAGAGAGGTACGTTGACGCCCTTGGCTCCGTGCTTCTCGATGAGGCGCGCGACGAGGCCCGAAGCCTTGATGTCGGCGACAAACTCACTCAGGTAAGCCGCGGCAGCGGTGCGGGACTTCGGTGTGCCGATCGCTTGCTGGATCGCCGTGAATTTGCCCTCCAGGATGCGCGCACCCGGAAGGCGCGTGACATCCGAGGTCAGGCGCGGCAGCAGCCCCGACAGCACGTCGAGCTTTTCCTTCACGAACAGGTCGTAGGACGCCGGAATGCCTTCGGCGCGCACCAGCTGCGCGTGCGTCAGGTTGCGGCTGAGGTAGAGGTCGTAGGCGCTGCGCGCCGCCGTGGCGACGCGGATGCCCGGACGGTCCACCTCGCCGATGGACTGGATGGGCGATCCCGCGGGCACCAGGTAGGTGGCCGGGATCTCGATATAGGCGAGGGTGAAGGAAATCTCGGCGGCGCGCTGCGGTTCCGCGCCGATGAAGGCGACATCCCAGGCATCGGCTTTTGCGCCGTCGGCGACCTGGCCCGCGCCGGGTGAGCAGATGTGCTCGACGGGAACCCCGCCGAGCCGCCGTGCCAGTTCCTGCGCGAGGTCGGGCACCACGCCGTGCAGCGTGCCGTCTGCCTCCCTGTTTACAAGCAGGAAGTTGCCGAGGTTGACGCCTACGCGCAGGGTGCCGGTAGGGAGAAGTTCTGCTTTGGCTTTTGGGTTCATAGGGTCGATATGGCCTGCATGCGGCGCATGCGTTCGTTAAGGGTACAGCCTCTCAAATCCGCCGCACCGCGTTCGGTGACGATGACGCCGGCCTCGCTGCGAGGCGTGGCGACCGGGCCGGAAAGCGCCTTCACGATGCGCGCGGCCGGCAATAGCAGCAGCGATACGCCGCCCGGCGACTGGTTGGCCGCGCGTATGAAATCGAGCGCACCGCCCACGGCGCCGAGGTAGCTGCCTTTGGCGACCTCGGCGTTGACCTGGCCGGTCAGGTCCACCTCGACTGCGGAGTTGATCGCCACGAAGCGCTGCAGGGAGGCCAGCACGCGCGGATCGTGGGTGTACTCGGTGGAGCGCATCCGGATGGCGGGATTGTCGCGCGCAAAGTCGAACAGCCTGTGCGTACCGATGAGCTGGCCGCAGACCGCCTCGCCGATGATGCCGCCGCGCATCAGGTCGACGACGCCGTCGCCGATGGTGCCCGAATGGATTTTCAAACCCTTGCGGCCCGAGAGGGCAGCGCAAACCGCGTCGGGCCGGATGCCGAGGCCGAATTCCAGCGTCGCTCCATCTGGAATGAATGCCGCCGCGTGGCGCGCAATGGCCGCTTCGGTTTCTCCCGCCCGGGCAGCGGGAGGGGTGGCGGGTTCGCGCGACGATTCCACCACCAGCGCAAAGTCTTCCTTGCGGAACAGTTTTTCGGTGTGCGTCCACGGCACCCGGTCGTTCACCTCGGCGATCACCGCGCGCGCGGTCTCGATCGCCGGCGGCAGGTAGTCCACCGCGAGCCCCATGCTGTACTCGCCGCGCGCGTTGGGCGGGCTGACCTGGATGAGCACTACGTCGCCAGAAATTGTTTTTTTTCTTATTAAAGAACCAAGCTTTGAATACGGATGCGGATGGATGTCCAGAACGCCGGCGTCGGCGAGCGCGCGGTTGTGCCCCGCGCCGCAGTAAGCCGACAGGCGGAGGTGGTCGGCATGCTCCGGCCTGACGATGCCGGCGTAGTTGACGCCAAGGAACAGGCGCGCGCCGGAAAACGCGGCGCGCTGCGCAACCAGCGCTTCAGAGAGCGTTTGCGGCTCCGCGCAGGCCTGGCCGAGGATGATGCCGTCGCCAGCGCGGATGATGCCGGTGAGGTCGGGCAACATGCGGCGATGCTAACATTTGCATTCGCCTTTCCCCCGGAGAAGCAGATGCTAGATGCGAAATCGTTGGATCATATTTTCCGCAATGCCCGTACGCACAATGCTTTCTCAGGTGCGGTGAGCGATGCGCAGCTGCGCGAGCTCTACGATCTTCTGAAGTGGGGCCCGACCACCATGAACACGCAGCCGGCGCGCTTCGTCTTCGTGCGTTCGAAGGAGGGCAAGGAGAAGCTGCGGCCGGCGCTCAGCCCCGGCAACCTCGACAAGACCATGGCCGCGCCGGTGACCGCGATCATCGCCCACGACCTGAATTTCTACGAGAACCTGCCGAAAGTCTTTCCGTTCCGTCCAGAGGCCATCAAGGGCTTCCAGGGCGAGGACAGGAAGGCGGGCAACGAGACTGTCGCTTTCCGCAACGGCTCCCTGCAGGGCGCCTACTTCATCATCGCCGCGCGCGCGCTCGATCTCGACACGGGGCCGATGTCGGGCTTCGACAATGCCAAGGTGGACGCGGCCTTTTTCCCGGACGGGCGCTGGAAGTCGAATTTCCTCTGCAATCTCGGCAAGGGCGATCCGGCCAAGATCTTCGCCCGCAGTCCGCGGCTTTCCTTCGAAGAGGCGTGCCGCATCGAATGAGGGTCGTCAACTTCAAGCAGGTGGACGTCTTCACCCGGGTGCCGTTTCGCGGCAATCCGGTCGCCGTGGTGCTGCAGGGGAAGGGACTATCCACCGAGGAAATGCAGCGTATCGCGGCCTGGACCAACCTGTCGGAAACCACGTTCGTCCTGCCGCCGACCTCATCCGCGGCCGACTACAAGCTGCGGATCTTCACGCCGCGCGCCGAGCTGCCGTTCGCCGGCCATCCGACCATCGGCAGCGCGCATGCCGTACTCGAAGCCGGCATCGCCAAACCGAACAGCGGCCGATTGAAACAGGAGTGCGGCGTCGGTATCCTGGAATTGCAGGTGGATGCGGACACGCTGTGGCTGGATTCGCCGAGCGCCACGGAAACGGCATTCCCCGAAGTTGCCTCTCTGGAAAAGATGCTCGGAGCGAAAGCCAAAGGAAGCCCTTCGATCATCAACGTCGGTCCGCGCTGGCTGGTGGCCGAACTCGCGGACACGGAGACGGTTGGCGTATTGACACCGGACATGCAAGCCCTGGCCGATCTCAGCAAACGATTGTCGATCGGCGGCGTCACGGTTTACGGAGCCGCCACGGACGGGCAGTCGGCCATCCATGTGCGTTCCTTCGCGCCGGCGCATGGCATCCCGGAAGACCCGGTCTGCGGCAGCGG
>JANXUV010000028.1 GCA_025356085.1 Betaproteobacteria bacterium
ACCACGGCTGCGCGCCGATTCCCGTGACGCGCCCCATGTTCGGCGCCCTGCAGAAGACCGACCCGCGCTGCGAGCCAGCGGAAGCCCTCAACGACGACGACAAGAAGTCGCTGGCCGAACTCGGCGAAGTCATCAAAGCGATCATGGAGAAGGACAAGACAGACAAGTAGGATTGCTCGTACCGGATTGGGAAAGGCCTGCGAGAAATCGCAGGCCTTTTCTTTTTTCAGCGTCTTGATGCTTGGGAGGACAACGGGATCGGGCTGAGATTGCCCGGGATCGCGCTACGAGGTACGCCGTACTTGCTGATGTCGGCCTTGGCTGGACATCGAATTCAAGTTCGTGTGTCGGAAGAAAATCGCTCTGCCTCAATTATTTTTAAAAGTACATTGAGCCGGCAGGATGAAAAAAGATCAAAGTCAGATCGCGCGCGGTACGCCGCAGGATCGCGGACAAGTCGGTGTACAAACGCAGAACTCTGACGGTCTCCTGGAGCGATGGGCCCAAGTCTGGTCATCGATCTGCCGACTACTAGGACGGGGCAGGCGAAAGACTAGCCCTGATGTTTATCGGGCATGGGATCTACCAATATAGATTCTTCTGTGAGAGTCGCCCTAATTGTTGCCTTTAGCATCGCGACGGCATCAGCTGGATTATCCGCATTCCATTTCACCGTAAGGTGATGATTGGTATCGAAGTGCAATTTTGAGAACTCGTGCTCGGCGCACGTATAGATTACCGGTTTACCCAAACCTTCCGCGAATCCCGCGACGTCCCCCCGAATTTGAGTAGCGGAAGTGAATGGAGTCCAATTGACCGAAAGGAGATTGGACATGAAGAAGCGCTTTACGGAAGAGCAGATCATCGGGTTTTTGCGGGAGGCCGACGCGGGGCTGCCGGTGAAGGAGCTGTGCCGGCGGCACGGATTCTCGGAGGCGAGCTATTACCTGTGGAAGAGCAAGTTCGGCGGCATGAGTGTGTCGGAGGCCAAGCGGCTGCGGGAGCTTGAAACGGAGAACGCACGACTGAAGAAGCTGCTGGCCGAGGCGATGCTCGAAAACGAGGTGACGCGGGAAGCGCTGCGAAAAAAGTGGTGAGCGCACCGGCCAGGCGGTTGCTGGTGCGCTCGATGCAGGCAAGCGGGATGAGCGAGCGAGGGGCACTGCGGGTCATCGGCATGAGTGCGAGCGCTTTGCGCTACGAACCGGCACCGGGGCGCAATGGCGAACTGCGCGAGCGCATCCTGACGCTGGCGCAGCGGCATCGCCGCTACGGCGCCGGGATGATCTACCTGAAACTGCGCCAGCAGGGCTGGCCGGTCAATCACAAGCGCGTCGATCGGCTCTACGCCGAGGCGCGGCTGCAGATTCGCCGGCGCAAGCGCAAGAAAGTGCCGCTGGGGGATCGGCAGCCGCTGGCCCGACCGATGGCCGCCAACGAAGTCTGGTCGATGGACTTTGTGTTCGATCGGATCGCGGGCGGACGCGTATTGAAATGCCTGGCCATCGTCGACGACGCCACGCATGAGTCCGTCGCAGCGTTGCCCGAGCATGCGATCGGGGGTCACCACTTGACGCGCATCCTGGATCGACTGGCCTGGCAGCGGGGATTGCCCAAAATCATTCGTACCGACAACGGCAAGGAATTCACCGGCAAGGCGATGCTGACGTGGGCACACGAGCGTGGCGTGACACTGCGACTCATCGAGCCGGGCAAGCCCAACCAGAACGCCTACATCGAAAGCTTCAACGGGCGCCTGCGCGACGAGTGCCTCAACGAACACTGGTTCACCAGTCTGGACCATGCCCGGGTCGTGATCGACGCCTGGCGGCGCGAATACAACGAGGAGCGACCGAAGAAAGGACTCGGTGGACTGACCCCCGCCGCTTACGCAAAGCAACTGGCACAAAAGACGATTACAGTTATCCCCGGACTCTAATCACAACCGCTACTCAAGGCGGGGGGACGTCGCCCGCCTCCCAATACGCATCAGAACAATGGTGCGTATTGG
>JANXUV010000118.1 GCA_025356085.1 Betaproteobacteria bacterium
CTCTCCGCGTCGGATCCTGGCGCAAAGTACGTGTGGATTGACGTCGAAGACGACAGTGCGCTGATCGGCGATATCGAGATCGAGAACTTCCCGACGCTTGCCGTGTTCCGTGGCGACAAGCCGCTGTTCTATGGCGTGACGATGCCGCAGGAAGGCGTAGTTGCGCGCACGCTGGCGTCGCTCAAGCGCGAAGATCGCGACGCCATTGAGGTGCCCGAGGAAATCGCAGGACTGCCAGAAAGCCTAGGCGCGCGCCTCTAGCGCCGCGACGGCAGGCAGGGTTTTACCCTCGAGGAATTCCAGGAACGCGCCGCCTGCGGTCGAGATGTAGTCGATCCCGTCGGTGACGCCGAACTTGTGGATCGCGGCGATGGTGTCGCCGCCGCCGGCAATGGAGAAGGCCTTCGAAGCCGCGATCGCGCGCGCGATGGTCTCGGTGCCCTTGGCGAACTGGTCGATCTCGAATACGCCGACCGGACCGTTCCAGACGATGGTGCCGGCCTGCTTGAGGATCCCGGCAAGCACGCCGGCGCCCTTAGGGCCGATGTCGAGGATCATGTCGTCGGCCCCGACGCCACGCACGTCGGTGACGGACTCCCGCGCGCGCGCGGACATTTCGCCCGCCACCACCACGTCTTCCGGCAGCGGCACGTCGGTCGCCGCCATGATGTTCCTCGCTTCGTCGACCAGGCCGGCCTCGGCCAGCGACTTGCCGATCGGAAACCCTTTTGCCTGCAGGAATGTGTTCAGGATGCCGCCGCCGACGATGAGGCGGTCCACTTTCTTTGCCAGCGCCGCGAGAATAGTGAGCTTGGTGGACACCTTCGCTCCGGCGACGATCGCCACCAGCGGACGCGCCGGATCGGCAAGCGCCTTACCGAGGGCGTTGAGCTCGGCGGCCATCAGCGGGCCCGCGCAGGCCGTCTTGGCGAATTTCGCGACGCCATGCGTCGTCGCCTCCGCCCGGTGCGCGGTGCCGAAGGCATCATTGACATAGACGTCGCAAAGCGCCGCGATTTTTTTCGACAGCCCTTCGTCGTCCGACTTCTCGCCGACATTGAAGCGGCAGTTCTCCAGGAGTACGACTTCGCCGGGCGCAACTTTGACGCCGTTCAGCCAATCCTTGACCAGGGGAACTTCAAGCCCGAGCAGCTCGGCGAGGCGCCGGGCGATCGGCGCCAGCGAATCCTTCGGATCGAACACGCCCTCCTTGGGACGCCCCAGGTGCGAGGTCACCATCACCGCGGCGCCCTTCTCGAGCGCAAGGCGTATGCCCGGGACCGAAGCCCGGATGCGCGTGTCGTCGGCGATGTTGCCGTTGCCGTCCTGCGGGACGTTCAGGTCCGCGCGGATGAAGACGCGCTTGCCGCGGAGTTCCTGGTCCGCGAGGCGCCGGAATTTCATTTACTTGGCCGCGTGCAACGCGACCGTGACGTCCAGCATCCGGTTGGAGAAGCCCCACTCGTTGTCGTACCAGCTGCCGACCTTTACCAGCGTGCCGCCGGAAACCTTGGTGAGCAGGGAATCGACGATGGAACTGGCCGGATTGTGGTTGAAGTCGGAAGAAACCAGCGGCTCGGTGGTGTATTCGAGGATCCCTTTCAGTTCGCCTTCGGAAGCCTGCTTGAGCGCGCCGTTCACTTCATCAACTGTTGTGGGTTTTTTTGAAGTGAAACTCAAATCAACAATCGACACATTGATCGTCGGCACGCGGATGGAGTAGCCGTCGAGCTTGCCGTTCAGGTGCGGCAGCACCAGGCCGACGGCCGCCGCGGCGCCGGTCTTGGTCGGGATCATGTTCATGGTCGCCGAGCGGGCTCGGCGCAGATCGGAATGGTAGACGTCGGTCAGAACCTGGTCGTTGGTGTACGAATGCACCGTGGTCATCAGGCCGCAAACCACGCCGATCCGGTCATCCAGCGCCTTGACCAGCGGCGCGAGGCAGTTGGTGGTGCAGGATGCATTCGAGATCACCGTGTCGGAGCCCTTGAGCTCCTTATGGTTGACGCCGAACACCACCGTCCGATCCACATCCTTGTCGCCGGGAGCCGAGATGATCACTTTTTTCGCGCCCGCCGCAAGATGCGCGCCTGCCTTCGCCTTGCTGGTAAAGAGGCCCGTGCACTCCATCACGATATCGACGCCGAGCGCCTTCCAGGGCAGCTTGGAGGGATCGCGTTCCGCAACCACCTGAATGTCCTGGCCGTTAACCTTCATGGCATTGCCGCTTACTTCCACCGTGCCCTTGAAGCGGCCATGGGCGGTGTCGTACTTGAGCAAGTGTGCGTTGGTCTTGGCGTCGCCGAGATCGTTGATCGCGACGAACTGCAAGTCGTGCTTGACCGCACTCTCATGAAACGCCCGCAGGATGTTGCGGCCGATGCGGCCGAAACCGTTGATGGCTACCTTGATGGTCATGTGACTACGCTCCTTACCGCCTTTGCGACATTCTCCGGCGTGAAGCCGAAGTGCTTGAACAGCTCCGGCGCCGGCGCCGACTCACCGAACCGGTCGATGCCCACCACCGCGCCTTCCAACCCGACGTACTTCCTCCAGAAATCGGTCACACCCGCCTCGATGGCGATACGGGGCATCCCCTTGGGCAGCACCGCGGATCGATAGTTCTCGTCCTGCCGGTCGAAGACACTGGTCGAGGGCATCGACACCACCCGCACCGGGAAATCGAGCAGATTCTGCGCGGAAAGCGCCAACTGGACCTCGGAGCCGGTGGCGATCAGAATCGCCTTCGCGCCTGGCGAATCCGAGAGGATGTAGCCGCCTTTTTGAATTAGATTTGAAGTTTCGTCATTTCTTTTTTCAAACGGCAAATTCTGCCGGGAAAGAAGCAAGGCGGTCGGGCCAATCTTGCGCTGGATCGCCGCCGACCAGGCGACCGCAGTTTCCATCGCGTCGCAGGGGCGCCAGACATCCAGGTTCGGGATCAAACGCAGCGAGGACGCGTGTTCGATCGGCTGGTGCGTCGGACCGTCCTCGCCCAAACCGAGCGAATCGTGGGTGAAGACATAGATCGTGCGCAGCGCCATCAGCGCCGCCATGCGCAGCGCATTGCGCATGTAATCGGAGAACACCAGGAAGGTGCCGCCGTAGGGGATGAAGCCGCCGTGCAGCGCGAGGCCGTTCATGATCGCGCCCATGCCGAATTCGCGCACGCCGTAGAAAAGGTAGTTGCCGCCGCCCTCTCTGCCGATGGCCTTCGAGGCCTTCACCATCGTCAGGTTGGAGCCGGTCAGGTCGGCGGAGCCGCCGAGCAGCTCGGGCAACGCAGGCACGAGAATTTCGAGGGCATTTTGCGACGCTTTGCGGGTTGCAATTGTTTCTGCTTTTGAATTCACGTCCGAGAGCATTTCCTGAACTTTCTGCTGAAAATCCGCGGGTAATTCGCCCTTCGTTCTCCGCAGGAATTCCTTCGCGAGATCGGGGTGCCCCTTGTCGTAGGCGTTGAACACGCGCTTCCAGCGCCGCTCCACCCGCTTGCCTTTTTCCTTCGCGTCCCAGCCCTGTCGCACGCCGTCGGGAATCTCGAAGGGCGGGTTTCTCCAGCCGATCGCCTCACGCGTGGCGGCGATTTCTTTTTCGCCCAGCGGCGCGCCATGCGCGCTGCCGGTGTTGGCCTTGGTCGGCGCGCCCTTGCCAATGATGGTCTTGGCGCAGATCAGCGTCGGCCGCCCGCGCTCGCGCTTCGCCTTCCTCAATGCGCGATCCATCGCCTCGATGTCGTGCCCGTCGACCCCGGCGATCACCTGCCAGCCGTAGGACTCGAAGCGGCGCCGCACGTCGTCGGTGTACCACTGCTTGATGCTGCCCTTGTCCGAGTCGATGGAAATGCCGTTGTCATCGTAGACCGCGATCAGCTTGCCCAGCCCCAGCGTGCCGGCGAGCGCGCAGGCCTCGTGCGAGACGCCTTCCATCATGCAGCCGTCGCCGAGGAAGCAGTAGGTGAGGTGATCGACCAGCTCGTGACCCGGGCGGTTGAACTCCGCGGCGAGCAGCCGTTCGGCGATCGCCATGCCGACCGCGTTCGAGATGCCCTGCCCGAGCGGCCCGGTGGTGGTCTCGATGCCGGGCGCCATGCCGTGCTCCGGGTGGCCGGGCGTCTTCGAGCCGAGCTGGCGGAAGCGCTTCAGCTCCGCCATCGGCAGGTCGTAGCCGGTCAGGTGCAGCAGCGCGTACAGCAGCATCGAGCCGTGCCCGTTGGAGAGCACGAAGCGGTCGCGGTTCGGCCAGGCGGGATTCGACGGGTTGTGCGACAGGTTGCGGTGCCAGAGCGCCACCGCGATCTCGGCCATGCCCATCGGCATGCCCGGGTGGCCGGAATTCGCCGCCTGCACCGCGTCCATGGCCAGCGCGCGCAGCGCATTGGCCATTTCACGTTCGGGTGCAGGAGGAATCATCACCGCCGCTGTAAGAAAATTGAAATAAAAACCGCAGGAGCGACGAATTATATCGGAGCAGCTTTCTATAATCGGCACATGAACGAGATGCCTTTCACCAGTCCGGCGGACTTCGCCGCCGCCGTTTCTCCGGCCGCCACAGGGGCGCCGGCCTTCTGGTTCGTCTTCAAGGCCGACCGCCTGCTGGTCGAGCTCGGGCCGCCCAGCCCGCACCCTTCGGGCGACCTCCGGGTGCCGGCGCGGCCCTCCTGGGCTCGATTGCCGTTGCATAAAAACAACAATCCCTTGTGGTTCGAGCCCGCCCGAACCCTATATCTAGGGGTTCTGGGCGGCACCCCCTGCTGGGCCGCCGAGGCGCCGGCCGATGCCGCGCCGCCGCCCGCCGGGCACGCCTGGGAAGGCCTGCGCGCGCTGTTCTCGGTG
>JANXUV010000073.1 GCA_025356085.1 Betaproteobacteria bacterium
TGTCACCCTTGAGCGCGGCCAGCGCCACCTTCGCCTTGTACGCCGCCGTATGGTTCCGTCTCGGTCTCTTCATTACTGCTCCTTTTTCGGGCAACTGGGTCGCCCATCAGAGCAGGTTCTTCACTTAACGGCGAGTCCTAAATCCCGGGACCACTTCTGCACTAATGTACCGCGTCTCCAGCGAATGCGGCGTTGAACGCCCGATAGCGAAACTAACTCCGCCTGGTGAGCTTTCTGCTCGAGGCGACAACGGCTTTGGCGAGCGCCGCCGCGGCTGGTGTGAGCGGGCTGTCGGCGCGAGTGAACATACCGACCGTCAGCGTGAGCAGCTTCTCCGGTATTTCGAAGATCCGCAGTGGATCCCCAGAGAGCGGTCGGGTGCTGCGCGGAACGCTCCCGAGCATGTCGGTGGTTTCCAGCAGCCTGAGGAAGCCGATGTAGGACTCGCACTGGATCACGGGACGGGGCATCGGCAGTCCGTGGCTTGCAAAATCCTGCTCAAGGAGAGCCTGCGGCTCGAACGTGAGCCAGGCGGCGTTCGAGAGCTCAGCAAGAGATTTTGCACGCGCAAGCGGATGGCGGCGGCGTCCGGCGATCACCCGATCATGCACGAAAAGCGGCCGAAAGCGGATGCCGCCGCCAGGCCGGAACTCGGGTAGCTTGGGGCCCACGGCAAAGTCGAGCGTTTCGTCGCGCACCCTCGGGACTAGCGTATGCGCGAAACCCTCGACCATCCGCACGTCCGCCCTCGGAAATTGACTGCGGAACGCGACCATAGCCTCGGGCACGACCAGGTCTGCCACAACCGGTCCGCAACCGAACGAGACGGAGCCGGCCTGCAAGCCGGCGAGCTGCCCGAGCTCCTCCACGGCCTTGGCAAGCTCCGACCTGGCCACTTTCGCTCGTGCGAAGAACAGCTGCCCATAACGAGTCGGTACGATGCCGCGTGTCGTGCGCTGGACGAGCTGGACATGCAGCTCCGCTTCGAGCGTGCGGATGCTCTTGGTGATGCTCGGTTGCGAGACGCCGACGCTACGCGCCGCGGCCGACATGCTCCCGCCCTCCACAAGGGCCACGAAGTCCCGAATCTGATTGAGCCGCATGTATAACCGCCAGTTATGGATCTTATACCCTGGCGATCTTACCCTTTGCGCTGGCTTGTGCTGTACTGGCTCTAGATCACGCTCCCACGGAAGGAAACTGCGATGAACAAGATCATGCGAGCCGTTTTTGGTGCTGCCACTCTGGCGGCTACCACTGCCGTAGCGCCGCTCTCGGCCCAAGACTACCCGGCAAAGCCCGTTCGTCTCGTGGTGCCCGTCGCCACGGGAACGCCGATCGACATCCTTTCGCGCGCGCTCGCCGCGAGGCTTGCTACGGAGCTTGGACAACTAGTGGTGGTGGAGCTCAAGCCCGGCGCGACCGGCGCAGTCGGGGCCCTCGACGTGCTGCGCCAACCGAGCGACGGCTATACCTTGATGGTCCTCAACATGCCGATGTCGGTGGCCCAGACGATCTATCCGAACGTCCCGTTCAATCTGCGCAAGGACTTCGCGCCCGTGGGCCAGTTCGGCGCTTTCTACACCGTGCTCGTGGTGCACCCGGCGGTGAAAGCAGATTCTCCCAGCGAGCTCGCAGCGCTGCTGAGGCAGCAGCCCGGCAAGCTGAGCTTTTCCTCCGGCGGACCGGGCACGCCGGCGCACATCGCGGGCGAGCTGTTCAAGCTGCGCACGTCCACGAGCGCGCTGCACGTGCCGTACAACCAGTTTCCGCAAGCAATCGTCGATCTCCTCGGCGGGCAGAACCAGTTCATGTTCGCCGCCACCCCGCCAATGGTCCCGCATATCAACGCTGGCAAGCTGCGAGCTCTGGCAGTCACGAGCCCCGAGCGGCTCCCGGCATTGAAAGAGGTGCCCACCATGATCGAGGCCGGATTCCCGGATTTCGTCGTGCGGGATTGGCTCGGCCTGGTCGCGAAGACCGGCACGCCGGCAGAGGTCATCACGAAGGTGAATGCCGCGTTGGGACGCTCGCTGCAAGCCGCGGACGTGAAGGCCTCCTACGCGAAGCTGGGCGCAGACGCGGTCGGCGGCACGCCGGAGGCGTTCGGCTCGCTGATCGAAGCAGAGACGAGCCGCTGGGCTGCAGTCGCAAAGGCCGCGAACCTGAAGGTCGATTGATGCGGGGTTCTCAGCTATGAGCACGGTACGAAATATCCTGTTCATCATGTGCGATCAGCTGCGGGCCGACTATCTTTCCTGCTACGGCCACGCCGCTCTCGATACGCCCAACATCGACCGGCTGGCGGCGATGGGCACGCGCTTTACCCGGGCCTATTCCCAGGCGCCGATCTGCGGTGCCTCGCGCATGTCGTACTACACCGGCCGGTACGTCTTCTCTCACGGAGCGACCTGGAATTTTGTTCCCCTCCCCGTAAATGAACGGACCCTCGGCGACTATCTGCGGCCCCTTGGCTTGCGCGTAGCCGTGGTCGGCAAGACGCATCACGAACCGGATACGGACGGAATGCGCAGGCTCGGCCTTTCCGAATTCGAGGAGCCGGGCCGCTCGATCTCGCAAGGCGGATTCGAGCCGTACTGGCGCGACGACGGCCTCCATCCCGATCACGCCACGCCGAATGACCTTCCTTACAACGTGCATCTTAGAAACAAGGGGTTTGCCGGCTCGAATCCGTGGCATGACTGGGCTAATTCCGGTGCAGGGAAGGACGGAGCTATCGCTTCGGGTTGGTATGCAAGGAACGCTCGCCTGCCAGCCCGGCTGCCGGAAGAGCACTCGGAGACGGCTTACGCAACCGACCGCGCTCTGGAGTTCATCCGCGAACAAGGTGAGAAGCCGTGGTGCCTGCACCTTTCCTACATCAAGCCGCACTGGCCCTACATTGCGCCTGCTCCGTACCACGCAATGTATGAGGCCGCGGACGTGCAAGCGCCGGTACGGTCCAACCATGAGCGGGACGCGAACCCGGTAGCCAGGTCCTTCCAGCGGCATGCGGAATCCATCGCGTTTTCAGACGACAGTTTCAGGCTCCACGTCGTGCCCACCTACATGGGGCTCGTCAAGCAGATCGACACGCACATCGGCCGCCTGCTGGACAGCCTTGCGCGCGATGGGCGGCTCGAGGACACCTTGATCGCCTTCACGAGCGATCACGGGGATCTCCTCGGCGATCACTGGCAAGGGGAGAAAGAATGGATGTACGACCCTTCGGTGCGCGTGCCCCTGATCATCGTAGACCCCACAGCCGGCTCGCAGCGTGCGGTGTCCGATGCGCTGGTCGAGGCCATCGACTTACTTCCGACTTTTATCGAGGCGCTGGGTGGAAAAGCCCCTATGCACGTGCTTGAAGGTCGCTCCCTGCTGCCTCACCTGCGCGGCGGGCCACCGCCAGAGCGTGATGCCGTCTTCAGCGAGCTGGATTATGCGATCTACCCGACTGCAAGAAACCTCGGACTGGGGCCGCGCGAGGCCCGCATGGTGATGGTCAGGTCAAACGACTGGAAGTACGTGTACTTCGGCAAAGGGTTTCCTCCACAGCTCTTCCACATGCGGGCAGATCCACAGGAGCTCGATGACCTCGGCGGCGATCCGGCGTGCGCGCGAATCCGCGAAGAGCACTTTGGGCTTCTGTTCGACTGGATGCGTTCCCGGCGCAACAGGATCGCCGTGGACGACGACGCCATCGCTACCCGCCGCAATCCCGCCGCAGCCGGGGGCGTGATTATCGGACAGTGGTAAGTTGCGGCCTCGACCCAGGCCCCTTGCGCTGCGAATTGTGCTAAGCCTGTAGTTGCCGTACCGTGGCACTTGGCGGATGCACTGCGAGGAAATCGATATGAGCCGGCTGCAGCGCAATTCCTTATGGCTGTTCCTTCCGCTCGTCTGGGCCGGACTGGCAATGGCAACGGGGATCACGCCGGTTTTTATCAGTACCGCGATCGCCGCCGAGACGTACCCTGCGAAGCCCGTTCGCATTGTCGTGGCAGCGGGCCCCGGCGGCGGTGACGACTTTGCCGCCCGTCAGATCGCATCCAAGCTCAGCGAGCTGCTCCGTCAGCAATTCATAGTCGAAAATCGGCCCGGAGCCGGCGGCATGATCGGCCAGACATTCGTAGCCAGGTCTCCGCTTTTTACCAATAGGGGCTCGCGACGCGACATAAGCTCCATTGTGCGCCTTCAAACCAGGACCTGGGAGCGGGAGAATGGGCAAAGCGTGCAGCGCCGCGTGGCCAGAGGCGGATAGACTTTCCTATCCGTGCGTCGAAGAGCTTGAAGAGGAACACGCCGGCGACGACGCCGAGCGCGCAGCCGGGGAGGAACGAGACGAAGGCCTTGCGGTCGATGTGCTTGCGGTCGCGCCCGAGGATGGCGAGCGAGGAGAGGATGCCGATCAGGCTCCAGGCGGGCGCGATGAGCTTCACCGGCAGGACGAGGGCGAAGAGCGGCATCCCGATCGCGCCGCCGAAGCCGAGGCTGCCGCGCAGGGTGAAGGTGACGAGCAGCACCACGACGCTGTACGCGAGCTCCCATCCGGAAAGCGCTTCCACCGATCTCTCCCGCCTTGCCCGGGTTCAAATAAGAGATAGTTTGAGGCATACTTGAGTCCGCATGGCCCTGCAACTGAAGCCCCTGCACCCGCTCTTCGCCGCCGAGGCGAGCGGCGTGGACCTGAAGAAGCCGCTCGATGCGGCGACCATCGCGTCGATCGACGCGGCCATGGACCGCTACGCGGTGCTCGTGTTCCGCGGCCAGCCGCTCGACCAGGCGCAGCAGATCGCCTGGTCGCGCCAGTTCGGCCCGCTCGACGCGGGCCTGCGCAAGGCGACCGGCGCGCCGACCCGCTTCCAGTACGACGAGCTGATCGACGTCGGCAACGTGGCGCTCGACGGCTCGGTCGCCGGGCGCGACAACGCCAAGCTGATCGGCGTGCTCGCGAACCAGCTCTGGCACAGCGACAGCACCTTCCAGGACCTGCCGGTGAAATACTCGATGCTCTCGGCCGTCACGGTCACCGACGAGGACGGCGAGACGCAGTGGGCGGATCTGCGCGCGGCGTGGGACGCGCTGCCGGAGAAGACCAAGCGCCACGTCGAGGGCCGCACCGCCTGGCATTCGGCCTTCCACTCGCGCATTTCGCTGGGCGATGACCGCTACACCCAGGAGCAGCTCGCGCGCTTCCCGTCGATCGAGCGGCCGCTCGTGCATGTCCATCCCGGCTCGGGGCGCAAGGTGATCTTCCCGAGCGTGCACTGCGAGCGCGTGAGCGGCCTGACGCTGCCCGAAGGGCGCCTCCTGATCGCCGAGCTCCTCGAGCACGCCACGCAGCGCGAGCTCGTCTACACGCACACCTGGTGCGTCGGCGACTACGTGATGTGGGACAACCGCGCCACGCTGCATCGCGGCAAGCGCTACGACCTTTCGATGCGGCGCGACCTGCGCCGCACCACGACGCTCGAGCGCCACGCCGCCCAGGCGGCGGCGTAGTCACTAAAAAAACTCAAGGAGGATCTTTGGTGATGCAACGTTTCTTCGCCGCGGCGATATTCGCCCTCTTCGTCTCGCAGCCCTTCGCGCAGGGCTATCCCAACAAGCCGGTCAAGGTGATCGTCCCCTTTGCGACCGGCGCCGCCTCCGACACGATCGGGCGGCTGATGTCCGACCGCCTGACGCAGGCGATGGGACAGCCGTTCATCGTCGAGAACCGGCCCGGCGCCGGCGGCACGATTGCCAACGAGTTCGTCTCGAAGTCGCCGCCCGACGGCTACACGCTGCTCATCTCGACGGCCGCTCTGCCGATCGCCGGGGTCGCGTTCCGCAACCTCAAATACGACACCGCCGCGTTCAGCTCCATCACGGTAATGACGCACTCGCCGCTCGCGCTCGCCGCCAACCCGAATTTTCCGCCGCGCACCGTGCGCGAGTTCATCGACTACGCGAAGGCGAATCCGGGCAAGGTGAACTTCGGCTCGCTCGGCATCGCCACCTCGCACCACGTGACCGGAGAGAAGCTCAAGCTCGACGCCGGCATCGACATGGTGCACGTGCCTTACAAGGGCTCGGGCGCGGCGCACGGCGACCTGATGGGCGGGCAGATTCAGGTGATGTTCGACAACCTGGTCGCGCTGCTGCCGCACTTCAAGTCGGGCAAGCTGCGCCCGCTCGCCGTCTCGAGCCTGAAGCGCCACCCGCTGCTGCCGGACGTGCCCTCGCTCTCCGAGGCGGGCGTGAAAGACTTCGAGGCGGTCGCCTGGTTCGGCTTCGTCGCGCCGCCCGGCACGCCGCGCGACATCGTCAACCGCCTCAACGCCGAGCTGGTGAAGGTGCTGCAGATCCCGGAGATCCGCCAGCGCCTCGTCGACGGCGGCTCGGAGGTGATCGGCAACGCCCCCGAGGCGGCGGACCGTTTTCTCGCCACCGAGCTCGCGCGCTGGGGCACGGTCGTGAAGGCAGCCAACATCACCGCGGATTGAAAGGCAGGCAACCATGAACGAATTCATTCGAGCGTCTTTTGCTGCTGTATTTTTTAATTCCGTAGTAATGACAAGCGGAACGGCATGGGCGCAACCGGCGCCTTCGGAGGCGTCCGTGGCGGCGCACGTCGCCGAAGCGAAGCGCCTCGCGGGCGCGGACCTGCAGCCGCTGCTCGTGCTGTGCCAGCCCGCACCGGCGACGAGGCCGGCGCAGGCGCTGGTCGACAAGCTGATCGCGGCGCAGATGGCGCGCGGCGCGCCGCCGCCGGGGCGGGCGTTCGACAACCTCTTTACCAATAGCGGCTCGCGAGGCGACATAAGC
>JANXUV010000092.1 GCA_025356085.1 Betaproteobacteria bacterium
CTTCACCATCTTGGTCATGTTGGTCTTCGGGTTGTACCAGGGCGCGTTCGAGATGCAGTAGTTGGCGATGGGCCCCAGCGCCTTGGAAAACTGCTCCTCGTACATTCCGGGCGATCCCGGGCTTACCACGCCCATCGGGAACCAGCGCTGCTTGACCATCTCGCGGCGCAGGATGATGGCGTCGTTGAGGCGGCAGACCAGCAGCAGGAAGTCGGCGTTGGCGGCCTTCGCCTTCGATACTTCGACGGTCAGGTCCTTGGCCGCGGGGTCATAGGAAATGGTGTCGATGATCTTGAACGGCAGCTGCGTCAGGCGCGGCAGCGTGGCGCTGATGCCCTTGTTCATCGCCTGGCCGAAGGTGTCGTTGACGTGCATGAACACCGCGGTGCGCGGCACCGCATTGGTGGCGCGGAACAAGTCGCCGATCAGCGCGAGGCCGTTCACCGTAAGGTCGATGGCGGTCGGGAAGTTGCGGAATACGAACTTGTAGCCCTGCTCGGTGATCGGCGGAGCGGCGGCGATATTGATGATGAAGGGCACGCCGCGCTGCTCGGCAACCTGGGCGATGGCGCTCGCGGCGCCGGAATCGAACGGACCGACCAGCACGTTGGCGCCTTCCTGGATGAGCCTTTCAGCCCTCGTGCGCGCGGTATCGACGTTGGTCTCGGTATCGGCGTTCATCAGCTCGATGTCGACGCCGAGCATCTGCTTGATCACGCCGGGCGCGAGGTCGGCGCCTTTCTGGCAGGACTGGCCGATCAGGCCCTGGAAACCGGAGCGCGGCAGCAGCACGCCAACTTTCAGCTTCTGCGCCTGCGCGCGGACATTGAGCGGGGAAAACGCGGTGGCGGCGCCGACAGCGGCGGCGGCTCTATTGAAATCGCGACGATTCATGAATCCTCCTCCAAGAGAATTGCGTATTGTTATATAGCATTACAATCAGAGGGTCAACGATACGAAGATGAAACCCGGCCCCCTCAAAGCTCGCGGCCCTCGGCCCAGAATCATCGCACGGGTTCCGGGTCTCAGCTATGGCGATCTCGACCAGCACCTGGGCTACGTGCTGCGGCGCGCGCAGCTGGCCGCCTTTGAGGTGTTCCAGCGCTCCACGGCGGGCGTGGACATCACGCCGCCGCGCTACACGGCGCTCACCATCGTCGGCGCCAACCCCGGGATGTCGCAATCCTCGCTCGGCGCGGCCCTGGGCACCGCGCGCTCCGGCGCAATGATGCTGACCGACTGGCTGGAAGCCCGCGGCCTGGCCGAGCGCCGCCGCCTGAACGGCGATGCCCGCGCCTGGGGGCTGCACCTGACGGCGCGCGGCAAGGCGCTGCTGGCAAGGATCCGGCGCCGGGTGCTGGTGGATAACGCCGCTTTCGCGGCCCGCCTCGCGCCCAGCGAACTGGTGACATTGAAAAAGCTTCTGGAGAAGCTTACCGGATAAGCGGGTAACCGCATTGCCGTTCCTGTATACTCGTTGTTGAATTTATCAACAATGCGGAGATGACATGGCCACCGTCAATTTCAGCGTGCCGGATCAGGTCAAGCAGGACTTCAACCGGACTTTCAGGGACGAGAACAAAAGCGCCGTCCTCGCCCGCCTGATGCGCCAGGCGGTGGACGAGCGGCGGCGGCAAAGGCGCCGCGCGCTGGCGGTCGACGCGCTGTTGCGGCTGCGCGGCCGCGCGCGCCGCGCGGGGAATGAGCTGATCCGGCGTGAGAGGCGGATGGGCCGCGCGTGATCGCGGTCATCGACGCCAGCGTCGTGGTCAAATGGTTTTTCCGTGATTCCGCCCGGGAAGCAGACGGCGAGCGGGCCCTGTCCGTGCTGGCGGCCGTCCGGACGGGGGCGTTGGACGTCCTGCAGCCGCCCCATTGGCTCGCGGAGGTCGCGGCGGTGGTCGCGCGCCTGCAGCCGGAGATCGCCGGCGAGGCGATTGACGTGCTGGATGCGATGGAATTTCCCGTCGCCTCCGAGGCGGCGCTGTACAAGCGCGCGGCCGTCATGGCCTCGAGCCTCCGGCAGCATGTCTTCGATACCCTCTACCATGCGGTCGCGCTCGAGCACGCAGGCCATCTCATCAGCGCCGATCGCCGTTATTACGGTAAGGCGAAGCGCCTGGGCCGGATCGTTTACCTCGCGGACTGGGACGCCGCGCGTCACGCGGCGGCCGGATAGCCCATGCTGACCGACCCGCAACT
>JANXUV010000100.1 GCA_025356085.1 Betaproteobacteria bacterium
TGCCCTACAAGGGACTTTCGCAGACGGTCACCGATCTTGCCGGCAACCAGGTGCCGTTCGCCGCCATCGACTTCAGCAGCATCGTGCCGCTGGTCAAGGACGGGCGCCTGCGTGCCCTCGCGCAGACCGGTGAGGCGCGCATGGCGCAGCTCCCCGAGGTGCCGACCATGAAGGAAAGCGGCTACCCGGATCTCGTCAGCCACGTCTGGTCCTCGATCATGGTGCGCAGCGAGACGCCGGACGCGATCGTCAACAAGCTGCACGACGCCTTCAAGGCCGCCTGGCTGACCCCGGAAGGACGGAATTTCCAGGCAGGGCGCCCGACGGTCGAGACGCTTTTCTCGCCGAAGGAAATGCAGGCCTTCGTCGTCTCCGAGCACGAGCGCTTCCGCAAGATCGCGCAGGCTGCCGGCATCCAGCCGCGCTAGCCGCCGAGGTAGACTTTCTGCACCTGCGGGTCGTCGAGCAGCTGCCGCCCCGATCCTGAGAGCGTAACGCTCCCCTGTTCCATCACGTAGGCGCGGTCCGACAATTCCAGCGCCGCGAGTGCGTTCTGCTCGACCATCACCACCGTCACGCCTTCCGACCGGATCTGCTTGATGATGTCGAAGGTCTTCTCGACGATGTTCGGCGCGAGGCCGAGCGAGGGCTCGTCGAAGAGGACCAGCTTGGGGCGCGACATGAGGGCGCGGGAGATGGCGAGCATCTGCTGCTCGCCGCCGGAAAGAGTGCCGGCGGCCTGATGGCGGCGCTCGTCGAGGATCGGGAAGCGCTCGAACAGGCGCTTGAGATCCGCGGCGATGCCGGGCTTGTCGTGGCGCAGGAAGCAGCCCATCTCCAGGTTCTCGCGCACCGTCATATAAGGAAACACGCGCCGGCCTTCGGGGCAGTGGGCGATTCCGAGCTGGAGGATGCGGCGCGCCGAAGCGTGCGTGATGTCCTCGCCTTCGAAGATCACACGCCCGCCCGCGGGCGGCAGGACGCCGGAGATCGCCTTGAGCGTGGTGGTCTTGCCGGCGCCGTTGGCGCCGATCAGGCTCACCAGCTCGCCCTTGTTCACTTCGAGCGACAGGCCGCGCACGGCCGCGACTTTGCCGTAGCGGCATTCCAGCGAACTAACTGACAACACGTTTATGCCTTTCGCCCAGGTAAGCGCGGATGACTTCGGGGTTGCTCTGGATTTCCGCCGGCGTGCCGTTGGCGATGATGCGGCCCTGCGACAGGCACACCACGCGGTCGGAGACGCCCATCACCATTTTCATGTCGTGCTCGACCAGCAGGATGGTGATGCCGAGCGCGCGGATTTCGGCGAGCTTGGCCATGAAGCTCGCGGTCTCGGAGGGATTCATGCCGGACACCGGCTCATCCAGCAGCAGCAGCTTCGGCTTGGCGGCGAGCGCGATGGCGACTTCGAGCAGGCGCTGCTCGCCGTAAGGCAGGGCGCCGGCCAATTCATCTTTTTTATTTTGCAGGTTTACAAAATCCAGAATCCTTTCAGCTTCAGCCGCCAGGAGCCGCTCGTCGCGCGCCACCGACGGCAGGGCCAGCATGATGGCGAACGGCGACTGCTTCGACGTCAGGTGCAGGCCGATGAGGATGTTTTCCAACGCGCTGCGGTTGGGGAACACGCTGGTCTTCTGGAAGGTGCGCACCAGGCCCAGGGCCGCGATGTCGTTGGTGTTCCTGCCGACGATGTTCTTGTCCTTGAAGAACACTTCGCCGCCCGTCGGCCTGAGGTAGCCGGAGATTGCGTTGAAGGCGGTGGTCTTGCCGGCGCCGTTCGGGCCGATCAGCGACAGCACCTCGCCCTCGCGTACTTCCAGCGACAGGCTCTCGATGGCGAGCAGGCCGCCGAATCGCACGGAAAGGTTGTTGACGGCTAGGAGAGCCATCTCAACCTCCGCTTAAGCGCCGGCACGATGCCGGCCGGCAGGAAGTACACCACCGCCAGCATCAGCACGCCGTAGATGATCCACTGGATCTCGGGCTTGATGGAGAAGGCGCGCAGGCCCTCGGGCAGCAGGCCGAAGATGAGGCCGCCGATGATCGGGCCGGCCAGCGTGCCCTTGCCGCCGGTCACCACCATGATCACCATGGTTACGGTGTAGATGAAGAGGAACACGTCCGGATCGACGATGCGGATGTAGTGCGCGTAGAGCGCGCCCGCCGCGCCCGCCATCGCCGCCGACACCACCGTCGCCAGTACCAGCGTGCGCGTCACGTCCACTCCGACCGAGCGCGCGAGCGGCTCGTTCTCGGCCAGCGCCACCATGGCGCGTCCCGCCTTTGACTGCACCAGCCTTTTGACGAGGACATAGCTGATGACGGCAACCGTGAGCACCAGCCAGTAATTTGAAGGTTTTTTTAGAAATGAAATCCCTAAAAGAGATAACGGCGGAATGTTGTTCAGCGCCATCGGTCCCTGCGTGAGCTCCACCCAGTTGACGGCCACCAGGCGCACCACCTCGACGAAGCTGATGGAGACGATGACGAAGTACGCGCCGCGCACCTTGAAGGCGATGCGGCCGATCAGCCATCCGCACAGGCCGGCGGCGGCGATGCCGGCGAGCATCGCCATCCAGACCGGTTTTGGCTTCAAGGTCAAAAGGGAAATATCGAAACCCAGGGAAACCAGGGAACTCGCATACGCGCCGATGCCGAAGAAGGCGACGTGGCCGAGCGAGAGCTGCCCCGCGTAGCCGAGCAGCAGGTTCAGGCTGATGGCGGCGATGATGAAAATGCCGGTGACGATCAGCACGTGCAGGATGTAAGGGTTGTCCAGCCACCACGGCAGCGTGGCGAGCACGACAAGGCCGGCGATGGTGAACGCCGCCTTCACCCTATTCTTTCCTTCTGCGCGAAGAGCCCCGTCGGCTTGAACACCAGGATCGCGATGATCAGCAGGAAGCTCATCGCGTCGCGGTAGCCTGAGGAGATGTAGCCCGCGCCCAACTCTTCAGCCAGCGCGAGGATGAAGCCGCCCAGCGTCGCGCCCGGGATGCTGCCCAGGCCGCCGAGGATGACGATGGCGAAGGCCTTGGCGGCGGCCATGTCGCCCATGCTCGGATAGGCCACGAACACCGGCCCGAGCAGCGCACCGGCGGCGGCGGCGAGCGCCGAGCCGAGCGCGAAGGTCGCGGTATGGATGCTGCCGATCTGCACGCCCATCAGCGCCGCCGTGTCGCGGTCCTGGAAGGTGGCGCGCATCGCCTTGCCGAGTTTTGTTTTCTGTATCAGGAAATACGTGATGCCGATGAGCAACAGCGCGACGACAAACACGAACACCCGGTTCCAGCCGACGGACACCGCGCCGATCACCAGCGGTGCGGCGGGAAACGGGTTGTCGATGGACTTGGCGACGCCGGTCCAGACCAGCTGCTCGGTGTTCTGCAGCGCGATCCAGGCGCCGATCATCACCAGCATGGTGGTGTCGATGTCGGCGCCGCGCAGGCGCCGCAGCAGCACGAACTCCAGCGCCGCGCCCAGCAGCGCGCCCAGCGCGATGGCCAGCACCAGCGCGACGAAGAAGTTCACGCCGGTGCGCATCACCAGCGCGTACATCATGTAGGCGCCGAAGGCGTACAGCTCGCCGTGGGTGAAATTCACCACGCGCATGATCCCGAAGATCAGCGTCAGGCCGATGCCGAGCAGCGCGTAAGTGCCGCCCAGCATCAGCGCGTTCAGCAGGTGTTGGAGAAATTGATCCATAAAAAAACCCGCGAGCGAGCGCGGGTTTTT
The DNA here is from genome assembly GCA_025356085.1 of Betaproteobacteria bacterium. Taxonomy (GTDB): domain Bacteria; phylum Pseudomonadota; class Gammaproteobacteria; order Burkholderiales; family SG8-39; genus RBG-16-66-20. The sequence goes on from JANXUV010000100.1 coordinate 3,739, forward strand.
TTAGTTGCTTGGCTTCTTAATTCTTGACGACTTTCCCGCCATCGATGCGCACCACGTACACGCTCGGCACGTTCTGCGCGCTTTCCTGGCCGGCCGGACCCTGCTTGATGAAGGCGATGTCGCCGTTCACGCCCTTCACCTTCACGTCCCACAGCGCCTTCTGGATCGCCGCGGGCTCGGCCTTGCCGGCCAGCTTGATGCCTTCGACGATGGTGTAGAGGCCGTCCCAGCCGCGGAAACCCTCGGTCAATCCACCGGCCGGCAGTCCCTTCGCGTTCCACGCGGCGACGAACTTCTTGGCGACGTCCGGGTTCTTCACCGCCTCGGGGAACCAGGGCGTGAAAAACACCACGTGCCGCGAACCGTTGGCGGCATCACCCGCCTGCTGGATCAGCTGGTCGGGCGAGACAGAGCCGCCCGTGGTGATGATGCGCGCCGTCACCTGCTGCTCTTTCGCCTGCTTGAGGATCAGCGTGGCCTGCTCCACCGCCGTGGTGACGAACAGTGTGTCGCCGCCCGAAGCCTTGATCTTGGCGAGCTGCGCCGAGAAATCGGTGGCCTTCGGATCCATGGTTTCGACCACGCCGATCTGCGCGCCATTGGCCTTCAGCATCTCGGCGAATTCCTTCGAGGCGCCGAGGCCGAAGTCGTTGTTGGTGGCGAGGAAGTCGGCCTTCTTGATGCCGAGCGTCTTCACGTAGCCGGCAAAGGCCTTCGCCTCCATCTCGGAGGTCGGGCTGATGCGGAAGATCCACGGGTTGCCGGAGACGGTGATCTTGCCGGACGACGAGGTTTCCACCAGCATCGGCACGCCGTATTCCATCAGCTTGGGCATCACCGCCAGGGTCAGCGACGAACTCCAGGCGCCCAGCATCACCGGCACCTTGTCCTTCGAAATCAGCTTCTCGGCGGTGGCCACCGCCTCGGTCGGGTTGGACTTGTTGTCCTCGATGATCAGCTGGATCTTCCTGCCGAGAACGCCGCCCGAAGCGTTGATCGCGGCTTCAGCGAGCTTCGCGCCCTCGGTGACGTAGTTGCCGGAAGCAGCAAAAGCGCCGGTCAGCGGCTGCGTCACCCCGATCTTGATGGCGTCCTGCGCGAGCACCGGGCCCGAAGCCAGAGCGGCGGTGACGAAAATTGCGGCTAGCGTGCGATTCATGGGGACTCCCTGATTGACCGAATGGGGATTCTATATTCGAATGGCTTGCATGAATGATGCCAACACTCGAGCGATCGCACGCATCGGCGGCGTCCGCCCCCAATGGGTTGCAGTGCGGAACGCCCGGGAGGCGCTCGGCCTGGACGGACGGGTGCTGCTGCACGCCGGTCCAACGCAACTCGATCCCGCGCGCCTGCCCCCGCCGATGCGCAATGCCGCGGTGCTTTCCTGCCTGCACGAAAAATGGGCGGCGAACGAGTCGGAAGCCGACCAGCTGCTCGCTTCCGGTGCGGTGAAGCTCGAGCCGTCGTTCAGCCACGATGTCTCGACCCCGCTGGTGGCGATGGTGTCGCCGGAGACGACGCTGGCCGAGATCGCCGACGGCAAGCAGCGCTACTACGCCTTCCTCGGCACCGGCGGCGGCCCTCAACAACGATTCGGCTCGCGCGATCCGGCAATTCTCGAAAAATTGAAGTTCAGGGAGTGCGTGCTGGCAAAAGGCTTCGCCGAGCTGCTGGATGCGCCGGTCGACCTGCTCGCCATCGCGCGCGCCGCGATCCGAGAGGGCGACGACCTGCACAACCGCCTGTCGAGCGCAACCGCTTTGCTTTTTTCCCTATTGAATACAAGGAAGGCGGAATCAAAGGAAGCAAAGCAAACCCTTCAGGCGATCGCCGAGGCGCCGCTTTACTTCCTCAATCTCTGGATGCCCGCCTGCCAACTGATGCTGCTGGCGGCGGAAGGAACGATGGGCTCATCCGTGGTCACGCGCCTGTGCGCAAACGGCGAACACGTCGGCATTCAGGTCGCCGGCCTGCCGGGCGAATGGTTCACCGCGCCGGCAACTCTGGTGCGGGGTCCGTTCATGAAAGGCGCGCCGGAAAATCCCGCGCTGCCGCCCGCCACCGGCGACAGCGGCGTGATCGACGCCTTCGGCCTGGGCGGACAGGGATTGCGCCACGCGCCCAGCCTGCAGGCCGCGTTTCAGCCTTGGCTGCCGGCCGACGACGATGCCCGCGCGCTTTCGATGCTCGCGGGCATGCACCCGATTCTCGATACGCCGATCGGTCTCGACGCCGCCGCAGTGGCTGCGAGCGGCCGCTCGCCGCTGCTCTCGACGGGCATGGTCTCCGCCGATGGCCGCGGCCTGCTCGGGCGCGGTATCTGCGCGGTGCCGATCGAGCCATTCGTCGCGGCAACCGCGCGGCTGGCGCAGCACGTGCAACACACGCACTAGAGCTTCCGCGCCTCCAGCCAGCCGAGAATTTCCCGCGCGGCGCTTTCCCAGGCGGCATCCAGCATGATCGCGTGACCGATACTGGGCAGCGCCCGGTACTCGGCATTCAGCAGGGCCGCCACTCCCTGCGCCTGCGCGGCCGGGATTAGCGCGTCATGCACGGCGCCCACCACCAGCGTCGGCAGGCGCGATTTACCCCAGGCGAGCCAGGGCAGGGTCAGGCTCCAGCCGCTCATTTCCAGCAGCGCGCGGCGCGATTCGCGCTGCATGTGCTGGTAGCAGCGCTCCAGGCGCTCCGGTTCCGGCGTTCCCGCGAACAGCACCTTGCCCAGTACTTTCGGAGAAGCGCGGCCACCGCTGGCGATGGTGTTCAGACCGGCGAACAGCGCGGGTTTCGAGAACGCGAGCGAAAACGTCGACGGCAGCAGCCCGTACGACGGCACCGGGCAGGCCAGCACCATCGCGGGAACGTCCGCTATTTTCTCGATGGCTTTCTGCACCACCAGCGCACCCATCGAATGGCCGACCAGCACCGGCGGACGCGGCAACTCCGCCGCCGCGCGCGCCACGTCCTCCGCGTATTCGGCCAGCCCGAACTCGTCCAGGCGATCGCGCCCCGCGCTTTTGCCATGGCCGCGCAGCGATACCGCGTGCGCGTCGTAGCCCTGCCGCGCGAACCAGTCGAGGAAATGCTCTTCCCAGCACCACGCACCTACGTAAGCGCCGTGAACAAAGAGCAGCGGGGGCTTGGACGAACTGGTTTTGCTTTTACTACTGATTACTTCCAGATCCATCAGGCGGGAATCGCCATGCCACGCACCACCGCGGGACGCCGGCCGATAGTGTCGTACCAGCGCTTCACCGCCGGAAACTCCGCGAGGTCCACGCGATGCCACTCGTGCCGCGCAACCCAGGGATACGTCGCGATGTCGGCAATGGAGTACTCGTCCGCCAAGTACGCCGCTTCCAACAAGCGCTTGTTGAGAACGCCATAGAGGCGCTTCGCCTCGGTGCCGTAGCGCTCGCTGCCGTAGGGAATCTCATCCTTTTTCGCGCGCATGAAATGGTGCGCCTGGCCGAACATCGGCCCCACGCCGCCCATCTGGAACATCAGCCACTGCAGCGCGATCCACTTGCCGCGGTCGGTCGCGGGTAAAAACCGGTTGCCGACTTTCGCCGAGAGATAGACCAGGATCGCCCCTGATTCGAACAGCGGCAGCGGCTTGCCTTCGGGGCCGTCCGGATCGACGATGGCCGGGATGCGGTTGTTCGGGTTGATGGCGAGGAACGCCGGCTTGAACTGCTCGCCCTCCCCGATGTTGATCTTGTGCACGCGATACGGCAGCCCGCATTCCTCCAGCATCACGGACACCTTGCGTCCGTTCGGCGTGCCCCAGGTATACAAGTCAATCATTGCGTTCCTCTGGTTTCAAAAATTCTATAGAACGGCGGAGATCGCCTGCTCGCGCGCTTTTTCGAGCAGCGCAGGAATTTCGGCAGGCGCCGGAGCACTGCGCGCGATGGCTCCCGCATCGACAGCGGCTGCCGCCGCAAGGGCTTTCTCGATGTTGTCCGCCTTCAACGCCACCTGCGCGATCCGTGCGGCCTGGAGAAAGACCGCAAAACGTTCCGGGCGGCGGAAGGCGTCGGCGCGCTTGAAGAGTTGCAGGAACTCCGCGGCCTTCGCGGCATTCAGCATTCCCTGGCAGCGGCAAGCGAGAAGCGCGAGTTCGCGTTCTTCGTTCGGCACCTTGAGGCGTTCGCAAAGCGCCAGGATCTGCGCTTCAGCGAGCGGCCAGCACAGCAATGCGAAGCGCACGGGCAGCGGGCCGGAGAAAGTTTTCGGCAGCGCCGTCAGTTCGGGCAGCAGCTTCGGGCGCAGGCCGCAGTGTTCCAGCGCCTCGAACATCAGGGCCGGCTGCGGTTCGAGCAGGCCTTTGGCGAATTCCCGCCAGACGCGCTCGGGCACCAGGTGGTCGGCTTCGCTGGAGGCGACCATTGATTTCATGAGCTGCATGGATTCGTCGGCGATGCGGAAGCCGAAGCGCGCGGCGAAGCGCGCCACGCGCAGGATGCGCACCGGGTCTTCCTGGAAAGCTTCGCTGACGTGGCGCAGCACCTTGTTCTGCAGATCCTTCCTGCCGTTGAACGGATCGATGAGCGTGCCGTCGTCACTCTTGGCGATGGCGTTGATGGTGAGATCGCGGCGCGCGAGGTCCTGCTCGAGGGTCACGTCGGGCGCCGCGTAGACGGTGAAGCCCTTGTAGCCCCGCCCGCTCTTCCTCTCAGTGCGCGCGAGCGCGTATTCCTCATGCGTCTTGGGATGCAGGAAAACCGGGAAGTCCTTGCCGACCGGTTTGTAGCCGGCGGCGGTCATTTCTTCGGGCGTCGCGCCAACCACCACGTAGTCGCGGTCATGGACCGGGAGACCCAGCAGTTCGTCGCGGACCGCGCCGCCTACGACGTAGGCCTTCACGCCGGCTAGCGGCGCGCCTTCCAGCGCAGCTGAGGATAGCGTTCGCGCGGACCCGAGGGCGCGAGCCAGGCGGGTGCGGCCGCTTCCAGCGCCACCGGCTGGATGCCGAAGGGAAACGCGCAGCCGCAGACGCTCGGCACGCGCATCGAAAGCAGGTTGTCGCGCGTCAGCAGCTTCACCGGCAGCATCTCCATCATCCAGGCCTGCAGGTACGCGAGGCTGTCCGGCAGGCCGACGATCAGGCGACGGCGGCCGGTTACGGCGCAGACGAATTCCATCAGTTCGCGCAGCGTGCATTCATGGGGACCGCACAGATCGTAGCGTTTTCCGGCAGCGTCGGAATCATCCAGCGAAGCAAGCATCGCCTTCACCACGTCGCCGACGTAGACCGGCTGGAAGCGCGCTTCCGGCGCGGCGAGCCCAAGCACGGGGAACAGCGCGCCGAGTTGCGCGAACAGGTTGAGGAACCGATCCTCGGGCCCGAAAATCACCGACGGCCGGAACACCGTGGCTTCAAGGTCGTCCGCAGCGAGCACCATCTGCTCGCCGACGCCCTTGGAGCGCAGATACTCGGAGGGCGCCGCGGGATCCGCGCCTAGCGAGCTCATGTGCAGCAATCGCTTTATACCCCCCCTGCGACAAGCATTGACCACCGCCTGCGCCAGTTCGACATGGGCGGGCTTGAAATCCGGGCCGTGCAATATTCCCGCGAGATTCACCACTGCGTCGCGCCCGACGGTGAGTTCAGCCAGCGCGTTCGCGTCGCGGACATCGGCTTCGACCACATCGACGGTGGGCAGCAGGATCAGGTGCCTGGCGCGGTCGCGCCGGCGCGTGGGCACCGTGACGCGCGCGCCGCGCGCCGCGAGCGCGGCCACAAGATGCCGGCCGACGAAGCCGGAACCGCCGACGACGAGGATATTCGAGTGCTTCAAGGCTTCAGCTCTTTTTAGGGCAGCTCTTCGTTGACACGCTCGCCCGCGACTTTCGCGGAGATGGTGCCGAGCCGGTCCTTCAGGGGGATCAGCTTACCGCCGATCAGCTGCGAGTAGTACATGGTGTTGGCCATCACTTTCTTGACGTAATCGCGCGTCTCGTTGAACGGAATGGTCTCGGCGTAGATCGCGCCCTCCAGCGGCCGCGCATCGCGCCAGCGGCGCGCTCGCCCCGGCCCCGCGTTATAGGCGGCGGAAGCCAGCACCGGATGGCCGAGGTCGTCCAGCACGTGCTTCAGGTAGCTGGTGCCGAGCGCGACGTTGACCGACACCTCCGAGACGCGGGCCATGTTGAAATCGCGCTGGCCGCTGCGCTTGGCGACCCATTTGGCGGTGGCGGGCATCAGTTGCATCAGGCCGCGCGCGCCGACGGAAGACTTGGCGTCGACGATGAAGCGGCTCTCCTGGCGCACCAGTCCCAGCACCCAGGCCTCCTCCAGTCCGGAGCTGCGCGCCTGCTCGCTGAATACTTCCTTGAACGGCGCGAGGAAACGCGCCTTGTAGTTGTGCCGGTGCACAGTGCGGTCGGCGGTGTTGATCGCGCGGTCGAAGATCCCGGCGCGGCGCGCGATCTCGGCGGCCGCCAGCAGCTGCGCATCTTCCATGTTGCGGATGGTGAACACCCACTCGCGCGTCGCTTCCGGGCGCAGGTCGAGGCGATAGAGTTCCAACGCGCGCACCAGGCCCGGATTGAGTTTCGTCGCGTTGATTTCATCGTCGGTGGACGCGCTGAAGGGCTCGGGCACGCCCGCCATGCCGCCCAATTCCTCGGAGGCCAGCAGGCCGTAGAAGTTGGGCTGGCCCGAAATCCGCAGGTAGTAGGCGCGCGCGCCGTCTCCAACGCCCTGCGCGCCCAATGCACGGCCGTACCAGTAGGTCCAGGCCGGATCCTGGCGCCCGCTCACCGACATGCGGTCGATGGCATCGCGCACCGCCGGCCAGTCCGCGGCACGCAGCGCGGCGCGTGCCTTCCAGGCGAGTTGCTCATCGCTGAGCAGAGTGCCGCCGGCAAGGGCATACCACTTGTGCGCGTCCGGCATCAGGCGCCGCGCGCCTTCATAGGCGAGGCTGCCCCAGAGATATTTGACGTCTTCATCCGGCAAACGCACGCGCGTCTTGCCCAGCAGATATTCAACCGCGGCCTCGGGCTCGGTGCGGCCGAGCCGTACCACCGCGAACAACAGCATCTCTCGCGTCGCGCGGACTTCCAGGTTCCTCGGCGGAGTGGCGAGCAGCTTTTTCGGTGCCGTCGCTGCCTGGTTGAACAGTGCCTCGTCGTGCTTTTCGCCCGCCGGCAGATGCGCCAGCGCGCGGCGCGCGGCGCCGACCTGGGCATTCGCGGACAGCAGGCGAAATCTCCGCCAGACATCGTCGACGCTGAAGGCCCCGCCCTCGGTCATCTTGTTGGCGAGCGCATGGCAGCCCTCGGGCAGTTCGCGCGGCTCCTGCCAGATGGCGCGCGCCTCCTCGTTGGCGCTCTCGTCGCCGCGCGTCAAGCGCGACAGCCACGCGTAGCAGCGGATTTCCAGGTCGTCCACCACCAATGGCGACAGTTCGCGGTCGAAGGCCGGCCAGTCGGCGCGCTTGCCCAGCAGTTTCAGCCAGTCGGCGCGCAGCCGGTCGGCAAGGTAGGTGCCGGGCTCGCGCTCGAGGAAAGCGCGCACCTCGGCATCTGAGGCGTCTTCCAGCCGCAGCTTCAGGCGCCAGTACTCGGGATACGGCGCCAGCACATGGCCCGCGGGCAGGCCGGGAATTTTCTGCAGCTTGAGCGGGTTGCCGGCGCGGAACGCGTCGTAGGCCCTGAGGAAGTTCTCGTCAGCGGGCGCGGGTTTGGGCGCGGCACCAGCAACGGCTGCCGTCGCGACCGACAAGATTATGAATAAATGCCTAAAAATCATACACTAAGAATATCATGAGGCCTTCCGATCTTCTTTCCTGGCGCAAAGTGGAACGTCAACGTCTGATCGCCGCTCGCGTAGCGCTCGATCACGAGACCCTTGAGCGCTTCCGCATCCGTATAGACGCCCATCTGGAGCGCGCGTTCCCCGGCCTCGCCACTGCGAAGCTCGCCCTTTGCTGGCCGATCAAGGGGGAATACGACGCGAGGCACCTGGCTAAAACGCTGCGCGAGCGTGGCGCGTTGACCGCGCTGCCGGTCGTCGTCGCGCCGAAGCAGCCGCTCATCTTTCGCGAATGGCATCCCGGCACCGAGCTTGCGACGGGCCCGCTCGACATTCCGTACCCGGTGAATTCGCCGGAAGTGATGCCCAACGCCGTGCTGCTGCCGATGAACGGCTGGGACCAGGCGGGCTACCGGCTCGGCTACGGCGGCGGCTTCTTCGACCGGACGCTGGCGAATCTTCCGAAAAAGCCGGCGGTGATCGGCGTCACCTACGAGTTGGCGAAAATGGACACCATCCATCCGCAAAGCTGGGACATCCCGGTCGATTGGGTGGTGACGGAGCGCGGCGTGTACCGGAGGGACGGCGACAAGCTGGCGTTTCTTGGCGAGCCGGCGGCGGGAGAACCGAGCACGCTCGCCTCTCCGGTCTGTTACGCCAACGAAATCGCGCCGGGATACTTCGGCGAGCGGTGAACACGGGAACTGAACCGCGCGCCCTCCACCTGCTGAACACGGTATTCGGGTTTGCGGCGTTCCGCGGCGCGCAGGAGGAGATCGTCGGGCACGTCGCTTCGGGCGGCGATGCGCTAGTGCTGATGCCCACGGGCGGCGGAAAGTCGCTGTGCTACCAACTGCCCGCCCTGCTGCGGCCGGGCGCCGCGCTGGTGATCTCGCCGCTGATCGCGCTGATGCAGGACCAGGTTGCGGCGCTGAAGCAACTCGGCGTGCGTGCCGCGTTTTTGAATTCAACTTTGAATAGCAAACAGGTACAGGAGACAGAGCGCGCCCTGCAGTCCGGCGAGCTCGATTTGCTCTACGTCGCGCCAGAGCGCCTGATGATGCCGCGCATGCTGGAGCTGCTGGCTGAGCCGAAGATCGCGCTCTTCGCCATCGACGAAGCGCATTGCGTGTCGCAGTGGGGCCACGACTTCCGGCCGGAGTACCTGGCGCTGTCGGTGCTGCACGAACGATTCCCGGCGGTGCCGCGCATCGCGCTCACCGCCACCGCCGATCCGCAGACGCGCGACGAAATCATCCGCCGCCTGGCGCTTGAGGATGCGCGCATCTTCATCTCCAGCTTCGACCGGCCGAACATCCGCTACACCATCGTCGACAAGGAGGATGCGCGCACGCAGCTGCTGCGCTTCATCCGCGAGGAACATGCGGGCGAGGCGGGCATCGTCTACTGCCTGTCGCGCAAGAAGGTGGACGAAACCGCCGCCTGGCTCGCGGCGCAGGGCGTGCGCGCGCTCCCGTATCACGCCGGCATGGAAGCCGCGGAACGCGCCGCCAATCAGGAGCGCTTCCAGCGCGAGGACGGCGTCGTCATGGTGGCGACCATCGCCTTCGGCATGGGCATCGACAAACCCGACGTGCGCTTCGTCGCGCACCTCGACTTGCCCAAGAGCATCGAGGGCTACTACCAGGAGACCGGCCGGGCCGGGCGCGACGGCCTGCCGGCCGATGCCTGGATGGCCTACGGCCTGGGCGATGTGGTGCAGCTGCGCCGCATGATGGAGCAATCCGAAGGCGGCGAAGAATTCCGCCGTATCTCGTTCGCCAAGCTGGACGCGCTGCTCGGCCTGTGCGAAACCGCCGGCTGCCGCCGCGTGCGCCTGCTCGACTACTTCTCGGAAGCGAGCGCGCCCTGCGGCAACTGCGACACCTGCCTCGCGCCGCCGCAGACCTGGGATGCGTCCGAAGCCGCGCGCAAGGCGCTGTCGTGCATCTATCGCACCGGGCAGCGCTTCGGCGCCGTGCACCTGATGGATGTACTGCGCGGCAAGGCCACCGAGCGCGTGTCGCAGTGGAACCACCACCAGCTGAATGTGTTCGGCGCCGGCGCCGACCTGGACGAAGCGACCTGGCGCACAGTGTTCCGTCAGTTGGTGGCGCTGGGATATGCGCGGCCCGACCACGATGCCCACGGCGGATTGCGCCTGACCGAAACCAGCCGCGCGGTACTCAAGGGCGAACAGCAGGTCGAAATGCGCCGCGCCGTTCCGCGCAGGGGAAAATCGCCCAAGGCCCGCTCAGGCGCGGCAATCCCGGCCGGCGTGGATGCAGATTTGCTCGCACGCCTGAAAGCCTGGCGCAGCGAACAGGCGCGGACTCAATCGGTCCCGCCCTATGTCGTTTTCCATGACAGCACGCTCGCTGGTATCGCCGCGGCGCATCCGCGCAATCTGGATGGCCTGTCCGTGATCACCGGCATCGGCGCGAAAAAGCTGGAGCGTTACGGCCCGGCCCTGCTGGAACTGCTGCGCTAACGGGCGCTTGTCGCCTGTTAGAAAAATCAGCGCTTGAAGGCCAGCGTCAGCCCGTCGCCGATCGGCACCAGGGCGATCTCGACGCGGCGGTCGCGGCGAAGTTTGCTGTTGAAAGCGCGGATCGCACGCGCATCCACTGTGCGGTTCTTGCGGTCGATCACGCTGCCGTGCCAGAGGGTGTTGTCGATGGCGATCAGGCCGCCGCGGCGCATGAGCGTCAGGCAGCGCTCGTAGTAGTTCTGGTAGTTCTCCTTGTCCGCATCGATGAACGCGAAGTCGAAAGGGCCTTTGAGCGTTTTCAGAGTGTCGAGCGCCGGCGCGAGCCGCAAGGAAATTTTTCTTTCCACACCGGCCATCTTCCAGTAACGCCGGCCCACCGAAGTCCACTCTTCACTCACATCACAGCAGACGATGCGGCCGCCCGGCGGCAGCGCGAGCGCCACTGCCAGCGCGGAGTAGCCGGTAAAGGTCCCGATCTCGATGCAGCGCTTCGCGCCCAACGCGCGCACCAGCACCTGCATCAGCGCCGCCTGGTCGGGCCCGATCTGCATGGTGCCGAACGGAATTTTTCGCGTTACCGCGCGCAGCCGCCGTTGCACCGCGGTTTCGCGCGTACCCACCGTTGCGACGTAAGCCGCGAGCCTGGCGGGCAGGTCGACGGGGCCGCGGGCCATCAGCCGAGAAACAGCCGGTACGCCGGGTTGCGCGTCTCGTCGGCGTAGGGGTAGCCGAGATCGACGAGAAAGCGGCGGAACTGGCGCATCTCCGCCTTCGGCACCTGCAGACCCACCAGCACACGGCCGTAGTCGGCGCCGTGGTTGCGATAGTGGAACAGGCTGATATTCCAGCCAGGGTTCATGCTGCGCAGGAACTTCATCAGCGCCCCCTGGCGCTCAGGAAACTCGAAGCGGTACAACAATTCGTTTTTGGCCAGACCTGCGCGCCCGCCCACCATATGGCGCACGTGCGACTTGGCGACTTCGTTGTTGGACAGGTCGAGCGTGCGGCAGCCGGCGCGCGCGAGGCGGCGCACGATGCGCGCCGTCTCTTCCCGTCCCGCCACGCCGACGCCGACGAAAATGTGGGCCGCGTCCGCGCCTGACATGCGGTAGTTGAACTCGGTGATGTTGCGTCCCTTCAGCGTCTCGCAGAAGCGCCGGAAGCTGCCGCGCCGCTCAGGGATGGTCACCGCCAGCACCGCCTCGCGGTGCTCGCCCAGCTCGGCCTGCTCGGCGACGAAGCGCAGCCGGTCGAAATTCGTGTTTGCGCCGGACGCGATCGCCACCAGCGTCTTGCCGCGCGCCTTGCGTTTTTGCGCCCAGGCTTTCGCACCGGCGATCGCCAGCGCGCCCGCCGGCTCCAGCACCACGCGCGTATCCTCAAACATATCCTTGATCGCGGCGCAGATTTCGTCGGTGTCCACGAGCACCATCTCGTCCACCAGGCCCTTCGCCAGGCGGAAGGTCTCCTTGCCGACCTCTTTCACCGCCACGCCGTCGGCGAACAGGCCGACGTGCTCGAGTTCCACGCGCCGCCCCGCCTTGAGCGAGCGCGTCATCGCGTCGGCGTCGGCAGGCTCGACGCCGATGATCCGCACCGAGGGTCGCACACGCTTGATATAGGCGGCGATGCCGGAAATCAGGCCGCCGCCGCCGACCGGGACGAAGACGGCGTGGATCGGCTTCGCGTGCTGGCGCAGGATCTCCATGCCAATGGTGCCCTGGCCGGCGATGACATCCGGATCGTCGTAGGCGTGCACGAAGGTGTAGCCGTGACGCCGCTGCAGCTGCTTCGCGTGCGACAGCGCCTCGGCATAGCTGTCGCCGCGCAGCACCGCCTGCGCGCCCCGCGACAGCACGGCGTCGACCTTGATTTTCGGCGTGGTCACCGGCATGACGATGACGGCGCGGCAGCCGAGCTTCTGCGCGGCGAGCGCCACGCCCTGCGCGTGATTGCCGGCGCTCGCGGTGATGACGCCCTTCTTCAGCTTCGCCGGCGCGAGGCGCGCCATCATGTTGTACGCGCCGCGGAGCTTGAAGGAGAACACCGGCTGCAGGTCCTCGCGCTTGAGCAGCAGGCGATTGCCGAGGCGCCGCGACAGCCCTGGCGCGAGTTCGAGCGGCGACTCGATCGCCACATCGTAGACACGCGCCTTAAGAACTCTCTCAAGGTAGCCGTTGTTCTTCACGGCAAAAAGCGTAGCACAGCGTGCTAGATTGCTCCCATGATCACGCGCGAATGGCCGCTGATTCCGGTATTCGGCACGACGGCGCTGTTTTTCATATTCGACCGCGCGCTGCTCGGTTCGCTCGACAGCACGCTGTGGACGGCGCTGATGCTCTCGTGGCTGTTCGCCGTCATGCTGACGGCGGCTTTCGCCGTGGTGCGCCATTCCGATTGCCTGGCGGAGATTTTCGGCGAACCCTACGGCACCCTGATCCTGACGCTCGCCATCACCGTGATCGAGGTGATGATGATCGCCGCGGTGATGCTGACCGGCCCGCAAGAGTCCACGCTGGCCCGCGACACCATGTTCGCCGTGGTGATGATCGTCTTCAACGGCATGGCGGGCCTCGCGCTGCTGGCGGGCGGCCTGCGCTACCACGAGCAGACCTACAACCTGCAGGGCGCCAATTCGTTCCTCGCGGTCATCGTGCCGCTGGCGGTGCTGGGCCTGGTGCTGCCGAACTTCACCTCGGCTCCCGGCGGCACGCTGTCCGCGCTGCACGAAGGGTTCCTGATGCTGATGTCGGTGGCGCTGTACGGGATCTTCCTCACCATCCAGACGCTGCGCCACCGCCAGTTCTTCCTGGCGGGCGGCGAAACCGAGGAAGAAGCGCCGCCGATCACCGACCTGCGTCCGGCGGCTTATCATGGCGTGCTGCTGCTGCTCTATATCGTGCCGATCGTGCTGCTGTCTAAAAAAATTGCGACGCCGATCGACCACGCGATCGGCGTGCTCGGCGCGCCGGCGGCGCTGGCCGGCTTCCTGGTGGCGGCGCTGATCCTCGCGCCCGAGTCGCTATCCGCGGTGCGCGCGGCGCTCGCTAACCATCTGCAGCGCGCGATCAACCTGCTGCTGGGCTCGGTGCTGGCGAGCATCAGCCTGACCATCCCGGCGGTGCTGGCGATCGGCCTGTTGACCGGCCGCACGGTGGTATTGGGGCTGGAGGCCGTGGACGTGATCCTGCTGGTACTGACGCTGGGCGTGAGCACACTGACCTTCGGCAGCGGGCGCACCAACATTCTTCTCGGCGCCGTGCACCTGCTGTTGTTCTTCTCCTACCTGATCCTGATCTTCGAGCGCTAGCTTACGCGGCCTGCAGCCTGGCCATCGCCACGGCCAGCCACTTGACGCCCTGGCGGCCGAAGTTCA
>JANXUV010000108.1 GCA_025356085.1 Betaproteobacteria bacterium
CGCGGGCAAAAGCGCCGCGCCGCTTAGCTCGGCGTTATGCGGCTTAAGAGAGCGGACGCCACGACTGGCATACTGTCAGTATGGACTTCGAGATTCTTGGCGAAATCACAGTTCTCGAAACCATTGCTACGGGGCGAGGAATTCGTGATCTCAGGCGCTTGCAGCGCAGCTAAGGCAAGGGGCGTTGGAGGAAAATGAAAGGCTCTGCCCGCATCCGCCTCCGGAATGGAGACATCCGGTTCGCAGAAATCCATTGGTACGAGGCGCACGGGATCGGGAAAAGGGAATTCAAACGGAAAGGTTACTTGGACGAATGACCATGAGACGACGCAAAGTTCGCACAAAGCAATTCGCCGTATGCATTGACAACCGCGGCTATCCGGCATCGCTGGAATTGCACAAAATCTACCGGGTCATTTCCGACGCCGAAGTTGCCGCAGATGGCGATATCCGCATCGTCGATGAAAGCGGAGAGGACTATCTCTACTCAGCCGACCGTTTTGTTGAGATTGAACCGCCACGAACGGTCAGGCGCTCCCTCATCCACGCAGGCAAAGCCGCATAACCCCGCCTCGCAGCCGACGCGCAGAAGCGCGCGGCTGAAGGCAACGTTGGATTGCACGGTGAGCCTCGTGTGATTCTAGGGTGGTTGTGTTTATGTATATACGTATATACAATAAATAGGTGGACAAGGATCCCAAGAAAGAGCGCAAGAATCTTGTAGAACGCGGCCTTTCGCTGGACCTTGCCGAGCAACTCGATTGGGCGACGGCGCTTATCTGGGAAGACAGGCGCCAAGACTACGGAGAGCGGCGTTACTGCGTGATATGAAAAAGCCGTCGAAGGCTAAGAAGAGCCACCGGACCAATCCTGAGTGGACGGCTGCCATGGTTGCAGAGGCCAGGCCAGCCAAGGAGATGCTGCCGAAGATCTTTGGCGCGCGTACTGTGGCTGCAATGCTCAAGCCGCGTGGTCGACCGAAGTCTCCGGATTCGAAGGTGGCGATCAGTCTTCGGCTGCCTCCGGAGACCTTGGCGCGCTGGAAAGCTACTGGCCCGGGGTGGCAGACACGGATGGTGGACGTTCTGAGGGAATCGGTTTAAGTACAATCCAACAGCCGCTCTGAGCAGACGCCGTTGGCACGCGCAACAGTGATTGCGCTGGTCAACGCAGCCGTTGGCCTCAATGCTTCCCTTGGCGATCCGACAGACTTAGGCCGGTAGTTCGAACCAGAACACGGCGCCAGTGTCCTTTGCCGGCGCGAAGCCGATGCGGCCGCCCATCTGTTCGGCGAGCGCTTTGCAGATGGCGAGCCCGAGGCCGGTGCCGCTGCGCTGCTTGCCGTCGGCGGCCTGGCCTTGGGCGAACTGCTGGAACAGTTGCGGCCGAAAGCCGGCGGGTACGCCGGGGCCGCGGTCGCGCACGCTGACGCGCGCGCAGCTCTCCACGGATTCGACGGCGATGTCCACCGTATCGCCTTTGGCCGAATGCTTGAGGGCGTTGGCGACGAGGTTGGTGACCAGCTGGATCACGCGCTCGGGATCCGCGACGACCTGGACCGGCGCTGCGGACTCCGCCATGCGCAGTGTCACGCCGCCCTCGCGCGCCAGGCTCTCGTTTGCGGCAACGGCCTCGCGTACCGGCGCGTCAAGGTCGATGCGCTGCCGGCTCTCGGGCAGCTTGTGCCCGGCGCGCAGCCGCTGGTAATCGAGGATGTCGTTCACCATGCGCACCAGCCGGTCGCAGTTGGTGCGCGCGGCGGCGATGGTCGCCTTGAGTTCGGCGACCGGGTTTTCCGCGGCGATCTGGTCGAGGGAGGCGCGGATCGCCTGCAGCGGCGTGCGCACTTCATGGGTCACGCTGCGGATGAAATCCTCCTTCATCCTAGCCAGGCGCTGGCGCTCGGTGACGTCCTCGATCATCATGTAGCAGCCCGCGTATTCGGTGCCGCGCTCGAGGCGCGGCACGAACTGGACGTGCAGGTGGATCTCGGGCTGCCCGGGGCGCGCCATCACGCGCTCGAATGTCACCGCCAGCCCGGCGCGTATCCGGTCGCGGTGCTCGGCGTAGCGCTCGTAGGCGGCCGGGTCCATGGTTTCGGCGAGGGTTTTGCCGAACATGGATTCGGCGCTGCGGCCGGCATGCTCCGCGTAGCGGCTGTTGCAGTAGCGGATGCGGTCTTCGGCGTCCAGCTCGGCGATCATCGCCGGCACGCTGTCGGTCACCTGGCGCAGCTGCAGCTCGCGCGCGGCGAGCAGTTCCTCGGCTTGCCGGCGCGCGGTTACGTCGGCATTGGTACCCGTTATCCGCCGCGGCTGCCCGGCCTCGTCTCGTTCAGTAACCTTGCCGCGACTCAGGATCCAGCGGTAACTGCCGTCGGCGACGCGGATGCGATGCTCGATTTCGTAGGCGGACGTCAGGCCCCGGCGTAATGAGTCGAGGACGGAGACGAGCCGCGGCAGATCGTCCGGGTGCACCATCGGCCCGAGTTGGAGCCTCTGGACCGTAACTTCGCGGCCCGGCTCGCCGAGCATCTCCATCCAGGACTCGCTCAGCTTGACGTCGTCGCTGGGCACATCCCAGATCCAGGCGGCGAGATCCGCGCCCGCCAGCGCCGCGCGCAGCCAGCTATCGGTGTTCGAGTCCTGCGACATCGGCTAATTGGATCGGATGCACGGATTCGAAGGCGCGCGCCGCGCACAGCACCAGTGCGTCGGCATACCGCGGGCCGACGATGTGCAGGCCCACGGGCAGGCCCTTCTTCGTCAGGCCGCAGGGAACCGTCGCCGCCGGCTGCTGCGTGAGGTTGAACGGGTAGCTGAACGGCGACCAGTCGGTCCAGCGCTTCTCCTTCAGCAGGTTAGCCACTTCCTTGCCGGCGGCGAAGGCCGCCAGCGGAAGCGTCGGCGTCACCAGCAGGTCGTAGCTCTGGTGGAATTTGTTCATCAGCAGGCCCAGCGCGCCGCGCTGCTGGATCGCCGCCAGGTACTGCGCGGTGGTGTACTTCTCGCCCAGGCGCGCGGTCTCGAGCAGGCCCTTGTCCATCAGCGCGCGCTTGCGCGGGTGCGTGTTGCGCACGATCGCCGCCGCGCCCGGAAACCAGTGCGCCGCGAACAGCGGCCCGCAGTCGGGGAATCCTGGGTCGCGAGCTTCGACGAATGCGCCCAACTGGGAAAACGTCTTGACGGCTTTCTTAACAATGGCGGCTATTTCACTGTCGACCTTCGCATAGCCAAGATCAGCTGAATAAGCGATGCGCAGGCCCTTCACTCCATCGTTCAGCCCGATGCGGTAGTCGCGACCGTCGTAGGGCAGGGAGTGCCAGTCGCGGTTATCCGGCAGCGACAGCACGTTCATCATCAGTGCGGCGTCCGTTACTGTTCTCGTCATCGGCCCGACGTGCGCCACGGTGATGACGACGAAGTTGGGAACGTCCACGACTTCGCTCAGGCGCAGGTCAACGGCGACGCTGCAAATCGCATAGGCCTGCGCACGATTGAAGCCGCGGCCTTGCAGATATTCGACCATCGCG
>JANXUV010000124.1 GCA_025356085.1 Betaproteobacteria bacterium
GCTCGCTCCACCCGGGCAGATGGTGGATCAGCACGACACCGGGGAAGGGACCCTTGCCTTCTGGCTTGGCCACGTAAGCGGTGATCGGCGTTCCTTTGTCGCCCGTGAGGGTAACGTTCTCACAGGTCATGGCGCGGTAGAATGACATCGGTCTTCCTCCTTAAGCTTGGGTTCTGATCGGCCATCGTGCATCGCAATCTCAAAAAAGTCATGCGAACCGGGTCGCGGCGGCGCACTGTGCGTCACACTTTGGGGAGGCCCGCCGTGATTACGTCGCAACAGGTTCTGAAACGGTGGCTTACGTTGATGGCCTGCCTGCTGCTGATGCCCGCAGGGGCGTGGGCCGCCGACTGGCCGGAGCGCACGGTTCGCATGATCGTGCCCTTCGGGGCGGGCGCTGGCGCCGACACGGTGGGGCGTACCTTCGCCGAGGAACTTGCCAAGGCGCTGGGCCAATCCGTGATCGTCGACAACAAGGGCGGGGCGGGCGGCCTCATGGGGACCGCGGAAGGCGCGCGCGCCCCGGCCGACGGCTACACGCTGCTGCTGACCTCGCAGGGCACCACGGTCTTCAACATGGGTCTCTACAAGTCACCGGGCTACGATCCGCTCAAGGACCTCGTGCCTGTCACCATCACCGGCATCCTTCCCAACGTGCTGGTCGTCGCTCCCACCAATCCGGCCACGACCGCCGCCGACCTGATCGCACAGGCGCGCGCCAGGCCGGGTGAACTGACCTACGGCTCGAGCGGCGTCGGCAGCAGCCTCCACATGTCGGGCGTCACCCTCGAGCAGCGGACGGGCGTACGCCTTCAACACGTTCCCTATCGCGCGGCGCCGGCCGCGGTCCTCGCGGTGGTCAATGGCGAGGTGACGATGGGCTTCTTCAACGCGCCGACCGTGCTGGGCCAGATCAAGGCCGGCAAGCTCAAGGCGCTGGCCGTCACCGCCAAGAGCCGCTCGGTCATGCTGCCCGACGTGCCGACCTTGATCGAGGCCGGCGTGCCCGACTTCGTCGTTGCCGGTTGGCTGGGCTTTGCACTGCCGGCGAACACACCGCGCGCGATCGTTTCGCGCTTCAATGCCGAGATCAACCGCATCGCCCATAGTCCCGAGGTCAAGGACAAGCTGCTGATCCAGGGATTCGAGATGCTGCCTCCGGGCTCAGCGGATGCCGCCCGCAAAGTGATCGAGGACGATCAGGCGCTCTGGCTCCCCATCATCAAGCAATCCGGAGCCACGGCGGAATAGAGGATCACCGGACGGGCGACCAGCGATAGGCCTTCGCGCAGGCGCCGCCCATCAGCATCGCGCGCTCGCTGTCGCTGAGCCGCTTGGTCTCGAGGAAGGGCTTCACGGCGTTCTCGTAGTTCACGACGGCGAAGGCGCGCGTCCAGTCCGTGCCCCACAGGCAGCGCTCGAAACCCCAGGCATCGAACACGCGCTTGAGCGGGTCCCAGATATCCGGGAACGGATAGGGCTGCTTGGAGAGCGTGCAGGCGCCGCTCACCTTGATCACCGCGTTCGGCCGCCGGGCGAGGTCCAGCACCTTCGGCAGATCGGCCCAGGGCTGCCCAGGCGCGGGCGGCGGGTTTGGCCGAGTGCGCGGTTGCAGGATGCCGAGGTGGTCGACGATGAATCGCGTGTCCGGGTGGCGGTCGATCAGCTCGATGCCCGCGTCGAGATTGTCCCAGCACAGCATGTTGACCGGAACGTCGTGCCGCGCGGCCGAGCGCAGGATCCGGTCGATGCCCGGATGGTTGTGGTCGTCGCCCCGCTCCTTCGTCATCATGATGCGGATGCCGACCGCGCCCGGCGTGCGCTTCCAGTCGGTGATGACCTCGTCGACCGCGGCATCGTCCGGGTCGAGCGGCTTGACTAGGCCGAACCGTCCCGGATGGGCCCGCTGCACTTCGACCGCATAACTGGCGTCGTACCGGTACAGGGAAAAGGCGGAGATGAAGATCGCGCCGTCGACGCCGACCTTGTCCATCGCCGCCACCATTTCGTCGCCGGTGACGTGGGCGGGCCAGTTCGGCACGCTGTGCCAGGGCCGCTTCGGCGTGTTCGCCTCGTAGGCATGGACCTGGGAATCGATGATCGCCGTCATGGAAGCTCGCCGGGCGGCAACGAACCAGGCAGGTTGAAGCGCTGGCGGGTGGTGCTGTAGCGGCTGCCGAACAGGCGCCCGATCGGGCGATAGTTTGCTTCCGAGATGCGCCTGGACTCCGGATCGACGACGCCCTCGCGCGCGTGGATGAGCAGGATTTCTCCGATCACCATCTCGCGTTCCGGACCGAACTCGATGCGGCGCTCGACGCGGCATTCGAGCGAGGCGGCGGCCTCGCCGATGCGCGGATGCTTCACCATCTTCGCCGGCACCGGCGTCAGGCCGGTTTTTGTGAACTCGCTTTCGCTTTCAGGCAGTTCGGCGCTGGAGGCGTGCATGGCATTCGCCGTGCCCTCGTCGGCGAGGTTGACGACGAATTCGCCCGTGCGCCGGATGTTCTTCAGGGTGTGCTTCATCGCGCCGTCGGAACGCCGGTTGAAGCTGACGATGCACAGCGGCGGCTCTTCCGAGATCACGTTGAAGAAGGAAAACGGCGCGCAGTTGGCGACGCCGTTCTCGCTCCAGGTCGAGACCCAGGCGATCGGCCGCGGGATCACCAGGCCGATGAGCAGCTTGTAGCGCTCCAGCACCGGCAGGCGCGCGAGCTCCAGGTCCATCAGCCGTTGGCTGGCGTTACTTCGGCGCCGACCCTTTCGACGATCAGCTTGTAATGCTCCGGGCGCCGGTGCGCGGCGAAGTTGAACATCGTCTTCTTCAGGTTGGCGGCGAGGTCGATATCGGCGTTGAAGCAGATCACCTCGTCCTCTTCAGACAAGCTCTGGGCGGCGATTTCGCCGGTGGGCGCGACGATCAGCGAGTGGCCGAACATGCGAAAGCCGTCTTCGGCGCCGGCCTTGGCGGTTTCCACCAGCCAGGTGGCGTTCTGGAACGCCATCGACTGCGCCATGATCAGGTGGTGGTGCACGCGCAGCGCCGGCGGCTCGTTGTAGTGCAGGTTCTCGCTCGGCGTGTTGAAACCGAGCGCGACGATTTCGGCGCCCTGCAGCGCGAGCACGCGGAAGGCCTCGGGCCAGCGCCGGTCGTTGCAGATCAGCATCCCGGTGATGGTGTCCATGTAGCGCCAGACGCGAAAACCGAGGTCGCCGACTTCGAAATACTTCTTCTCCAGGTGCTGGAAGGCAGCCTGCGGCTTGTGCTCGGCGTGCCCGGGCAGGTGCACCTTGCGGTACTTGCCGGTGATCGAACCGTCGGGCCCGACCAGGATCGCGGTGTTGAAGCGCCGGCCCTCAGGCGTCAACTCCGCGTAGCCAATGTAGAAGCCGATGCCCAGTTTCTTCGCCAGGTCGAACAGCGGCTGCGTTTCATTCGACGGCATTTCGCGTTCGAAGTATCTTCGATCGACTTCCTGCTGGTCTTCCATCCACCAGCGCGGAAAGAACGTGGTGAAGGCGAGTTCGGGAAATACCACGAACTTCGCGCCCATGGCGTGCGCTTCCTTCAGCAAATTCGTCAATCGTTTGACTGCGACCGCACGGGAGTCGGCCTTATGAAGGGGGCCGAGTTGCGCGGCGGCGATTTTGAGATTTCTAGCCATGGATGAGCTTCCTCAGTTGGCGCGCGGGTCCATCGAGCGTCGTGGCGGCGGCCACCGGTCCTGGCACGCCACGCGCAATGAATTGTCCCGAGCCGCGTTCGACTTTCAATTTTCCACCCTCGACGACGACGCGCCCGCGGCTGGTGACGATCTCCGGCCAGCCCTTGTAGACGTGGCCCTCGTAGGGCGTGTAGCCGACCGCGTCGTGCATCATGGAATAGTCGATCTTCTTCTCGACCTCCGGGTTCCAGATCGCAATGTCGGCATCCGAGCCCACCGCAATTGTGCCTTTCTTCGGGTAGAGGCCGTACATGCGCGCGTGGTTGGTCGCGCCGAGCGCGACGAACTGGTTGAGGGAGAGCCGCCCTTTCAGCACGCCTTCGGAAAACAGGATCGGCAGGCGCATCTCGATGCCGGGCACGCCGTTGGCCATTTCCTTGAAGGTGGTGAGCTCGCCGCGAGGGATCTTGGCGGTTTCATCGAACTTGTACGGCGCGTGGTCGGAAGAATAGGTCTGGAAGGTGCCGTTGGCGAGGCCGGCCCAGATCGCTTCCTGCGCCGCCTTGTCGCGCAGCGGCGGGCTGCAGCACCACTTGGCGCCTTCGACGCCGGGCTTGTCCATGTCCTCGGCGGTGAGCACCAGGTACTGCGGGCAGGTTTCCGCGAAGATGCTCGCGCCCAGGGTCTGCGCGGCGCGAATGGTGTTCGTCGCCTCGGGGCTGGAGACGTGGACGATCAGCACCGGCACGCTCAGCAGGCGCGACAGCATGATGATGCGGTTCGTCGCCTCGGCCTCGGCGAGCGCGTGGTGCGCGACGCCGTGGAATTTCGGCGCGCCGTGCCCGCGCTCGATCAGGTGCCTGGCGAGCCAGCGGATCATGTCGTCGTTCTCGGCATGCACCATCACCAGCGCGCCCTCGCGCTGGGCGACATTCAGGACTTCGAGCAGCTGGTAGTCCTCCAGCTTCCACTTCGGATAGGTCATGTAGACCTTGAACGAAGTGATGCCGCCCTTGATCGCGGCCGGCAGCTCCACGTTCAGGATCTGGTCGGTCGGTTCGCCGATGATCAGGTGGAAGCCGTAGTCGATGACCGCCTTGGTGCGGGCCCGCTGGTGGTAGTCGGCCACCGTCGCAGTGACGGACGTGCCGCGATGCTGCGCGGCGAACGGAATGATGGTAGTGGTGCCGCCGAAGGCCGCGGACACCGTGCCGCTGTAGAAATCGTCGGCGGACATGATGCCCATGCCCGAGAGTTGCTCGATATGGCAATGGCTGTCGATGCCGCCCGGCAGCACGTAGCGGCCGGCGGCGTCGATGTCTCTCGCGCCGGCCGGCAGGCGCTCGGCCATTGCCGCGATCTTGCCGCCGCTGACGCCGATGTCGCAGCGCGACGTCTCTGTCGCGGTGGCGACGATGCCGTTGCGGATGGTCAGCTCGAACTTGTCCACAGAGGGGCCCCTGGTCGGTGAGTGCGCAGCATACTTCGCATGCGCACGTTTGTCCCCCTCAGGGGCGAAACCAATTCTGTTTGCACAGTGTTGTCAGATATGACAACATACGAGGCTGGAGCTTCGAAGTGACCAGGCCCACCCGACCGATATCGTGGATGAACCCCGCCCTCTAGGCGTTCAAGTCATTCCCGGAAGGCGCGCAATCGATCTGCCTGGCGGCTCTCACGATCGCCGCCGATGGTGGCAAGGCCGATCTCTGGGTGGTGCACGCTTTCCAGAAGAAATCCACCCAGGGCATCAAGACGCCAAAGCACGAGATAGACCTGAGAATTGAACGAATCAAGCGATTGAAGGAGGCACTGCGATGAAAAATGAACGGCTCGAAGTTACGCGCGGCAGCGGCAATGTCTACCGCGATCTCGGCCATGCAAATGCCGACGTCAAACAGCTCAAGGCGTTGCTGGCGGCGGAAATTCTCAAGACGCTGGATCGCCAGCAGCTTTCCGTGCGCCAGGCGCAGGCGCTCACCGGCATTGCGGCGGCAGACTTTTCCCGCATCCGCAGCGCCGACCTGGGGCGCTTCACCCTGGACCGGCTGATGTCGATCATCAATCGGCTCGGATCCCGCGTGGAAGTGAAATTGCGGGTCACTGCAGGTCGCGCGCAGCACACCGCAGTGGCCTGAACGTCAACGCTTCTTCATGGCCCTCAAACGTCCCAAAGGCCACCCCGGCACCTTCGTCGTCCTCGAGCACGACTCGAAGATACTCAGGGGCAATCCGCTCGGTGACCCGCACCTGCGCAAGCTCGGCGTGTGGCTGCCGCCGGGCTACGACCACGGCGGCCGCAAGCGCTACCCGGTGCTCTACGACCTGGTCGGCTTCACCGGCTCCGGCCTCGCGCACGCCAACTGGAAGCCCTTCGGCGACAACGTGCCCGAGCGCGCCGCGCGCCTGATCCACGAAAAGAAAATGGGGCCGGCGATCATCGTCTTCCCCGACTGCTTCACCGCGCT
>JANXUV010000199.1 GCA_025356085.1 Betaproteobacteria bacterium
GGCGCGGGCTCTTCTGCAGTGCCTGCACGACGCCGGTTTCGTAGAGTTCACCGAGATTGTTCTGTGCCGCGAGGTCGCCCGCGCGCGCAGCGAGAAGGTAGAGCGCCAGCGCCGTGATCGGCTCGCGCTCCACGCCAACGCCCGTACTGTGCATCCACGCGAAGAGGCTCTGCGCGCTCGGACGGCCGGCCTTCGCCGCTGCGGCGAGATTGCGCACCGCGCAATCGAGGTCGCGCGTGCGCCGGTCCAGGCAGGCGCGTCCGATCGCCTCCTGCGCTGCGGGATGGCTGCGCGCGGCTGCCTCCTGCATCAGGCGTGCCGCCTGCGCCGGATCCGCGATCAGCAGGCACAGCGCCGCCTGGTATTCGCCCGCGACATGGCCGCTCGCCGCCGCCTGCGTAAAGTATCCGCAGGCGCGCACGGTGTCCTTCGCCGCCAGCAGGCCACGCGACAGCAACAGGCCCGCGGCAAAACGGGCGTCCGGATTTCCCGTCAGCGCCTGGCGCTCGATGGCGGCCATCGAACTGGCGTCCAATGCGCGAATCTGCTCCTCGAGCGCGCGAGCGCGCGACGTGTCGCCGCTTGCGAACGCGGCGTCGAGCTCGGCAGCGTGTCGGATCGCCAGCGCCGCCGCTTCGTCCGGCGATGCGGGCGCCGCGGCCGCGCCACCGGCGAGGGTCATGACAACCGCCAGTATGAAGCCTGCGACCCGGCGTTGACTAGCGCGCCGCCTGTTCAAGGGCTTTCTCCCACAGCGCCATGGCATACGGCCGATCGTAACGCGCCTCAAAAGCCTCGCGCGCATTGATGCCGAGGCTCGCGCAGCGCGCGGGATCGTCGCTCAGCGCTCGGATTGCGCCGGCGAGCCCCGCCGCATCGCCCGCAGCCAGGGCCAGGCCGCAGCGCGCTTCGAGGGCGATACGCGCGAGCTCGCCGTGCGGATCGCCGATGACGATCACCGGCCGGCCGGCGGCAAGAACGCCGTAGAACTTGCTCGGCACCACCAGCCCTTCCAGCGCAGGCAGCAACGAAACCAGGTGCACGTCGGCCACGCCCAGGCTCGCGCCGAGTTGTTCGCGCGACTGATACGGATGAAATGAAATACTCGCCAGCCCGCGGCGACGTGCTTCGCGTTCCAGGCGCGGTCGCTGGTATCCATCTCCGATGAACAGGAACGCGATCGCGGGTTCGCCACGCAGAATTTCGCAGGCATCGATCGCAGTGTCGAAGTCGTGCGCGCGGCCCATATTTCCAGAATAGGCGACCACGAATCTGCCCTCGAGCCCCCATTGCGTGCGCAACGGGCTGACATGCGGCTGCGGACGCAGCGCCCCGCCGTCGGCCCAGTTGTGGATGACTGCGATTCGATTCGCGCAGCGAGGTTCCAGCCGCACCACGGTCTCCCGCATGCGATCTCCCAGCACCACGCTGAGCGCCGCAACCCGCAGCGAGTAGCCGCGCGCCCAGCGCGCTAGCGCGCCGGCCGGCCCGCGCACCGCGCTCAACCCGAGCCGCTCTGCGACTTCTGGAAAAATGTCCTGCAGCCAGTTCACCAGCCGCGCGCCGCGCCATCCGGCTGCAAGCGCCGCCGGAAACGACACCAGCGGAGGATCGGTCATGGCAACCACCAGATCGCCTTGCCTTGCCAGGCGCGCGACGCGGAATGCCGAAAATACGTAAAAGGAAAAATAGTCGAGAGACCTCCCGGGCAGCCATGCGCGGCCGAAGCGGCTGGTCCAGACGCGATGGATGTGCAGGTTGTCGCGAACTTCGCTGGCAGGCAGATCCGCGGCTGCGTCGTCATAGCGCTGGCGGCTGGTGACGACGTGGACCTCCCTGCCCTGGCGCGCCAGGTGAAACGCCAGGTCCGACAGCATCTGGCTGGTCGCCGAAATGTCGGGATGGAAATAGCGGTTGACGAAGATGGACTTCAGAACGCAGCCGGCTAGCGTGTGAGGATCTTTACCGCAAGTCGCTTGGCAAGCTGGAATGCGCCCGGGAAGGCGACTTCCACCGCCATCACCGCGCGGTTGAACAGCCGCGACTGGCTCTTGGGGCAATGCACCTCGATGCCATTGACGCGCTCGAGCCTCATGCGGCGCGGCCGTGTCTGGTACTGCATGAATCGCCCCGAGGCGGGAATGAAGTGGCAGGTGATCGAAGAGCGCGAATGCGAAGGCTCCGGCGTCCCGAGGCTGCCGTGGATGGTCCTCGAAGACCAGAACAGCACGTCACCCTTGCGCATCGCGGGGGCGCGGCATTGCAAGCCGAATTTCCTCACCACATCGAGCACCAACGCCTTGTAGCGGTCGTGGTGAAAGGCGATGTCGAAATCACCGCCGTTCTTCGCCATGTCGATGTGCTGCGACCCCGGGTATACGTAGAATCGCCCTGCGCCGGGGTGGATGTCTTCCAGCGCGATCCATCCAGCGATCATTGCCCCGATCGGCTCGCCGTCGAGATAGTAGGTGTCCTGATGCGCCCAGGTGACCGGGTTGCCCTCGAAATACATGCTTTGCACCACTCGGCCCGGCTCACCCAGCAGCCGTTCAATTTCCTGCCGCATCGGCTCGCAGGTGATCGCCAGCAACCCGGCGGAACGGAAATCCGGAAATGCCTGCGCGTCAAAATCCTGGATATTGAGCAGTGAATTGAGCACGTGGCCGTTCCCGGTCAGCACATGCCGCTCGGGATTCGCCGATTCCTGACGGTAGAGGTGGCCCCGGTAAGGCTTCACCTCGCGCTCGAATGCCGCGCGTGCCGCATCGCAGACGGCGTCGGCAACCAGGCCTCGGGCAACCACATACCCATTTTTCGAGTAGTAGTCGCGCCTCCCGTCTGCCGTAAGCTTGAGATACGGGTCGGTCGCCGGATCGACCCGCATCGGAACCCGCATCCGCCCGCCGTCGGGCGAACCGAGAGCGTAGCCGTCCATGGCCGTATCAGTCATGCCGCAATCGTTCCACAACCTGGCCCCCCAGCACCAGCACGTCGATTTCGGTGCGCAAAAAGCACTCGAGCGCTTCCTCGGGCTGGCAGACGACGGGCTCATTCTCGTTGAACGACGTATTGAGCAGGATCGGCACCCCGGTGAGCGCACAAAATGACTCGATCAGCCCGTAGAAGAGAGGATTCGACTCGCGCCGCACGGTCTGCAGCCGGCCGCTCCCGTCCACGTGAGTCACCGCGGGGATCTGCCCGCGTTTTTCCGCCCTCACTTGGAGAACCTGCGTCATGAACGGGACGTCCATGGTCTCCTCGAACCAATCCGCCACCGCCTCACGCAGTATCGAAGGCGCAAACGGGCGGAACGATTCGCGCCGTTTCACTTTCCGATTGAGGACCTCCTTCATGTCTGCCCGGCGCGGATCGGCGAGAATCGAACGGTTGCCAAGAGCGCGCGGTCCCCACTCCATGCGCCCCTGGAACCAGCCCACAACCTTGCCGTCGGCAAGCGCCAGCGCGACATGGCGGACCAGGGAATCGCCGTCCTTGAATGCCGTCACCCGGGCGATCGAATCCAGCGCCGCGGAACGGGACGCCAGCAGGCCCGCCATCTCGTCGTCCGCGTAAGCCGGCCCCCAATAGGCATGTTCCATCCTGCCAGGACGCACGTTCGGCGCGCGCGCCGCATGGATCGCGAGCGCCGCGCCAAGCGCGCCGCCGGCATCGCCCGACGCGGCCTGCACAAAGACTCGCCGGAACGGCGACTGGCGCGCCACCTTGCCGTTGGCGACTGAATTCATCGCGCAGCCGCCCGCCAGGCACAGCGCATCCACGCGATAGCGCTCGTGCAATCGCGCCAGCAAGTGGAAGAACGCCTGCTCGTACATTGCCTGCGCCGAATGCGCGATGTCACGATGACGATCCTCGAGCGGCGCGCCGGGCGCGCGCGCAGGACCAAGCAGACGTTCCAGTTCCGGGGCATAGAGCGTACCCACCTCCGGAGCGCAGTTGTTCCATTCATGGGCCACGACATCGCGATGGTGGCGGAAATACTGCAGACCCAGCGAATAGCTTCCGTCCTCTTCCAAACGCACCAGTTCGCGCATCTCTCGCAGGAACATCGGCCGTCCGTAGGGCGCGAGTCCCATCACCTTGTACTCGTCTCCGTAGTGCGGGAAGCCAAGATACTGCGTGATCGCCTCATAGAATGTGCCGAGCGAATGCGGAAAGAACACGCGACCGTCCACGGCGATGCTGGCCGCCGAGCCCATGCCCCAAGCCGCGCTCGCGAAATCCCCGAATCCGTCCACCGACAGCGCTACCGCGGATTCGAACGGCGAAACGAGAAACGTTGACGCCAGATGGCAACGATGGTGCTCGACATGGTGCACTTCCCCGCGCAATGACGCGCCGGGATAGACGAGGTTCAGTTCGGCTTCGACTGAAGCCCGGCGGCGCGAGTTGCGCAGGCGCTGCAACAGCCAGCCGGCATCCGGCCGCCTCGCCAGCGTGTAAGCAATTTTTCTCCAGCGATTGGCCCGCGGATCGCTGTTCAACGCCACGTGATTCACGTCCGCAAGCGATACGCCGCCCGCCCGGAGGCAATATCGAACGGCCTCCGAAGGAAAGCCGGCCCAGTGCTTGATGCGCCGGAAACGCTCTTCCTCCGCCGCTGCGACCAGTTCGCCGTCGCGCAGCAGGCAGGCCGAGGCGTCGGCATGATAGGCATTAATGCCGAGGACGATCACCGCGCGGAGAACCAGTCCCAGGCCGTACGTACGATGTCCGGCAGCGCCGAGTACCGCGGCGACCAGCCAAGCACCTCGCGCGCCCTGCGCGCATCCGCCACCAGCGCGGGCGGATCGCCGGCCCGCCGGCTACCCATCTTGTAGCGAATCTCCAAGCCAGTCACTGCGCTGCATGCCTCAATCACCTCCAGCACCGAAAAGCCGCGCCCGTTGCCCAGATTGAACGCGTCGAGCGGCGGCGCTTGCGTTCCTTGCAGACCCCGCAGCGCCAGCAAGTGAGCGTCGCAAAGGTCCGACACGTGCACGTAGTCGCGCACGCAGGTGCCATCCGGCGTATCGAAATCCGAGCCGTGCACCGAGAGGGCGGTCGCCTCGGGCGCGCCGCCCGCGCGCACCCGCAGCGCCTCGCGCAAAACCAGGGGAATCAGGTGCGGTTCGGGATCGTGCCGCTCGCCCAGCTCACCATCCGGATCGCAGCCGGCGGCATTGAAATAGCGAAGCGCGACCGTACGCAGCCCGTACGCGCGGCCGTAATCCTCCATCGCCCGCTCGGCCGCGAACTTGGTCATCCCGTACGGATTCACCGGCTGTTGCGGATGCCGCTCGTCCAGCGGCAGCCGTTGTGGGTCGCCGTAAGTCGCGCAGGTGGAGGAAAACACCAGCCGGCCCACGCCCGCCGCCTTCATTGCCTCAAGGAGGTTCAAAGAGCCGACGACGTTGTTCTCATAGTATTTGCCCGGTTCCTGAACCGACTCGCCGACATAGCAACAGGCCGCGAAGTGCATCACCGCGTCGAATTTTCCGCTGCCGAAAGCGGCGGCGAGATCCGCGGGCCGGCGCAAGTCGCCGCGCAGGAGCGCGACGCCGCCAACCGCGTCCGCGTGCCCGGTCGAAAGATTGTCGAACACGGTCACCGCATGACCGGACCGGCCGAGCGCCTTCACCATGTGCGAGCCTATGTAGCCCGCGCCTCCGGCAACCAGTACCTTCATCCGCCTGGAATCGCCAAAAACCGATATTCCCGCGTGTCTGGGCGGAGGCGGGTTGTCCGGTCCAGATTCCAGAGTCCGTATCCCCGCTCGAGCAAATACGTCATCGAATTCACCCGCCCGTCTTCACCTCGCTCGCCGCCCTCCAGATAGATCATCGGCCTTGCCTTCAGCATCTGCTGCATCCCGCGCAATACATTGAAGTCATGTCCTTCCACGTCGATCTTCACCAAATCGGGCGATGGCAACAACTGTTCGCGCGCATAAGAGTCAAGATCCACGCTTTCGAGAAAGATGCCTACTTCGCCGCTCCGGCCCACGTGGGATTGCGCGGTCGTCATGCGGTCGAGGACGAAATTCCGCTGCCCGCGCGAATCCGAAAGAAGTACTGCATGCACGTGGGCATTCTCCAGGCGATTCAACGTCAGGTTTCGTCTCAAGTAAGGCAGCGCAAGATCGGAGGGCTCGAAACTGTGGACAATTCTGGAATCATTGGCCGCGAACGCAATCGTGTACAGACCGATGTTAGCGCCGATATCGAAGATCACCGCGCGAGGAGCGCACATCTGCGAAATGCGCAAGGCGATCCCGTACTCCTCCATCCTCTTCCCGGTCCTGCAAAGTCCCATGTGCTTGTTGACGCTCAGCCGCAGTCGATTGCCATCGCCCAATGGCAATGTCAAAGCGAGGTCGGGAACGACGAGGCGCGCCGCCCGGGCCCGCCACGACAGCGAATCCGTCTTCAAGCCGGGCCCTACTCGGCTCTTGATTGCGGCTTGGGGGGCCGCAACTGCGCCTCCAATAGCAGCATTGAAAGAATCATCTCTGCCGTCGTGCGCTGCAGCGCGTAGGAGAAGCCGCGCCGGCCATCGAGCAGATTTCCCCTGGCGATCAGGCAATACACGAACATCAGCGGCGGCGCGAAAAAAACCAGGCTGCGGATCCTGTCCGGCCACGACAACGCTGCAAGCGGGGTCTTGCGCAGCTTCTCCGCCTCCAGCTGCATATAGCGGATTTGCGCGGCGAACCAGTACGCGAGCGGCTTGCGGTCATCGTGACGGATACGGCCGGCAAGCTGCTCGACGCGTCCGGACAGTTCGACGCGTTGCGTATGCCCGTCCTGCCGGTAGCGCGTGTTTGCACGCCGGTACAACACCACCAGTGGTGGATACACCGCGCCTCGCAGCGGCGCGCCCTCGATGCAATAGTCGAAGGATGCCCGAAAGCCGTTGATGCCTGACGCCGGCGCAAGCGCGGCGATTTCCCTGACGAGTTCCTCCGAGAGCACAAAATCAGCGTCGAGCGCGAGCACCCAGTCGCTGCGGATTCCCGTTTCCTCGAGACCGAAGTTCCACTGTTCCGCATGGTTTGTGAAGCGCCGTTCAAGTACGCGCACATTGCGGTGGCGGGCAAGGATCTCGCGCGTCGCGTCGGTGCTGCCGCTATCCACCACCACGATCTCGCGCGCCCAGGCGAGCGGCGCCAGTGTGCGTTCCAGGTTCGGCGCCTCGTTCAGCGTGAGGATCAGCGGAGTGATCCGATCAAGCATGGGTCGCATGTTCCCGCAGGAGAATACCGAATTCCTCGAGATACCGACTGGCAACCTCGGGGTAACCGAAACGCTTCGCCTGCTCGCTGCCCCGCCGGCCCGCGAGCGCGAGCCGGGCCGGATCAGCCAGGGCGGGCTCCAGTACCGTGGCCAGTGCCGCCGCCGGATCCGGCATTCGATGGTCGAACATCCAGCCCGTCTCGCCTTCGGTCACGAAGTCCCCAAAGCAAGCCAGCGCGGAGACCACCGGCGGAACACCACAGGCCATCGCCTCCAGCGGCGCAACCCCGAAGGATTCGCCTTTGTCCGCGAGAGAGGGGTAGCAGAACAGGCTGGCTGAGCGGTATTCCGCGGCGAGCGCCGTCAAATCGAATTGAGGTCCGGCGATTTCCGCCGGTTGGCCCTCGAGCATCCGCCGCAGCTGCTCGGCATAGGCCTTCCCGCCGCCCCCATCCTCAGTTCTCCAGGGACCGATGATGCGCAACCGCCAGCCGGAATGCCGCAGCGCAATCCTGGCGAAAGCCTCGGCCAGCACGTGGACTCCTTTCTCCGGATGCACGCGCCCGGCGAATAACAGGATGCGCGGATGCAGCGACCGGGCGGCTTCTTCGGGCACCATGGTCCGGGTATCCACGGCGTTGGGTAACACCCGGATACGGTCTCGCAGCGAGGGCGTCTGCTGTGCGATCGCGTCGCGCACCGCCGAGGACGCCGCGGCGATCCTGGCCGCGCCGCGGTAGAGGCCATACTGCCCTTTCGGAAAGCGGTTCGCGTTGATCACCACGCGCCCTGCGGCTGGCCGCAGGGCCGCGGCGAAAACCGGGAGCCAGAAGTCGTTCGTAACCAGGATATCAGCGCGCGGAAGCCGCCATACCGCGCGCGACGCATAGGCGAGATCCTTGAGCAGATCCAGCGCGACCGAGCGCCCCTGGCCGAATCCGCCCCATCGCAGGTAGCGCACGCCCCCTTCGGATTCGCTGTCCGGCTGGCCGGGAAATCGGCGCGCGAAGACGCTGACCTCGTGTCCGCGGCGCGCGAACTCGCGCGCGAGGCCATGCCACATGCGCGGAATCGCGCCGCCCTGCAGCGCGGGTACGGGCAGCAACGGACCGGTAGCGATGGCGATCCGCATGCTCATTGTATGACCGGCGGCCTGGGGCCTAAGCCGCGGATCCAGCGGTAGGCCGCCAGCATGTCGCGACCGGCGCGGTCCCAGGAATAGCGCGCTGCAATCAGGGCACGCCCGCGTGTCCCCATCTCGTCACGCTCGGCGGCTGGCAAATCCATCGCCTGCGCGAGCGCCTGCCGAAGCGCCGCGTCGCCCTCTTCGATCCACCAGCCGCAGCGCTCTTCGCGCAATTCCCGCCAGGGCGCGGCCTGGGTCGTGACGACGGGTGTTCCATGCGCCAGAGCCTCGGCGACCACCAGCCCGAAGTTCTCCGCATGAGTCGGCAGGACGAAGATGTCGGCGTGCCGCAGCGCGCAGGATTTCGCATCGCCCGAGAGCATGTTGGTGAAGGTAACCCGATCGGCGAGGCGCAGTTCCTGCGCCAGCGCCCGCATCGCCTCGCCATGGCCATCCAGGTCCGGCCCGGCGATCACCAGTTGCCAGCCCGGAAAACGGACTTCGATCGCCCGCCACGCGCGCAGCAGTTCGGCGAGGCCCTTCTTGGGATGCAGCCGCGACATGAACAGCAGCCAGCGCTTGCCCAGCAGCGCGGGAAATTCCGCCTCAAGCAGCGCGCGCCCGGGCGCGTCGCCTCGCGGCAGATCCACGCCATTCGCGATCACCGCGATAGGTTGCTCGAGGCGCGCAGCGCGAATGGCATTGGCTTCGGCCGCGCTGGTCGCGTGCAGCAGGCGGGCTTGCGCGAAGTTGCCCCTTTCCATCAGACGCCAGACGAGCGCCTTGCGCGCGCGGCTGCGCCGTAATGACCATTCGTCCAGCATGCCGCGCGGCGATATCACAAGGGGAATTTTGTGCGCGACGGCGGCCCGCCTTGCGTAGTAGTTCGGAAACATCCACATCCCGTGGCTGTGCACGACATCCGCGTGCGCCTGCGCGGCAGCGGCGGTCATGCGGGCGAAACCGGGGCTCCAACCCCGGAACATCCGCGCCAGAGCCCCGGCTTCCAGGCTCTCCACCCGCACCCCTTCCGGTGCGGCGCGCGGCCCATGCCGCGCGTAGTCGAGTGTAGCGATGCCGGATTGCACCCCAAGGCGGGAAAGGCTTTCCGCAAGGCATGACACCGAGACCGCGGGTCCGCCGATCTCGCGATTGATGCTGGCCACGACATGCAACACCCTCATGCAGCGCCGCCCGCCAGGCTGCGCAACGCCTGCATCAGGCCCGCCGTCGCATTCTCATAGCTGAAGCCCTGGACATGTGATCCAGCACGCTCGCCCCATGATTTCAGCCTGCCGGGATCCTCGAACGCGGTACGCAGCGCGTCTCGCAGGGCAGCAATGTCGCCCGCCGGAAACACCAGGCCCGTCACGCCGGGCAGCACCAGGTCGCGCGCACAACCCACGTGGTCGCTCACGATGACGGGACGCTGCATGCACATGGCCTCATTGATCGCCAAGCCCCAGGTTTCGGCTGAACCGTAGCTCGGCAGCACGAACAAGTCGCAGGCCGCGTAGGTGAGCGGCATCTGCGACTGGTTCTGGAAGGGCGCGAAAAACACGTCGTCGCGGCCCGCGGCAGCCCGCCGCAGTTGCGCCTCGAGCGGACCGGAGCCGACGAACAGCAGGGAGGCGCGCTCCAGCTTCGCATCGACGAACGCGCGCAGCAGGTCGAGCGGCCGCTTCTTTTCCTGGAACTTGCCCGCAAACAGGACCACCCTGTTGCCAGCCGGGATGCCGAGCAGCCGTCGCCATTCGATTGCTCCTGCCGCCGCGGCCGGGCGAGCGGCGACGAAGCGCTCATTGTCCACCGCATGCGGTGATCGGAACAGCCGTTCCGGCCGTACCTCGTGAAGGGCGAAGTATTCGCGATTCGCCGATCCCACGTACAGCGCGGCGCTGAAGCGCCGGAAGATAGTGGTGATCAGACGACCGCGAAGGCGCTGCATGGGGCTGTTCGTCGCCACCAGCCGGTGCGAATCCCCGCGAAACACCAACGGCGCGTCTCCCGTGCCCCAACGCAGCAGCAAGTAGCCGAGGCTCGCGAAGTTGTAGGCCGTCAAAAGCACGGCCTGCGGCCGCCAAGCGCGCAGTTGCGTTGCCAAGTCCGGGTTCCACAAGCCGAAGTAGCGGTCGGTGCCGGGTCGCGCGCTTCGGTTTGGCACAAATTCGTGCTGGTATCCGTCCAGCAGGGAGATATCCCAGCGCACCGGCGCTTCAAATCCCGGGTCAAGATGATCGCCCGCTCCGGAGTCCCAGAGGTAGAACACCCTGACCTCCAGCTCGGCCTGGCGTGCAAGATGCGAAAACCACGGCGCGTAATACTGGATCGGGTGCGTCGCGACGATCGCCAGTTTCAGCCGCACGCTGGTTCAGCCCGGCTCTTCGGCGGGCCGCGATTCCAGGATCGGCAGCACCAGCGCCAGCACAACGAGCGACTGGAAGAGCACCGTCACAAACACAGCCATCGTAAATTCTGTCTGGATCGCGAGTGAGCAGAAGGTCACGCCGATCATGGTGGCCAGGGACATCACCGGCGCTCCCGCGGTCAGCTTGCCTGCGAATCCGAACATCAGCCCCAGGAACAGCGCCACCCCGGCAACGCCGGACAGTCCGAAATTCGCATATCCCTCGTTGATCAATCCCCAGCCGAGCGTCGTGCTTTGCGCCTCCTCGGCGGTTTGCAGTCCGAATTGCGTGTTCAGTATCGTCGTGCCCTGGTGCGAGTCCGGCTTGTCGGGATCGAGAATCCGCGGCACCAGAAGCCGGGGAATGATGGCGTAGGTCTCGCCTTCAAGAAAGTGCGTCGTCGCGGGCGCGCTGCGCTGCGCCAGCAACAGCAGATGCATCAGGCTGACCCGTTCGTAGATCGGCGCGTTGGCAGTTTCCTCCGATCCCGGTCCGCCGCTCGACATGGCCCAATCAGCGAAGAATTGCGGGAGATCCCAGATCTGCAGCGCCGGCCTGTCCTCGCTCCAGTACCTCTCGCGCATCTCCGACTTGCCGCTGTGCAGGAATCCGAACGCCAGCACGACCGCAACGATCGTCACCCAGGGAACCCGGCCGCGCCCGATCGTGAACCCGATCAACGCCGATGCCATCGTAACCATGGGGCCGACTAGGAACAGCGTCGACAGCTGGATGACGATGTACAGCGCGGCAATCACAATGAACAGGATTTTGTACTCGGTTCTCAGTTCGCTGCGCCCCAGGCGCAGCGACAGGACGAAAATCGCCACCGAAGCGAGTCCGAGCAGGGTTGCGCGGAGGATCCCGTACAGGCCCGGTTCGAGGGCGATCATCTGCGCCGTCGAAAGCGCAGTGAATGCCGCGCCGAAAAAAATCGCGCTCGTGAAAAACGCGTCCCCCCGGTTCTTCGGCAGCACCCGGAATCGCGCCCGCGGCGCGCTCTTCAGGCTGTCGACGAAGATCCACACCATCGCGGCGCTGACCGCATACATCAGAACGCAGGCGGTCGAAAAGACAATCTCCTCATTTGCATAGTTTTCGAGTTCCGGGTGTCCCGCGACCAGCGGCAGCGCGTATGTCCATAGCAGCGTCAGCACGTGCAGCGGCAGGATCGGCAGTCCGGCGATGCGCCCATCAGCCCAGATATAGGCGGGAAAGAGCGCAACCGTACCGATCACGATCGCGCACAGGCCCCTGATGGCCGATTGGTCGATGGCAGAAACGATCGAGAAGAGGCAGAACAGCGCCCAGATCAGGACCACCGCGATCCGCAAGCGGGGAAAGCGCTGCTTCGGCGCCTGCCGGGCACGCCTGGTCGGCAATCCGCCGGTGGCCATCGCTCTCACGGGCGTGCCTTCACGTCGGCAGGGCTGCGCATTGCACCTGCCCGCGCCCGATCAGGACGCCCGTCGCCTCACGCAGGCGCGTCCGGTACCGGCTCCAGGTCATGGCTTGGGCGGTTCGCCGCGCTCCCGAGCGCATCGCCGCGAGGCGATCGCGATTGCCAATCGCCCAGCGCAGCGCCAGGACCAACGCGTCGAGATCGTCGGCCGGAATGACGCGGCCCGAATCGTCGCCGAGAATGTCGGGCGCAGCCGTTGTATCGGTCGCGATCACGGGTAACCCGCAGGCCATCGCCTCGAGAATGACCAGGCCGAAACCTTCGAAATTCGACGGAAACACGAACACGTCGGCGGCCTGATAAATCCTCCGGAGTTTTTCCGCGGAAACCGGCGCGCGCACCGCGACGCCCGCAGGCAATCCCCCGGGGCAATGTTCCGGGAGCTGCCAATGCCCGACCAGGTCGAGCGTCGCGTCCTTTGGCGCGGCGCGCCGCCAGGCCTCGATCAGCAACGGCGTGCCTTTTCTCAGCGAGCACTGCCCCGCATAGAGAAACCGCATCGGACCGTCGTCGCGCGCGCCCTCCGGCGGATGCCAGAATTCACTGTCCACTCCATACGGAACGATCTTTACCTCGCGCTCCGCGTGGCGCTGCACCGTTCGTTCGACGAACGTACATGGCGCAAGGACCAGTTCGGCCAACGCCATCTCGTCCCGCTTCTGCTGCGGCCGAACGTAGCTGCGCGATCCTGCGTTCGGAGGCAATAGCCAGCGTTCGTACTTCGCCGCGAGCCTGTCGAACGTCTTTTCCCAATCCGGGTAGTACCCAATCGGCATATCGTAGATCCGCGCCCGGCCGCTGCGGGCGGCCTGCTGAAACTGCAGCAAAGAGCAATCCTCATACGCGTGTACCGCCGTTACCGCGGCGCGCCCGCACTCACGGCGCATCGCGCGCATCAGCCAGTCGTTGGCTTCGTAGGACACTCGCTCGTCTCCCCAGCGGCCGCCGAACTGTCGCCGGAACATGCGACCCCACTCGCCGACACGTCCCTGCACTTTGGGAGCATGCCGCAGCGGCGCGAATTCCCGGCGCCCGAGGCGCGCCGCGTTTCCCGCCAAACCCGGGATCCGCGCGACGGCACGCAGCTCGGCCCGCGTCGGCATCCACGGCACGCAAAACGCCTCCAGCCATCCGGCTTCGAAGTACGCGAGCGCGGCATTGTGTGAATTGGGATTTCCGGTCGGATGACCGAACAAGACTGTCACGTACGCACCATGCTGCGCATTCTAAGGCTCTTGCCACCACTCTCCAGACGGCCGACGCCGGCTTCGGCGGGCCGGTCACCAGCGGGGAAGAAACAGGCCGTTGCTGTACTCGGGCAATTCGCGCGGGACGTACAAACCCCCTGCGGCGTCGAAGAAGTGGCATTCATAGCCGTGCGCCCGAAGGCAGCCGCGGATCTGCTCGCCATGCCCGTAGGCAAGTTCGGCATAGACGGCACGCACGCTCTGCCGGGACAGAAGCTCCCCGGCACCCGCCAGGGCCTCCAGTTCGAATCCCTCGACATCGAGCTTCCACAGGTCCACCCGGTCGAATCCGCGCTCGTGCACCAGATCCGGCAGGCGCCGCATATCGACGGTCTCTCCGGCTCCGAGCGGCCGGATCTCGTTGCCGCTGCCATGTAATTCCGCTGTTCCATTGCTCGACAGCGACATCTGGCAGGACTTCGAGCCGAGCCCGCAGCGGATCAGTTCAACCGGAAGATGGCCGTTGAGCGCGAGGCATTCGGCGAGCCATGCCGTCGCAATAGCGCCCGGTTCAACGGCGAGAATCCTGCCCTGCGGAACCCATTGCGCGAGATAGAGCAGCATCTGTCCGATATTCGCGCCCGAATCGACCACGATCCCGTCGCGGGGCAAGTGGCGGCGGGCCCAATCCAGGAAACGCCCGCCTTCGTACTTTCCGTACACGATCCAGCGATCGCTCGGGGAGGCCAAGTCGAGTTTCCATGGCAGGCCCGCCGCCGTATGTATCCAGCACACGCCATGGCGCGCGAGGGCCCGGCCGAACAGGCGTTCGCAGATCCCCAGCTTGTGAGGGAATTCCAGGCCCTGGACGAGCCTGATCGCCCAGCCGGGATCGATAATTTCCGGAAGCCGCGGCGCCGTCATGCGCTCAGGTCGCGCGAGCGAGACCGGCGTTCACTGCGCGGCAATAGAGGGAAAACGGAATCTCGGGATCCATCCGGGCGAACCAGACGAACGGCATCGCAAGCGGTAGGAACGGCAATGCGGCAAAGTCGCCGAGCGAATTGCGGATCGCTCGCAATCCGGCGTCGGCCAGATACAACGACCTGGCGCCGATTCCAACCACCAGCTCGACGCTGAATCCAGCCGGTTCGAGAAGCGCCCGATATTCCTGTTCCGTATAGCCCGGACGGACATGGCCTCCGCCCTCCGTGGTATCGAGTTTCTCGGCCTGGTGGCGCGGATGGAGCCGATTGGGGCAGCACAAGTGCAGGCGGCCGCCCGGCTTGAGGAGGCGCCCGAATTCGCGCACCACCTCGGCGTCGCGGACCAGGTGCTCGAGCACTTCGTAGCAGATGATTTCGTCGTATCCGCCGGCGTCACTCGCGAGATCGTAGAGATTGCCGACCTCGAACTGCAATCGCGCGGGATCGGCGCGGCGATAACCGAGAAGCAGATCGCGTGCCTTGCGGACCTGCGCCGTGTCGTAGTTGATTCCCTTCACCGATGCGCCGGACCGGTACGCGAGCCAGGAGAAATAGCCGTTGCCGCAACCGGCATCGAGGACGCGCCTCGCGCCTTTTCCCCAGAATCGGCAAAGCGAAGCGCGGTCCCGCGTATGCAGATCGAGGCCGGGAAACACCAGGCTCCGGAGCGCGATCCCGATCAACGTCGCTCCTTTGCAAGCGCTGCATCCAGCGCTCGCGCGAGCACGCGCGTCGTTGCCCTTGCTGACACCGACTCGAACGCCGACCAGTCGATGGCAGCCGCGTCGAAGGCGGGCAACCGGTCGAGGAAACTGCCGAGGGCGGCCGCCACGGCGGCGGGGTGCGGCAACGCGGTTTCGCTGAAGGTCACGACGTCGCCCGCGCGGCTTGCCCTTAGCGTCGCGACCGCAGTGGACGCCTCGTGCAGCATCGTGAAAAGGGGGCGGCGCGACATCACCGCCTGATAGATCTTGGACGGTGAGTAGTGCGCCTCGGTGGACCCGATGACGAGCACGCCCGAACTCAATTGCAG
Source organism: Betaproteobacteria bacterium (assembly GCA_025356085.1). Lineage (GTDB taxonomy): Bacteria > Pseudomonadota > Gammaproteobacteria > Burkholderiales > SG8-39 > RBG-16-66-20. The sequence goes on from JANXUV010000199.1 coordinate 15,435, forward strand.
GTGGTTCAGCACGTCGAGATAGCCGATGCGGCTGGGGAGTTCCGTTGCCACGCCGTCCAGGCCGTGGCGCTCAATCAGTGGAGTCACGGTGTGCCCCCGGGTGGCATCGCTCTCGTACAACCCGGTGCCGACGAAATGCAGGCGCAATCGGGACGCGATGTCCGCCCGGCCCTGGCGCAGCAGCGCGACGCCGGCCAGCAGCCGGTCGAGAACATCGAACGCCTTGGGCAGCACCGCGCCCGCGTAGATCAGGTGGATCAAGCGGTCGCGCGGATCGAACAGGAACGGCGCGCGCGGCCTGCGCACGAGCGCTTCGTAGTCGCGTTCGGATCCTCCATAGGGCATTCCCGCGGTCACCGCCTGCTGCCGCAGCCGGGGATTGCGGTCCAGTACCGACTCGAAATATGCAGTGTTGATCCCGGTGATCAACCGTGCGTCGCGCACCGCGAATGGCTCGCAGACGCTGGCGACCCGATTCGCGATCCATCCCTTGGAAAACAACGCGTGCGCCTGCCGCGTTTCCGGCACCCAAGGATCGATATAGTCGATGCCGTACGGTATGCAAAAGCGTCGATAGACCAGCGGGCCGAGGAGCGAGGCGAGGCTCGCGGGAATCGTGAACAGCAGGAAGTCGATACGCCGCGTGCGCGCCATTTCAGACAGCGCCTTCCAATACCAGTACAGCGAGCGAACCGCGATGTCGCCGATGATCCGTACCGGCTTTACCGGCAAAGCGCGCGTGCGGATCACCTCCAGCGACGGCGGCAGCAAGTCCAGCAGTTCGGGCGCCAGCTGGCACTCGTAGAATTCGGGAGCGGTGGTGAGGATCACCGGCTTCCAGCCGAACTCCTCGAGGTGATAGGCCCACAGCCGCGAGCGGTGCACCGACGGCAGGAAGCTGGGCAGGAAGTGCGGCGCGACGATGACAACGGTCTTCATTCGAGGCGCCCCTCGAGGAGTTCCCGGTAGAGGGCCTCGTAGCGACCGACCACCACCCGCCGCGAAAACTCGTCCTCGGCGCGGCGGCGGCAAGCGGCGCGCGAAATTCCGCCCAGCCGCCCGACCGCGGTAATCCCCTCGTCGACTGAATTCACCAGGAAGCCCTGTTCGCCCTGCCGGACGATTTCGGGCAGTGCGCCCCGCGGCGTCGCGATCACCGGCGTGCCGCAGGCGAGCGATTCCGCGAACACGATGCCGAAAGGTTCGCCCCACTCCACCGGAACCACCATCGCCAGGGCCGAACCCAGTAGATCGTTTTTCTGCGCATCGTTCACCGGCCCGCAGTATTCCACCTGCCCGGGCCGCAGCTGCGGCGCGATCTCGCGATTCCAGTACTCGCGTTCCTGCTCCGTATCGGGTCGATTGCCCGCGATCACCAGCCGCCGCCCCGCGCCTTGCGCCATGGCGATGGCGGCATGCACGCCCTTGATGCGCTCGATGCGGCTCAGAAATACCAGGGGAGCATCGTCCGCGACCGTAGCGCTGAACCGGTAGTAATCGGTGTCGACGAAATTCGGGATGGCCCGCCACCGTCCGCCGGCCGCGCGGCCCATGGCGGCGATGTATTCGCTGCAGCCCGTGAACACGAAGCGCTTTCCGCCCAGCGCGCCCATCAGGCGCAGCTTGGCTCCTCCGGTATGGCGCTGGTACGACATGACCGCCGGTATTCGCAGGCACAGCAACGGCAGCAGGTACGCGAGCCGCGAAAAACTGTGCACGACATCCGGCGCGAAACTTCTCGCCGCCCCCAGCAGCGCCGCTGCATTGCGCGCGCTATTGCGCACGCCCTGCGAGCACCCGGCGGGCCAGGAATACCGCGCATCCACAGCGCAGGTCGAATCCCGATGCGCCAGCAGGCCGATCCGGTGGCCGCGGGCGCGCAGTTCGCCCGCGATTCCGTCGACGATGCGCTCGATGCCGCCATAGAGCGGGGGCGGCACTGGAATCTCCGGATCGACGGTCAGCAGCACTTTCATGGCAGGTCTCGCCGGATCCAGAGTCCGTTGGCAAACCCCGCATTGCGCCGGCTTGCGCCCCAGCGGTAAATTTCATAGAAGCCCGAAAAATAAAAGCCACGCCCGGTCAGGTCCCGGTCAAGCTCCTCGAACAGGATCTGCGGTGTGTCGTTGCGCAGGAACCGGCATTCCGCGTACACGGCGTTGATCCGATGTTCCCGCAGCAATCCGTCGGCACCTTCGAGTACCTGACGCTCGGTTCCTTCGGTGTCGATCTTCAGCAAATCGATCGCATCGATGCCGAATTCGCGCATCACGCTGTCAAGGCGCCGGACGCTTACTTCTTCGGAGCCTGAAGACCCGCCCGCGGCGGAATCCGCGGCGTCGACAAACGAGTTCAGTTCGGAATTGTCGTGCAAGCGCATGCGCACGCGGCCGTCTTCCCGGCCAAGGGCGCAATTGACGCATCGAATCCCGGTGCCGGCGCAATTTCTTTCCAGCTCGGCAAAGCTGGACCGCACCGGCTCGAACGACAGGATGCCCGCGCGCGGCCAGTGCCGCGCATAAGCGAGGGCGGTCTGCCCTATATTGGCCCCGGCATCGATTACTACTACCGGCTCGCGTCCGAGGAAGCGGTTCAGGTCGTGGTGGAAGCGTATGCCGACCGGAAACCGGCTGGAGAACGGAATCAGGCGGTGCGAGAGGCCGAAATCGAGCATCGAGAAAAATGTCCTGCCGATCAGGTACCTGAGGTGCGACAGGCCGGCCATGCGGTCTCCTCGCTTACCTGATTGCATCGACATACAGCGAATACAGCGAGTGATTCGGCTGGTCGATCGCCAGCTCGGGATCCAGCGAGTGGCCGAAACTCTGCCTGACAACCCGCTTGAAGCCCGCGCTCAGCAGGGCCCATTCCATGGTCTCGAAGTCCCAGCCGAAGAAATGCTCGCCCTCCTGATGATAGATGTGATTCACCACGTGCATCGGGGTAAAAATATCGTCGGGCAGGCGATCGAGGTCCCAGCCGAGCGCCTTGAACTGTTCGCGCGAACCGGCCGCGTAGGCTTGCAGGAAACGCGCGGCGTCCGGAACGACGATGCGCAGCGCGCCTCCCGGCTCCAGGATGCGGCGGAACTCCGCCAACACCCGGGGAATTTCATGGCGGAAATCCAGGTGCTCGACGACGTGCTCGGCAAACACACGCCTTGCCTGGCCGTCGCGCAGCGGTAACGGCCTGCGGATGTCGTGGGCGATGTATTGGTCGGCGTGAGACGCGCTGACGTCGATGTTGATCCACCCTGCGATGCCGCGCCCGCCGCTGCCGAAGTTTACCGACACGCCGGACATGCGCCTGAGCGCCGCAACCTTCCTGTGGTAGGCGGGGTTCAAAGCATTGCGCAGGCGCTGCAGCTGACTTCCCGCCTCGAAGCGAATGCTCATCAATGTGCGCCGCCCGACCGGCGAGTGCGCCAGCAGCCATTGCCAGGCCTTTTGTTTGGCCGTCATACTCGCCGGGTTCACTTGCAGGTGAAGATGATGGCGCTCGCGTCCGGATGCGCATCCCAGCGGCATTCCCGACCGCTCGCATATTTCCCGGCATAGCCGAGCGGCATCAGTACTTGGCGCGCCTGACTCCATTCCGACTCGCTGTGCACGCTGAACACGATGATGGGTTTGCACCGACCAACCGTGTCCAGCGCCCCTTCGAGCACCCGGCCGCCGTGGCCCTCGACATCGATCTTGACCAGATCGGGAACCCGGATCTCGCCTGCCGAAACCAGCGAATCGAGGCGAATCGCGCTCGCATTAAGTACGGCTGCCTCCGGAGAAGGCTCCTCGTCGTCGTAGCGCACGTGGGTTACGGTGGAGCCGAGACCTCCGCTCACGACCAGTTCCAGCGCGCCATCGTGGTCGCTCGCCGCAAGCTGGAACAGCTTGATGTTGCGCAGTCGATTCATCCGTACGTGCCGTTGCATCCGCGCGAAGGCTACCGTGTCGGGCTCGAAGGCGCAGACTTCACCGTCGGGCCCGACCTGCATCGCCATGCCGACTGCGTGAATGCCGAAATGCGCGCCGACATCCCAGCACGCGGCGCCGCGCAGCCTGGGGAGCATCGCCACGGCCTTTGCGATCTCGATTTCACCGCCCTGCCGCCAGTTGGCGGAGAACGGCGCGAGCGTCCAGCGCGCGCCCTTCGCCAATCCGGCCCTGACGCTGACCGGCCAATACTGCAATGGACTATTTGAAACAGCGCTCGCCGCCAGGTGCCGGAGTCTCTTGTTCATCGGCTTCCCGTTGCTAGTGCGGCGGCGACCGAATCCACCAATCGCGGCGCTGACTTCTCCCAGCAGAAGCGCTCGCGCGCCGCTTCCAGCGCTGCGCGCTTCGCCGATTGCAGCATTTCCGGCGCCGCGAGCAGCGCGTCGATCTGCGCGGCGAGCGAGCGGGGATCGCCGGAGCGGTAGAGGAACACCGCGCCGGGCGCCGAACGCGCCACTTCGCTTTGGCCTTGCGTATCGCTCGCTACGGCGGCGAGGCCCGCCAGCAGGTACTGGAGAATCTTGTTGGTCACCGTGAGGTCGCGGCTGGGCGGCGATTTCATTTCGCCAGCGAAGCCGATATCGTGCTCCGAGATGCGGGAAAGCAGCGCTGCATTTGCCACCGGTCCGTGCACGTGCACGCGGTCTCGCCATGCCGCGGGAATTTCCCGGTCCAGCCAGGCCTGCGCTTGCGACGCCAGCGTACCGCGCAGGTGGATTTCGAGATTTCCGGTCACATAGGGCAGCGCCGCAAACAGATCTTCCAGCCCCCTTCCCGCGCCCAGCGTCTGGGAATACCAGTGCAGCGACGGGCACCGCCGATCGCGTCGATCCTTGAGCTGGCCGTCGAGCCGTTCCCGTTCCGACCAGGGAAACACGTTGTAGACGGTCTTCGGCGGCGTGCAGCGGTACGCCTCGGCGAGCGCCTGACCCATTGCGTCCGAGGTGCAGGTCGCATGCGACCCGCCACGCAGCAGTTCGGCCTCGTGCAGGGCGACCAGCGACGAAGGATACGGCGCCGGGTGCTCGTTGGAGAACCAGTCTTCCATATCGACGCCGACTCTGCGGCCCTCACGCAGCAATTGCACGGCGGCCCAGATGGTCATCGCGGAATGGGCGATGAACAGGTCGGCGTTGCGCCGGCGTGCCGCGCCAAGAAATTCCCGCCGCCAGCCGCCGAGCTGGGCGGCCGTCTGCCAGCCTGTGGCCCCGGCCAGCGCGAACGCCAGCCGGCGCTCCGCTCGCGAGCCAAAAGCGCGCAAGCGGGCCGGCGGCGAGCCTTGCAGGAGATCGACGCAGGGCGTGAAGCGCCAGCGCCGGGAGGAAAGCATTTCGCGGTCCTCCGCCTGGTGCTCGCGATCCGCGATCCAGCCGAGTACTTCGACATCAAAGCCCGCAGCACTGAGGGCATCCGCCTCCTTGACGGTCCGCGGATTGTTGCAAAGGTGCGAGCCCGTGAGGAGCACGATGGTACCGCGAGCGGTCATTCTGCCCCCGCGGCAGCAGGCGAGGCGAGGCCGAGCGCCGCCATCACTTTGCCGAGCGATTGGGGCACCGACAGCTCGCGCAGCGCGTGCTCCTGCCCGCGCGCACGCAACTGTCGCCGCCGTTGCGGGTCGGCAAGCAGGGACTGGATTTTTTCAGTCAACTCTTCCACCGTGCGATACGCTTCGACGTGACGGCCCACATCGTAGAAGCGCGCCAGGCTCTCGGTCCACTCGGTCAGGTAGCACGCGCCCATCATCGGCGCCTCGATGTCGCGCAACCTGGAATACGTCAGCGGGCGATGCAGCGAGCGGCGGAAAGTCGGTACTCGGTTGATGCCCAGCGCGATCCTGCTCTGTTGGATCAGGCGCAGGTACTCCGTGCCGGACACCTGGCCGAGCAGGCGTTTCTCCTCGATGGCCGGCTGTTCAAGCGGGCGCAGCCGGGCTTCGATTTTCCGGAACAATCCCGGCAGGCCATGCCGGCGCACGAAGGAATTCTGATTGCTTAACGTGCGAAGGAATCCCCCATGCGGCGTCCCGGCGCGCTGGGCGTCCCCGCCCCCTGGGCGCCAACCCGCACCCGCGATGGCCAGATCCGCGCCGCTGCGTATCGCGTTTCCGAGCAAATTGCCGCGCAAGGCGTCGAAAGAGCCGACGAACGTGACCCCCGCGGTTTCGGCGTGGTCGGCGCGCCGCAATTGCGGAGAAATCCAGCATGGCATCGGAGCGAAGATGTGCCTGGCGCCTGCCTTTTCGTACAAGGGAAGCGCCTCGAATTCCGGCACCCAGTTCATATCGAAGCAGCGAAAACCGTCCGGCAATCGGCGAAATTCCCGGACGTTATCGCAGAAGAAATTGACGCTCGGAATGCCCATCCGGCGGATCTCGCCGATCGCGCCGGCCTCGACCATGTGCGGGAAAAGGTAGCCGAGGAAAAGGTCGATACCACCGCGCCCGGCCTCGTCGCGCAGCACGCGAAGCACTTCCGACCAGGCGCGGTCGCGCCACTGGCGCCTTTCCGTCTCATCCGAAATCGCCAGTCCTTCCGCCCAATCCACCTCGCCGGCCTCGACCCAGGTATGCCCTGCCTCTTCGATTCCACCCTTGAGGTAAGGCTCCCAGAAGTCGTACGCCGGGACGGCGTGGCGCCCTTTCGACTGCAGGCAGCTCAGGAAGATGCGCATTGCGCCCGTCCCGCCGCCTCGTTCACCGCGTCGGAAAACTGTCGCTGAATGCGGCGTGGCTCGAAGTCCCTGTCGCCGAGGTGCACCGCGCTGGCGGCCAGCGAAACACGCAACGCCGGATCGGCCTGCAAGCGCTCAAATTGGCGGGCCACGGCCATCGGATCTGGATCCGTCACCGTCAGAGCGGCCTGTGGGTGTCCCGCGGCCCAGCGCACCCCGGTCGCATCGGCCGGCCCTGCGACGACCACCGGCATGCCCAGTGCCAGGTATTCCGGCAGCTTGCTGGGAAAATGGCAGGAATACAGCAGGCGATGCGCCGCCTCCGGCGGATTGAGATACGGCAGAATCACGGCATCGCAATCGCGCTGAATCCCCGCCCAGGCGTCCCGGGGATCCGCGACAAAGCCGCGCAGTTCCACGACATCCTCGCGTTCCAGGCGGGCGCGCGCGGATGCGTCCGATTTTCCGTAGACCACGAGCCTGCTGCCGCTGGCCCGGAATGCGGGCAGCAGCCGGATGATCTGCTCGCCGTAACCGTAGCCGAGGGTTCCCGCGTAACCGACGGTCAAGCGGCCCGGCGATTTGAGCGCCCGGCCTTCTTCGATCGGCCGCGGCGCCAGATCCAAGTCGCGGTTCGGGTACATCACCTCGCCGTGCACGCCATACTTGGCGTAGCAACGGGCTTCCATTTCCGGACTGATGCACAGGCGCCGGCTTGCGAGCCGGTAAAACCGGCCATCCGCGCGGTCCCGCAGCGGCCCGGCCCAGCCGTATACCTGGTCGAAGACCTCGTCCGGGTCGTGGACCACGGTTACCAGGGGGATCCTCTTCGCCCTCGCATAGCGCATCGCGGAGTCGTACCAGGTCGCGAACTGCATGACGCTGACGACCACATCCGGGCGGAAATCGCCGAGCAGGCGATCAACTTCGCCGACCGTCAGCAGCGGGACCATGTGCAGCGTGCGCAGCGTGCGATGGAGCCGGTTGAACCTCGAGCGTTCGAGCCGCCGCCACGGCATCTGCGGCGCATGGTAGGCGCAATCGAGCAATCGGGACTCCGGGCGCGGCGGCTCGCCAACGACCGCGACCCGGTCGCTGCCGATGCCCTTCATCAGGCGGTAGAGCAGCAGCCCGCCAGCCACGCCGGTCTGCGGAATTTCGCTTGAAAAAAACAGGATGCGAGCGCTCATGACCGTGCGGCCGCTCAGCTCTTTCGGCGCACGGCGAAATATTCGTTGAGCATTCTCTGGTCGTTCTGCGGCCCGCTCGACTCCAGCAATTCCCAGCGGAATCCCTCGTCCGACAGGCACTTCAGGATGTCCGCGTCCTTGCCCGGCTCCTGGTGCGTTTCGAGAAAAAGCGCGCAATCCGGCGGCCAGGCGCCGGCAAGCGACGGAATGAGCCGCTGCTCGTGGCCTTCGATGTCGATTTTCACCAATGTCGGCTCACCCGGCTGGCGCGACAGCCAGGAGCGCAGATCGATCGCGCGTACCCGCTCGCCGGCCGTCTCTCCTGCCGCGGCGATCCTGCCGCCAAGCCCGCTGCCGGAAAATGGCAGCTCAGCATCGCAATCCGATACCGCTTCTTGAAATGCCACGACCAGGCTGGACTGCAATAGCGGTTGCGCCCCCAGGCGCGCATAGTTCGCGCGCTCCGGTTCCCAGCAGAAGATCCTCGCGTCCGCGAACGCCATCCGGCAAAGGCTGGCGAACAACCCGATGTTCGCGCCGCAATCCAGCACCAGGCTCGGCCGGAACGGCAGCTTGCCCAGCCGGTAGATTCCGTGCACGAAAATCTCCTCGAAGCTGTCGAGTTCGGCCAGCGAACCCAGGTCGAGCCGCACCTGGTGCGCGGCATTCTTTCCGACCTGGATATGGAAATCGCCGGTGTCACCCTCGCGGCGGGAAACCCGCGCCTCGCCGCCGGTCAGTCGAGCCCGAATCATCCCCAGGTACAGCCACTTCCCCGCGGCGGCTAGGCTGGGAGCCGACCTGCAATAGCGCGCAATGACGCCGAGGCGATGGGCGATCGCCTTGCCGAACCGGACCGGCGTCATGGGCCCCGTGATTCAGGCCCACGCACGCCGCGTGCGGGCAAAGCGATCCAGGCTTGCAACAATGCCCTTGGCGCAATCGTCCCAGCTACCGAGGTTGGCGCGGCGGCGGCCAGCCTCGATCAGGCGCGCACGCGTCGCGGGATCGCGCAGTTCCAGAATCCGCGCGGCCAGCGCGCGTTCGTCGTCCGGGGGGAACAGCAGCGCGGCATCGCCAAGCTGCTCCTCGGCGCCCGGCACGCTTGACGCCACCACCGGGCAGCCGAGCGCAAAAGCCTCGAGGGGGGGAACATTGTCCGGCCCGCAGAACGTCGCGAAAGTCAGCGCGTAGGCGTTCTTGTACAACTGCACCAGATCAGCGGTTTCGACGAAGCCGAGAAACCGCGTGCAGCCGGCGAGCCCGAGACGTTCGGCATAGCCTTTCACATATTCGGCATTGCCTTTCTCGGAGCCGGCGAACACCACGCCCAGGTCCCAGCCGCTGCTCTCGCGAACAAGCTTGCAGGCTTCGAGTACGACGGCGTGGTTCTTGTGCGGCCAGAACTGCGCCGGATAGAAGAGGAACTCCTTTGGCAAACCGAGCCGTTGCGTGAATCCGGAATCTTTCGGTGTCCCCGCATGTTCGAACGCATAGCGCGGCGTCGGAATTGGCAGCACGTGGATCCGATCCCCAGGCACCTGATAGTAGTGCTCGATCTCGCGCTTGCCCTGCAGCGTGCCGGTATAGATCGCCGCCGCGCGACGCAGCGACGCAAAGTTGGCTTCCCGCCCGTCCCACTCGCCGCCGCTGACCTCGGGAAACCAGGGGTTGTTGCGATGCTGCAAATCCCATAGCACTGTGGCAAATGGCAGTTCCAGCGACATCGCGTTCCACGGCACCAGCCGGACAAGGAACTGGATGCCGTGGCGCGCATACACGCGCGCGTCCCACTGCGTCGCCGCCCGGGTACGGAACACGCGATCGAACAGCCGTTCAAATGCACCCGGGAACGGCGCGAACAGAGTTTCCTTCGTCGAAAGGACCGAGGGTCTCTCCGCATCCAGATCGATCGCGGGGAGCGAACCGAACTGGCGGGCGATTCCCGCGCCGCCGGAGTGATGGCAGAGCACGAATTCATGATCACCACCGCCGCCGGCCTTCCCCAACGCGTGCAGTATCTCAGCGACATAGACATAGCCCCCGCCGTCGACCGGTTGAATGCCTCCGACGAAGAGTCCGACTTTCATCGCTTGCCCGCGGCGCGCAGGACCGCGTAGCCGATCCAGGTGCGGCTGGACAGCGCCTTTCCGGTCAACCACTGCCCGGCATCGACAAACTCGAAATGCGCCATTCTGGCGAATCGCTTGAGCTCGGGCAGAAACAGCGCGCGCATTGTGTGCTGTTCCTTCAGCACTTTCACGTGCCCGCTGCGGGTATGGGTCACAAAGAGGGTGAAATCGACGTCGATCACGTTGCGCGCCCCGTCGAACGCCGGCTCCGACAGCCGGATCAGCCTGACGCCCGGCGCCACCGCGCGGCGCACGCGGGTTGTCGGGCGTTCGGCATGCACAGCCGGGGCGTACCAGAAATCGAACACAAATACGCCGCCGGGAGCAAGCGCCGCCCGCGCCGCCCGAAACATGCCGGACAGCGCCCGATCGGTGATCTGGTAGTTGACGACATGGAACAGCGAGATGACAGAATCGAACTTACGTTGCGGCACGAGCTTGGTGACGTCGCCTTGCCGTATCTCGGCATGGCCGCGCAATCCCGCCGGCAGGCGACGTATCGCGGCACGAGCGTGCGCAACCATGCGCGCGCTGAGATCCACGCCTTCGAGATGGTAGCCACGCCGCACGAGTTCGATCGCATGGCGCCCGGTGCCGCTGCCGATCTCGAAGAGCGAGCGGGCCTGCGGCGCGTGCCGCTTCAGAAGGCGATGTACGAAGGCCGCTTCTGCGCCATAGTCCTTGTCTCTGTAAAGAGCATCGTAGTAGTCGGCGTATGCGCCAAATACGCTCATACGAGGATCGCCTTCAGCGCTTCGGCGCTCTCGCCTACCTCGTCCTGCGTCGTGCCCAACCCGCTCGGAAGGTAAAGGCCGCGGCGCGCGACCCGCTCGGCATGGGGGCAGTGCTCTCCGTCGAACAATCCCATCCTGCGCAATACCGGCTGTTCGTGCAGCGGCCAGAAGAAATGGCGCGAATCAACGCCGCGCGACCTGAGACGCGCGATCGCCTCGCGCGCATCGAATTTCACGGACTCCTTCAGCACCACCCCATAAACCCAGTAGATGTTCCTTGCGTAGCCGGCATTGTCGACGGGCAATTCGAGCATCGGATGGCCGGCGAGCAGCGCGTTGTACCAGCCGCCGAGCTGTCGTTTTCTTTCCAGAAAGCCTCCGACCCGTTCGAGCTGCGCGACGCCGAGAGCAGCCTGCACGTTGCTCATGCGGAAATTCCACCCGAGCTCCTCGTGGATGAAGCGGCGTTCGTTGCCGAAGCATAGATTGCGCAGATCCCTGCAGCGGGACGCCAAATGCCCGTCGTCCATCATTACCATGCCGCCTTCGCCGGTGGTTATGTGCTTGTTCGGATAGAAGCTGAAGGTGGCGGCATCGCCGAACGTGCCGACGCTACGGCTCTTGTATGTCTGCCCAATCTGCTCGGCGGCATCTTCGATGATCCAGAGTCCGTGCTGTTTTGCGAGGGCCAGAACCGGATCCATGTCGACCGGCAGGCCGAAGATGTGGACAACCATGATGGCCTTGGTGCGCGGCGTGATTTTTGACGCTATGAGGCTGGGATCCATATTCCAGGTGCGGGCCTCGCAATCGACCACCACCGGCTTCGCTCCGGCGCGCACGATGGCAGCCGCACAGGAAATGATGGTCAGCGACGGCAGGATGACCTCGTCGCCCGGGCCGATGCGAAGTGCCGCCACCGCCAGATCGAGCGCGGCGCTGCCGTTGCATACGGCGACGCCGTGCTTGCGCCCGATGAAGGCCGCGAATCCGGATTCAAGCCTCCTGACGAAAGGTCCTTCGGAGGAAATCCAGCCGGTGTCGACGCACTCCGCCAGATACCGCTTCTCGTTGCCGTCCAGCAGCGGCCGATTGACCGGGATCATCGCGCCTACTTTACGTCCAGCTTGGCCGGCATCGCGGGCGTGAAGCGGGTCTTGTCCTGCTCGCCGGTGTAAGGACCTTGCTTCACTTCGATCATGTTCAGTTCTTCTAGCACCTCGAAGCCATGCCCGCCCGCGATCAGCAGGATCACGTCGCCCGCCCCGAGAACGCGGCTGGTGCGGTATTCCCGCTGCTGGGTATAAAAATCGACACGCACGCTGCCCTTACGGATGAAAAGCGTCTCCTGTGTATGTGATACCTCACGCGGAACCGGGTTGTGGGTATGGGCCGGAATGACCTTGCCAGGCTGGTAGGACATCGACGCCAGCTGTTGCGAATATTCATTCGGCGTAAAGAATTGAATACCCGGCTCGTCGTGCAAGGCCCGCAGGATGATGGCGTACAGCAGGCCGTCTATGCAGACATCCTCCCTGGCCTCAGCCATAGCGCCGCTCCGACTCGGCTGCCAGGAATCCCGCCACCGAAGGGTCCGTATCGTGAAACGCGACGATGTTCAGGTAGAAATCGCGCCTGCGCATCGCATAGTCGTGTAACGCCATAAGCTTGTCGGGTTTTGCCAGGATTTCCGTACCGATGAGATATCCCAGATTGTCATAGAGAATCGCGCAACCGTAGCCTGCTGCGGCCAGCCAGGCTAGCGCCTCCGCGAGATCGGTGCGTCCGACCTCCTCCCACAGATGAAAGCATAACTCGAAGTGAAGCGCGGGACGGGCCGCGCCAAGCAGATTTGCACCCCCTTTGAGCACCCGGAAATCGTAGCCGTCAGTATCGATCTTCAGGAAGTTCGCGGACGCGAACTGCGGATATTGATCGATGACCGCGTCCAGGGTAGTGAATTTCGCGCCCTTCTCGACGGGTCCGTGCGCGTGACCCAGCTGCGCGGTGCCGTTTCTCTCGATCAGATCGCTCTCTGCAGCCGCGGAACTGCCGTCATACAGCAACGCGTTGACGCAGCGAACACTCGGATCCGGGCCGAAGTTGCGGACCAGCAGGTCGAAATACTTGCGCGAACCCTCGATGCAGAGAAATTGCGCGGCGCTCAATGCCGGCAGCAGGGCGATGGTGTCGCCGATATTCGCTCCGACGTCGATCATCGACAGCCGGCCATCGCGAGCGCCGATGAATGCCGCGAGGCGCCCGATCTCTGTTTCGTAATGCGGATAGCTGGCAATAAACGAGGGCAGGCTGTGCGCCCAGTTCATCCACAGCCGGCGCTGTCCGAGCTCGACAAGCACGGCCGGATCGGCATCGCGCATCAGCGCGAGCTTGATAGCCGGCCGCGCCAGCAGCTTGAGTGCGCGCTCGCCCAACGACCGGCTCGGGCCGCGCCGCAGCCGATAGAGCACGGACATTGGACCTGCGTTCATCGACCGGCCACCCGCAGAAATTGCTCAGCGAGCGGGAGAGGTGAATAGTGCCGGCGCACCCAGTCGCGCCCCGCCTGTCCGACACGCGCGAACACGTCGCGGTCCGAGCGCAGTCGGTCGAGATCGCGCGAAAGGTTGTCGAGATCCAGTCCGATGTAGTGCACCCAGTTTTCCGGCTGGACCGGAATCTGGACGCCATATTTCTCGAAATCGAGCATCAGCGCTGCTGTACCAGCGCCAAGACTTTCCCAGAAACGCCAACTCTCCCATTGGCTCCAGCGCGGCACCGAACCGGAGATGCGCGAAACAAGCCGGTAGCCGTATTGACGAAGACGCGTGCGCACACCGCCGCCCCCGTCGTACACGTGCCAATTGTCCGGAATACCGGGTACAAACTGTCCGCCGACGCAGGAGCAGGCGACGCAATTGCGCAGTCGGACGTAGTAGTCCGGATAGTGCCGCCAAGCGGTCTGCTCCCACATGAGCCGATGATACGGATCGGCAGGGGGATTGCTTCGGCTGTTGGTGAACCGGTCGAACGCAAGCTCGCCCTCTAGACCAGGATAGACTTTTTCCTCGAACAGGTCTCGCAACTGGTGGCGGTACGAGTGGGTAGCACCGAAGTTGACGAGCAGTTCCTTGCGGCGCGACGAAAATACCGCCGCTTCCTCGGTTTCTTTCAGGATGCGCCGGCTGATGCCGAAGGACCACGGCCGGTAGTTCTCCGGATACGTCGTGCGCCGGTTGAAGTGCGATTTGAGGATCAGGTCGAAGGCCCGGAACTCGACGCCCAGCCCGGGCGGATGCATGCCACCGTCGTCCTCCAGGTAGACACGGAAGGAACGCTTGTTCTCCGCGAATTCGAAAGGAATCTCCTTGACGAAGTGCAGCCAGTCGTAGGTAAGCACATTGATCGCGCAATCCGACGGCCGCACTGCCGGATCGTGGCGGAACAGCGTCGCGAGATCATCAGTCCTGCTGCGCCAGTAGTCGATATTGGCGTAGATTTTCCAGCCCAGTTCTTGCAGGCCTTCGGCGAGCACCAGCGCGTTATGCGCGTAGTTGTCGCGCGACACGGCCGCGGGAATCAGGAAGAAATAGGCGGTCTTGTTCAAATCCGTCCCGCCAGCCAGCCCCAGTTCTTCATGTCGGCGAGCGCCTGCCGCTCTCCCCGTTCGGCCGCGAGCGCCTGGCGCCGCTGCAGCGGCGTCATGCGCGCCAGCCGGTACAGCCTGCCGAGGCGCTGGATGGCGGTCGGCCGGCGACCGGGAATATCGCCGTCCACCAGGAAATTCTGCAGCGTCGCCGAATAGTGGTTGCCTTCGGCGTTGCCGAGGATGAATTCTTCGGATAGTCGCTTGCGCGGGATCAGGTGCGTCAGCCTGAGCTCATGGAACAGCGCCTTGCCCAGACCGATGTCGCAAGCGGTGAATACGATGTCCAGGTCGCCGCAGGTCAGCAGCCGCGTGCCGGTGCGATCGAGCAGCTGCCGGCGCGGATCGGCGGTGCAGACTTCGGCGTAGCGCTGCAGCACGCTGCGCCGCGCGCACAGCCCGGCGCCGATCGGCATGATCGCGTAGTCGCGTTTTCGGTTGGACCAGTGATTGCCCGCGAAGCTGCGGACGGTGAAGCTCTCGGGATAGTGCCTGGCGAAATAATTGTCCGGGTCCTCGAACTCCCCGACCACCTGGCCGCCCCAGACGCCGACGAAGGGATACTCGCCCGCCAGGCGCAGCGCCGTTTCGAGGTAGTCGGGAAAAAGCACGTTGTCATCGTCCACCATTACCACCACATCAGCGCGGCACCTGGCGATGCCCGCCAGCCGCGCCGGCGTGAGGCCGAGCTTTTCTTCGCGCACGTGCGACGCGTGCGGATGCCAGTCCAGCGGGTAAGCCGCCGCCAGCGGCCGTTCGGAACGATTGTCGACGACGATGAGCTCCCATTTTTCCTTCGACAGCGATTGGCCGCGCAGCGCGGCAAGCACGCGCTTCAAATAGTCGTCGCGCGGGTTGTGGGCGGGAATGATGACCGAGAGATCCATGGGAATCGCCAGCGAGCGCCGATGATGGTTACTTGGAAACGAGCTCGCTGCGCTTGGCGGACGCGCGCCAGCGCGGCGCGGCCGGCGTCATGCCGGCGCGCACGATCCGCCAGAACAGTTTCACGAATAGTTTTCGAATTGCTTCAGCCATGCGAGCTTCTGTTCCCTGGTTCGGTCGTTCGGATTGCGGAATATGCGCTCCCCGACGACAAGATAATCCATATCGGTATGGCGGAAACACTGCCACGCCTCCGCCGCCGTGCACACGATCGGCTGGCCGCTGACATTGAAACTGGTATTGATGACCATCGGGATGCCGGTCAGATCGCGGAATTCCGAGATCAGGCGGTGAAAATCCGGGTGCACCTCGCTTCGGACGGTCTGGATCCGGGCCGAGAAATCGACGTGCACGACGCTTGGCATGTCGCAGCGCCTGAAATCCCGCCGCTCGGCCAGCCCTTTCAGGCCCGCCGGCACGGGCCGGCGGTGCTGCGGCAGGAGGTAGGCCGTGTATTGCATGAAATCGGAAGGCTCGGTGGTATCGAACCATCGACCGCATTCCTCGGCGAGCACCGCGGGCGCGAACGGACGGAAGGATTCGCGGAATTTCACCTTCAGGTTCAGCACCGACTGCATGTCGGCGCCACGCGGATCCGCGAGGATCGAACGCGCGCCCAGCGCACGCGCGCCCAGCTCCATCCGGCCGCGCACCCAGCCGACGACTTTGCCGTCGGCCAGCAGCCGCGCGGTTGCCTCATGGATGTTGCCGGCATGCGCTACGGCGAACGCGAGCGCCTCGGCGGGAACCTCGCCTGGCGCCGGGCCAAGATAGAAGCCCTCGTGCGCCAGCTTGGCGATGCGACCGCTCTGCCCCTGCCAGCCGAGAACCGCCGCACCCAGCGCGCTGCCCATGTCGCCGCCGACCGGGGAATTGTAGACAGAGCGGAAAACGCCCGAGCGGCGCAGCACGCCGGCGGTCACGCAGTTCTGGGCGCAACCGCCGCAGAAGATCAGCTGGTCCTCCCCGGTCGACTTGCGGGCGAACTCGGCCATCTTCAGCACTTCTTCCTCGAACAATGCCTGAATGGAGGCGGCGAGATCGACATGATCCTCCGTGAGGGGCGCGCCCTTGGTCCGCGGCGGCATGCCGAGATGGCGGCCGAATTCTTCGATCGCCTTGCTCAGCACCTGCCACTTGAATGTGACGCGCCGGCGCAGCCTGAGCGCGCCCGCATCGTCGCTTGGCGCAAAAGCGCGCAGCCGGCCCAGAAACTTTGGTATCCCGTACGGCGCAAGGCCCATCACCTTGTATTCCGACCCGTGGGTGTCGAAGCCAAGAAAATAAGTGACCAGGGTGTAGAGCAGCCCCAGGCCATATTCGTACGGCAGCTCGTGCAGTATTTCGGCGCCTTCGCCGCTGACGCGGCCTATGCTGGCGCTGATATCTTCGCCCTTGCCGTCGACGCAGAGGAATGCCGCCCGATCGAAGGGCGAGGTGGCGAAGGCGGCGGCGGCATGCGACAGGTGATGCCAGGCATAGCCAAACTCCGCCTTGGGCAGCAGCGCGCGGGCAGCCGCGGGAAAACCCAGCTTCGTCTCGGGCACCATGCCGGACAGCCACCTCGTGAACCGGTTGGTCGGCATGCCGGTGCGGTCGAAAATCAGGCTCTGCAGCGGTTTCTCCGCGAATACGCACAGCGGCACCTGCGCGCCATCCAGGCCGGCCTGGCGCAAACAATCCGCGATCGCCGCGCGCGGAAAATTGCCGTCGTGCTTGATGCGCGTGTACCGTTCCTCCTGGCTTGAGGCGACCAGTCGGCCGTCGACCAGCAGCGCGGCATTGGCGTCGTGATTGAGAATTCCGCCGATCCCGAGGACGATTCCCGCGCGGTTCATTCGATGCGCCTTGGGCTATTTCCGGGCGATCGCCCAGACGCTGACGGGATAGCCGGCTTCGCGATCCATCCGCCGCCCCCAGCCCACGCGGGCCCAGGACGCCGCAGTCAGATTGGCTCGCACGCAGCCCAGGTTGCCCCAGGATCCGGTCTCGATCGCGCCCAGCTCGAAGCCGGCCTCGGCCAGCAGGTGCTTGAGGCCGGTTTCCGTCCAGCGGCTGCAATCGACCGGATTCTCATGCACCCGGATGAGAAACGGCGTAGTTACGATGAATCGCCCGCCGATTTTCAGCATCGCATGCACGTTACGCGCAGCGCGATAGGGCCAGAGCAGGTGCTCGAATACCTGGTCGGCGATGACGAGATCGAACTGGTTGTCCAGCCGGTCGCGGCAGATGTCGAAATCAGGGTGCTCGACGCCTTCGTAGGTGGCGAAGCCGAGGCCGCGCCAGGGCGAGCTTGGACCATCGGGGGAGATTTCCAGCGCCGACATCGATGCCGGCCCCAGCGTGCGCACCAGCCCGAACAGTTCTCGGTACATCACGACGCGGGCCCATTGCGTCGCGTCGTATCCGGTCCATTCGCGCACCGGGCCGGCGATGCGGTTCAGCGCGTAGGCCGGATGGCGGATCGCATAGATTGTTTTCCGCAGCAAGCTCACGTACGCGCGGCTCCAAGCAGGCTGCCCGCGAGGGACTTCCACGCCGCATCCGGCGCGAATTCGCGCTGACCCACTTCCAGAATCGCCTTGGCGAGCCTGAAGCGGTGATCCGGCGAGCCGGCGAGCCGCGCGATCGCGGGCACCAGGGCTTTCGGGTCCGCGTCCGTGACCAGTTCGGCCGAGCCGGAGTGCTCGCGCACGAAAAGCGCGATCGATGAGTGCGGCGGCGCCCAAACCAGCAGCGGCACCCCGACCGCCGAATAGTCCGCCACCTTCGAGGGGAATTGAGTGTTGACTACGTCAGCCAGCGCCGCATCGAAGCTGCCGACGACCAGCAGGCAATCGGCTTCCTCCCGCAGGCGGCCTGTCAAATCCGCGACGGGCTCTCTTATTTCGAGTCCCGTGACGCCCGCGGCCAATGCGCGCAAGGATTCATGCTGCGGAGAATAGACCAACAGCCTGTGTCCAAGGCTGCCGGCAGCCCGCCCGAATTCAACGATCTGCCGGAGACTCGGCTCTCCATGGATGGAGCCGGCGTATACGAAGGTCAATGCCGATTTCGTCGCAAGGGTCTGGCCGGCCGGTTCGGAAAATACCGGGTCCTGCGGGCTGCGCGAGGGCCGCAGGACACTGCCTCGAACGCCGTATCGGCGCTGGTACGCCTCGGTCATCGAATCGGATATGCAGAACCTGCCGGTTGAAAACCGATAGGCCTGCGCAAACCGGCGCTGCGCCCAGGCCTGAAGCCATCGCGGCAGGTGCCGGTAGAACACATGATCATCGTGCGCGAGCATGAAAAGCGGAAGCCCTTCGCGCTCGGCAAGCCGCCAGGCGAGAAGCCAGCCGCCGGTTTGCGATATTGTC
The DNA here is from genome assembly GCA_025356085.1 of Betaproteobacteria bacterium. Lineage (GTDB taxonomy): Bacteria > Pseudomonadota > Gammaproteobacteria > Burkholderiales > SG8-39 > RBG-16-66-20. The sequence continues at coordinate 34,109 of JANXUV010000199.1, forward strand.
AGCACCGCCTGCGGCCTGAATTCCTTCACCAGATCCAGCGCCCAGCGCGGAACGGAATTCAGGCGCCAGGTCAGCCATGCGCAATACAGGGCGGCGAACCGGGAATGCAGCAAGCGAGGCCAGCGCGCGTCGGCCGCGACATAGCGCACGCCGGGCAGCGGCTGGTCCATGCCATCGATCGGCGCGTACACGAGCAGCTTGTCGGCCGGATAGTTTTGCAGCAGCCGGTACAGATAGATGGCGCCGGCAAACGTATTGGCGACCGGAACATCGCCGATATAGAGCAGGCGGGGGAGCGTTGTGCCGGCGGCCTGAGTCACACCGCAGGACCCGCGAACATGAGAAAGCTCTCGGTGACCGACGCATGCACGCCCAGCGCGACGGGATCGGTGACTTCGGCAAGATGGGGGAGCGCCCAGACCCGATAGCCAAGGCGTTGCGCAATCGCCAGCAAGTCCGCCATCGACCTGCCATACGCGCCGATGTTCCGCGGCCCCCATTCGAGCACGACCGCGGGCCGCCATCGCGCGATGCATTCGGCGGCGCCCAGAAGCGCGTCGTACTCGCCTCCCTCGACATCGATCTTGATGACGGAAACCTCCGGGCTGCCAAGCCGGCGCCATTCCAGGTCAAGGGTGGTGGCGTCGACCTGGAGGACACGCTCGGTCGCCGACCGACCGGTGCGCTTGATGCCGTCGTAGGCGCCCATGTCCGGAGCGCCCACATGAAACTCGGATTTTCCCGCAACGCGGCCGACCGCCCTGGGGACGATCTCCCACCGGTCCCGGAACGCGCAGCCCTCCCGCGTCCGGGAAAGATAGGTGACGGTATCGGGAGACGCCTCGAACGACACCACCCGCACGCCGGGCCGGGCCGCAAGCACCGGCACCGACATCAATCCGATGTTCGCCCCGACGTCGAACACTGTCGAGCCGTCGCGCGCGAACGCCTGCATCGCCGCCAGGTTGGCCGACTCGTAGATGCCCTGCGCGCACGCGGCCGCGAAGACAATCGAACCCCTCGGGAAATGAACGCGCGAGCCGAAATACGGAAAGGTCCCGGCGAACCCGGGACAGGAACCGTACAGCCATTGCTTCATTTTCTTCCGGATCGACATCGCTGCCGGCACCGTCAACTCGAACGCCCGCGCGCGAACTTGCAGTCCAGCTCGACCACCCCGCGATGGTGGGCGGCATAGGGCGGCGGCGCTCCGGGCCTGGCCATGTGCAATACCGGCAGCATGACCAGGTCGAGAAAATCGTCCTGCGCGTCGCCGCCGTTCAGATACAGCCCGATGGAATACTCCCCCTCGACCAGCGGCACGGTCCGGATCTCGCCACTGATGACGAGCGGGTCGCCGG
>JANXUV010000049.1 GCA_025356085.1 Betaproteobacteria bacterium
CAGATCGAGTCGAACATCATCTTCGGCCTGCAGGTGGCGCTGTACGGCAACATCACGCTGAAGGATGGCCGTATCGAGCAGCAGAATTTCGACACTTACAAGCTGCCGCGGATGCCGGAGACGCCGAAGATCGAGATGCACATCGTCAAGAGCACCGAGAAGCCGGGCGGCATCGGCGAGCCGGGCATGGCGCTGTTCTCGCCGACGCTGGCGAACGCGCTGTATGCGCTCACCGGCAAACGCCAGCGCAAGATGCCGTTCACCGTTGCGTAGCGTTCTTCAGCGACGACAAAAAGCCCGCTTCGGCGGGCTTTTTGTTTTCGGCGTTTTGTTTTTTCTTTCATTTAAATCTTTTTCTCAAGACTATGAGAAAGAGAAGCGATGGGCCGACGACATCCTGCCCACCCTGATGGTCGGCAAGGCCGAGTGGCTGACGCAGAAGAACGGCCATCGCTTCCTGAGCCTTTATACGGAGGCGAAGAATCCCAAGGGCGCGGTGATCATCGCGCACGGCCGCGGCTGGAGCCCGGATTTCGAGCTCTACGGCACTCTTCGCACGCGCCTGACGGAGGAGGGCTACACCACCCTGTCGATCCAGCTGCCGGTGTTGCAGAGCACCGCGATCCTCGGCCTCTACGTGCCGCTCTACCCGGACGCGCGCGAGCGCTTCCAGCTGGCGGTGAACTACCTGAAGGCGAAGGGCCACCAGAACATCGGCATCGTCTCGCACAGCCTGGGCGCCACCATGGCCAACCAGTACCTGATCCGCACCGAGGACACCACAGTAAAGGCCTGGGTCTTCGTTGGCATCCTGCAGGGGCTGGAGGAGATGTACCGCATCAGGATTCCAACGCTGGACGTCTACGGCAGCAACGACTGGACAGTGACCATGTGGGGCGCGCCGGAGCGCGAGGCGCAACTGCGCAAGGTGCCCGGCTCGGCGCAGATCATGGTGCCCGGCGCCAAGCACTTTTTTGAGGGACAGGAGGAAGAGCTGATCAAGATCATCACCGGTTTTCTCGACAAAACCCTGAAGTAGTCAGTCGGCCCTCGCGCCCGAAACTTTTACCACCTCGCTCCACTTCGCCACTTCGTCTTTCAGGATTCTGCCGAACTCTTCCGAGGTATTGCCCACCGGCTCGGCGCCCTGCTCGGCGAGGCGCTTGCGCATCTCCGGGTCATGCGCCGCCCTGGCGACCGCGCCGGCAAGGCCCGCCACCATTTCGCGCGGGATCGCCGCCGGCGCGAGCACGCCGTACCAGACCGTTACCTCTACGCCGTTTACGCCGGCCTCCTTCATTGTCGGCACTTCGGGCATCAGCTCGGCGCGCCTGGTTCCGGTGGAGGCAAGCGGACGCAGGCGGCCGCTTTTCACGTGCTGCAGGATCGCCGGAATGTTGGCGAAGGTCATGTCCACCTCGCTGGCGATCAGCGCGGTCAGCGAGGGCGCAGTGCCTTTATACGGCACGTGCACCATCGAAATGCCGGTGCGCAGCTTCAGCAACTCGGCCGAGAGGTGCTGCGTGGTGCCGCTGCCGGCGGAGGAATAGTTGAGCTTGCCCGGATTGGCGCGCGCCATCTCGAGAAATTCCTTCATGCTGGCGGCCGCCAGTTTCGAATTCACCACTAGGATGTTGGGGCTCTCCGAGAAGATCGATACCGCCGTGAAATCGCGCAGCGTGTCGAAGGCGAGGTTCTTGTAGAGCGCCATATTGATCGCCACTGCCGAGGTGGTCACCAGCAGCGTGGTGCCGTCGGGCGCGCTCCTGGCGACGAACTCGTTGGCGATGTTGGTGCCGGCGCCGGGCTTGTTGTCGACGATCACCGGCTGGCCGATCAGCTCCGAGAGCCTGGGCGCCAGCGTGCGTGCGGCAATGTCGACGCCGCCGCCCGGCGTGAAGCCGACCACGAGGCGGACCGGACGATTCGGGAAGGTTTGCGCATTTCCCGTCTGCAATGCAACCAGCAGCAAAAGAAAAAACAGTTTTCTCATCACTCGATCCTGATTCCTGCCTTCGCGACCACCTTCGCATTCGCGTCGTACTCGCGCCGCACGATCTGGCCGAACTCCGCCATGCCGCCGGCAGCGACGACGTTGTCGAGCTTGGTAAGGCGGTCGGCGATGTCGGGCAGGGCGAGCACGGCGTTGATCTCGGCATGCAGGCGCTTCAGCGCCGCCTCTGGCGTCTTCGCGGGCGCGAAGAAGCCGAAATGCGAGGTGTAGTTGGAATCCGGGTAGCCGAGCTCGCTCATCGTCGGTATGTTCGGTAGCGCAGGCAGGCGCTTCGGCGCCGCCACTGCAAGGATGCGCAGCTTGCCCTGCTGCACGAGCGCGTTCGCACCCGGGCTGGGGTTAGCCGTGAACAGCTCGAACTGGCCCCCGGCCGCGTCGGTGATGACCTGGCCGCCGCCGCGGTAGGGCACGTGCACGAAATCCAGGCCGGCGATGCGCAGCTGCTCGACCATCAGGTGCCCCAGCGTGGCGATGCCCGAGGTGCCCACGCGCAGCGAGCCCGGCTTTGCCTTCGCTTCTTTCACCACGTCGGCAAAGGTCTGCCCGCCGAACGCGGGCGTGGCGAGGAAATACACCGGCGAGTACATCACGCTCGCAAGCGGTATCACGTCCTTCAGCGGGTCGTAGGGAACCTTGCCGACGTGCGGCAGCAGGCTGAGCGGGCTGATCGCAGCGAACGCGATCGTGTTTCCGTCGGGCGCGGACTTGGCCATCGCGTCCATGCCGATTGCGCCGCCCGCGCCGCCGCGATTCTCCACCAGCACCTGCTGGCCGAGCGCGGGCGCGAGCTTCTCCGCGATCAGCCGCGTCACCGCATCGCTGGTGCCGCCGGGCGGGTAGACGACGATTATGCGCACAGGCCGTGAAGGAAAATTCTGCGGAAACGTCTGTGCCGCCGCCGGCAGCGCCGGCACGGCCGCAAGAAGCAGGCATACCAACCTGGAAATCATCGCAGGAAATCAGACCCAGACTTGCAGGACGTAGTCGTAGGCGGCTTGCGCGTTGGCCATGTCGACGCGCTGCAGCTTGATGGCATACCCGTTCTTCGTTTTTTTCAGCCTGTGAAAATAAGAACCCGCGAAGTGCCGTACGTCATCGCGCCGCAGCTCCATCATGTGGAAGCGTGAAGCGACTTCGATATCGCCGTTCTTCGCCACTTTACGGATGACCACGTTCGACACCACGTGGTTCGTTTCCCACAGCGGCCGCTGCGACCAGGCGTCCGGGTGCAGCACGCGCAGCATGCGCACCTTCATCAGGTTCTTGTCCTCGGCGAAGATCGCCGGCTGGCCGTCCCAGGTCTTGTAGGAAGCGTCAGGCGGCATCCAGTAGATGCCGTCGGCGGCGAACAGGTCGATCCACTTCTGCCACTGCTTGGTGTCGAGCAGCTCGGACTGGCGGTACAGGAACTGCTCGACTTCGTGTTGCTGCTTCACCGTGCTTCCTTCATGAATTTGGCCCAGGCCTTCATCTGGTTGCGCATCGGCGCTTCCGAGGTGCCCATGTTCGGCGCGGACGAAACGACGCCGTCCTTTTCGAGGTCGCGGCCGTGGTGGCGCGCGAAGCTGACCCAATCGCCTCCGTCCGAGGACAGGCCGGTGTGGCATTTCCAGAAATTCTCCAGGTCGTCGGCGTTGATCAGGGTGGCCGGCGAATTCACCAGGTTGTAGTAGGCGAGCGAGCGCCGGTAGATGGCCTCGGGCGCGCCCTTCAGGCGGAAATGCCAGATTTCGGTGAGCGTGCGGTCCACGCCGAGCGGCCGCACCGCGCGCAGCTGCTGCAGCGGCGACTGCACCGACAGCCCCGGGTAAACCAGAACGTGGTGGATGTTGACACCGACGATCTCCTCGAAGCGTTTCTTGCCGTAGGCCTTGATCATGATCTTGTCGTAGGCGAGCGTGTCGGGATCCTGCGGCCGCAGGCCCATGTAGCCGGTCAGGATGCAGTGGCCGTGCGGGTAGTTGATGGTCTGGAAGTTATCCCACTTGTCGATGGTCACGGTCGCGAACGCCGACAGCATGTGGTATGAGAGCGGTGCTTCACCGCTTTTCGCCTCCTTGGCGAGGAGCTTCTCCACCTCGTGCGCGGCGCGGCCGGTGGACTGGTGCACCACCGAGGGGTGCAGCGCGTCGATCTGGTTCTCCATGAACAGCTTCCAATTGGAGTGCTGGATGACGCGGAAGCAGTTCGGCACCACCTCGACCTCGCCCCCGGGCGCGCGGTCGCACATGTCATCAAACGCGACGATGCTTTCTCCCAGAAATTCTTTTAGTGAAGGTCCGGAAGAAGAAAGACTTGCAAATACAAACCCTCGATAGGTTTCCACGCGAGCCGCTTTCTTCATGCAAAGCTCGGGGCTGTCCTTGTTCAGGCGGGTGCCGGCGTAGCCCGATTCCATCATCGGGATGTTCTTCAGTTTGCCGTCGTGATGGAAAGTCCAGGCGTGGTACGAGCAGCGGAACTGGTCGCCGGTGTTGCCTTTGCGGTCGCCGCAGATCAGGTTGCCGCGGTGCGGGCAACGGTTGTAGAGCACGTTCACCTTCCTGTCCTTGCCCCGCACCATGATCATCGGTTGGCGGCCGATCTGCACCGTGCAGTAGTCGCCCGCCTTCGGCACCTGCGAATCGTGGCCGCAGTAGATCCACACCGTCTCGTGGATGCGCTCCATCTCGCGCTCGAAAATCTCCGCGTCGGTGTAGACCTCCTTGCGCACGCGGTCCGGCTCGACCATCTTCGACAGATCGGAAAGGTTTCCCATGGCGTTCTCCAATGTCAGGCGGTCATTTTATGTGCGTTTGCACGCATCCCGCTGGCTTAGAATCGCAGGCGGGAGGGGCTTCCCATCGACCACAGGAGAGAATACATGTGCATCCGGATACTTGCAGCAGCCGCGCTGGCGTTGGGCGTCGCCGGCGGCGCTGGAGCGCAGAGTGCCAGCGCAAAAGAACTGAAGCTCGCGTTCGACTTCACTGACGCAAGCCCCGCGATCCTGCTAAAAAAACTCGACAACGTGGAGACCACGCGCAAGCAGCTCATCGACAGCGGCATCACTCCGAAGATCGTGATGACATTCCGCGGCAATGCCTCGTACTTCACGCAAACCGATCTTTCGGCCGTGAACGAGCCGGACCGCGCCGACGCGCTCAAGGTCGCTGCCAAGCTGCGCGAAATGCAGCGGTCGCCCGGCATGCAGTCGCTGGAACAATGCAACCTGCCGCTCGCGGAGCGCAAGCTCAAACCCGCGAACCTGATGCAGGAAGTGAAGCTTGTGCCCAACGGCTGGATTGCGCTCGGGCAGTATCAGCAGCAGGGCTATGCCTACATCGCGCCCTAGAAAAAAAGTACTGACTCGGGATTCGGTGGTCTCAATGGGTCGATGCAACACCTTTGGCGGCGGTTAACAGCTTGTTTCCACAACTGTCAGCCCGTTGTAGTCTGAGCACCCATCGCTCTCGCTCGTGATCGTGTCGCGCCAGCTCGAACCTGGCGGGAATCGGAAATTCAAAGCCCTGCCAGTAAGATAACTAGGTGTTGCGTTGACCGGTTGAAATCACCGCCAAAAGCAGCCCCAAACTAATATCTTCTGACACCCGAAGTAGACATTGGTAAACGTCGATCTTCTCCTTGCCGGATAGATAAAATATCGACAAGGGGGAGGGATGTCGTTTCAGCAGAACATCCAATTTGCGCAGACTTCTGACAGGCACCGTATCGCCTACGCGGTATCTGGGCGTGGCTATCCGTTGGTACGGGCAGCGACATGGTTTTCGCACGTTGAAGCCGATTGGAGAACCTCGCTTTTTGCTCCGTTGTACAGCGAGCTGAGCGCTTGCTACCACTTGTACCGATACGATTCCCGGGGTTACGGTCTTTCGGACGGAAATGACACCGAAATCTCCGTAGACAGCCTCGTCGTCGATCTCGCGGCGGTCGTCGATCATGCGAAGTTGGGCCAATTTTCACTTTGGGGATCTACATCCTCGAGCTCAGTTACTGCCATTGCCTACGCTGCACTCTATCCCGAGCGTGTCAGCCATCTTGTGCTTTCGGCTCCCATCGCGCGTGGGGTGTTTCGGCGCGCGAATTCAACGCACGAGGAAAAAGAGAGGCGTTCAGCATTTTTGAAGCTGGTTGAACATGGCTGGGGAGCGGACAATCCTGCGTTTCGCCAAATTCAAAGCACCCAGATGTTCCCCGAAGCGACTGCGGACCAGCTCGCCGAGCTGAACGAACTATATCGAATGGCCGCACCACCCGCGCATGCGGCGCGAATGGTGAAAGCAACCTCGGAAGCGGACGTGTCGGGGTTCTTGCCTCGTATTACCTGCCCCGTGTTGCTCCTGCATTGCCGCGGCGCCGAACTGATGCCTATCGAAGAGGTTCGGTTGATTGCCTCTTCTTTGCCAGAAGCTCGCTTCGTTCAACTCGCAACTCGCAACTACATTCCTTTGAAGGGTGAACCTGCATTTAAAGTGCTGCTGGACGAGATCAAGACGTTTTTGCCGCGAGCGCTCCATGCTCCCTCCAGCAATCCTGCGGTCGATAGCCTTACCCGGCGAGAACGCGAGGTCCTCGACCTGTTGGCGCGAGGCCTGAACAACGGCAGCATCGCGTCGCATCTCGGGCTCTCGGAAAAGACCGTGCGCAATATCATGTCCAATATCTTTGACAAGCTCGCTGTCAAGAGTCGGACGCAGGCCGTCCTGCTCGCTCGCAAGGCTGGCTTAGGGGATTGAGGCAGCCGCCTCACCTTCGGGACATTCGTCCCGCTCGCTCCCCGGTAGCCCAGGGGCAACGGGGCATTTGCCTCATGACATGGCAAAGCTCTCAGTATTAACTAAGCGGCCATGAGAGCCCTCATTGTTGCTTGTGCCTGCGCCATCACCTTCGCGCAGAGTCCGGATACTCACGCGGCTTATCCGGCCAAACCGATTCACCTGATTGTTCCGTTCCCGCCAGGAGCCACTGCGGATACAGCTGCACGCACCGTTGCGCAACATCTTTCAGAGACGTTTTCACAGCCGGTGATCGTAGAGAATAAGCCTGGCGCTGACGGTGCCATCGCAGCCACATTCGTGGCACGGGCAGCACCCGATGGCTATACGATTCTTCTCGCCGGGAACACGCAGATGCTCGGCGTGCCCGTTCTGCGCAAGGACCCGCCCTACGACCCTGTGCACGATTTCGTCCCCATCGCCCTGCTCGCGAAATACGCCTTTTTTCTAGTCGTGCATCCGAGCCTACCGGCGCGGACGCTTTCGGAGCTCATGGAATATGCGCGGGCTCATCCGGGCAAGCTCAACTACGCCTCGGGAAACGTCAATGGCATGCTCGCCGCCGCACAGCTCATGTCTCTACGCGGATTGAACATGGTGCACGTTCCCTACAAAGGGGAGCCTTTGGCGATACCCGACCTACTTGATGGGCGTGTCCAAATGATCTTTGCAACCGGTGCTATTGTCGCGCCCCTCGTAAAGGAGCGGAAGCTGCGTGCGCTGGTGACCCTACTTCCGCAAAGAAGCTTTTTACTCCCCGATGTACCCACAGTTTCTGAAGCCGGAGTACCGGAACTGTCGATCGTCATCTGGAGCGGGCTCTTCGGCCCGGCGAGAACGCCGGCGGATATTGTCGAGTCGCTATCGCGTGAAACCGATGCCGTACTGCGAAAGCCACAGGTCCGCCAGCAATTCGAGAAGCAAGGGCTCGAACCAAGCTACAGCACGCCCGGTGAATTTTCTGCATTCTTGAAACAGCAGCTTGTCGATTGGGCCAACGCTGCGCACAGCGCTGGCCTAAAGCGCGAGTAAAAACCATGACGCCGACTGGCTGAAACCAGAGCAGCTCGGACGGTTTCCTGACAGAGTATATCGATACGGTAGTCATCGGCGCCGGCCAAGCCGGGCTCGCCATGAGCTGGTACCTTCGGCGCTTCGGGCGGGAACACGTCGTCCTCGAGCGCAGCCGAGTGGCGGAGCGCTGGCGCAGCGAGCGCTGGGACTCGCTAATGTTCCAGTTCCCGAGTTGGACGATCCGCCTCCCCGGCTTTACGTACGAGGGAGACCGACCCAACGAGTTCATGTCACGGGGCGAGGTGGTGCAGCTTCTAGAGGAATACTCTAGGCGCGTAGCGCCGCCGTTGCGCTGCGGCGCGCAGGTTCGCGCCCTGGATTCAGAAAGCAACGGCAACCTCGCAATATGCACAGACAGCTTTGCCTTGCGCGCTCGCAACGTCGTCGTGGCAACAGGGCCGTATCAGCGTCCCGCCATCCCGGATTGCAGCGCAGCTCTTCCTCCGGAGGTCTTTCAGGTCACGGCGAATCGCTATAGAAATCCCGATCAGCTGCCTTCAGGAGCGGTGCTGGTAGTCGGCTCGGGAGCTTCGGGATGCCAGATCGTCGAGGACCTGCGGCAGAGCGGCCGCGAGGTTTACCTGTCCGTCGGGCGCCACCGACGAGTTCCGCGCCGCTACCGTGGCAAAGACTTCGGCTGGTGGCTGGAAACCACCGGTGCGCTTAAGCAGCCGGTCGAGCACTCGTCTCCGCGACAGCCAGCGCCGCTCATCACCGGCGTGAACGGCGGCTACGATCTGAATGTCCGCGCGCTCGGCGAGAACGGTATTGCGCTCGCAGGCGCCCTGCGCGGGATCCGCAACCATCGCTTCCTCTTCGCCGACGACGTCGAGGAAAATCTCGCCAGCGCCGACCGGTCCTGCGCCGAGTTCGCCCGATCCTGCGACGAATACGCCGCTGCGCATGGCATGGAGATGCCCGTGCCCGCGGCCTCTGCGCGCTCGGCGCGATCCGCCCCGAAGGCCATCCGCGAGCTCGACTGCCGCGAAGTGAGCGCAGTAGTGTGGGCGACCGGGTATCGCTTCGATTTCGGCTGGATCGAGTGTCCGGTGCTGGACGAGGTGGGTAGACCGATCCATTCCAGGGGTGTCAGCGCAGTGCCCGGACTGTACTTCCTCGGCTTACCGCACCTGCACGCGCTGGGATCCGCATTCCTAGCCGGTGTCGGCGACGACGCCGGCTATATCGCAGGATGCATTGCAGCGTCGGGGGGCAAAGTCGCGCGGTAGCTCTTTAAGGTGAGGTCGCATAGTCACGCAATAAAGCTTGCTGGCTAACTGTCCGTTAACCGCCAATACTCGATGTCCGCTTTTGGCCGATAGCGGACGTCGTGCGTTCGGCTTATCAAGGTCGCTGAGGAAATTCGCGGTCAGACCGAAATCAGTTTCGCCGCGCGTTCCTTGAACTGTTTCGCCGCGAGGAAGAGGCCGCCGTCGGCGCCGTCGATGAAATGCAGGTGCTTGCCGGAGTAGTTGAAGACGAGGCAAGTCATGTGCGCACGGTCGGTGACGTGCAGGCCGTAGACCAGCTCACGCTTCGCATAGCGCTCGGCGAGCCAGGCGTCCAGCGCCTCGCGCTGCGCGGGCTTGCCGGCGAGGATCTGGCGGTAGATGTCGTTGAACTTGCGCACGTCGGTGTTCTTCATCAGCGTGTCTTTGTACCGGCTCCAGTCCGTCTCCTCGGTCTTCAGGCCGAACTTCATCAGGAACCAGCCCAGCACCACGAACCAGCGCGCGCGCATCAGCCATAGCCACTTGCCGAAAGGCCCGCGGTCGGCGGCGCGCACGCCGACTTCGTTGCCGAGCTGGCGCGAGCTGAGCGAGGGCATCAGCGTCACTACCGGCGGGGTGAGCGGGTGGCAGGCTTCGTCGGTGCCGTAGATTTCCTGCACCTTGGCGATGACCTGCTTGTAGAGTGCGGTCGCTTCCCAGGTGTCGGCGCTGTTGGCGCGCACCATCAGGCTCACCGTCTCGCCGAGCCGGCTGGGGATGTCCTGCCAGCGGCATTCCAATCCTTCGAGGCTGCCGCGCGCGGCGACGCTGCCGGGCTTCACTTCGCACAGCGGCGCGGTCGCCGGATCCTTCATGTAGCGGTCGGCATAGGCCATGCCGCCGCCCGCGAACGCCGCCTGGTCGTAGTTCTCCGACACGCGCACGCGCGCCACCAGGAT
>JANXUV010000051.1 GCA_025356085.1 Betaproteobacteria bacterium
GTGCTCTGCACGCTGAAGGCCTGGGAATCCGAGGATTACTGCAGGACGAAGCTCGGGCGCGCGGCGCTCGGTTCCATCGACAGGAAGAAGATGAACCCGAAAGGATCCAGCGTCGCCCTCGGCCATCCCTTCGCCGCCACCGGCACGCGCATCGTCGCCACGCTGGCCAAGCAGTTGGCGGAACGGGGCTCGGGACGCGGCCTGATTTCGATTTGTACGGCGGGAGGTATGGGCGTAACGGCAATTCTCGAACGCTAATAAAGGTGGTCAGAGCAACATTTCAGGAACCCAGGATAAATTTTCCCGCGAGTCCTGAAATGTTGTTCTGACCCCCTTTATTTGAAACTGAATTCGAAGATTGCTTTCACGGTCCACTTGTCCGTGGCGTCGTTCAGGCCGCGGCCGATGGCGAAGTGCAGCGGCAGCGGGCCCTTTTCCAATTCCATCGCGACGTAGAGCGTGCGCGGTTGTTGGTTGCCGGGCGCCGGGCGGCCCAGTGGGCCGAGTTCGGTGTAGTACTCCAGTCCGAGCGCCAGGCCGTCGGCGACGGTGCGCGCGGCCTTGAACGAGGGACTGAAATCCGGCCGCCCGCCTTGCCGCGGACCGTTCAGCGCCCAGTCGAGCACCGGGTTCACGGCGAGCAGCCAGTCCTGATTGCGCCAGCCGAGGATCGGCCGCAGCTCGAAGCGCCGCGTCTCGGGCTCGAAATTCCGGGTCAGCCAGGAATACTCCCCGTTGGCGCCTGCAAACCAACCGGTGCCGCCTTCCTCCGGCCGCAGCGGCAGCCACTTCAAGCGCAGTTTCGGCCCGCCGAACAGCACGCGGCCCTCCGCGTCGTACGTGACGGGCAGGTACAGCCCGGCATCGAGCGTCTTGGTCAGGCCCAGCGTGAATTCCGGCGTGACGCGCAGGCCGTGGTACGGCGTCACCTCGTTCGGGAAATCCGGCGTGCGCCGTCCGTTGGGCGTCGTGTTGACATGCAGCTCAAGTCCGAACTCGCCCGGCGCGTTGATGTCGTCGGTGTAGACCTGGATTTCGTCCGGCAGCACCGCGAGGGCGCAAGGGGCGAACAAGGTGAGCGTGGCGAACGTGGCAAACGCGGCCGCGGCCAGGCAGCGCCGCATCATTCGTAGAGGTTTTCTCTGGCCTTGCCGCGGAAGATCCAGTAGGCAAGCACGTTGTAGGCGACGATGAAGGGCAGCACCGCCAGCGCGCCCCAGAGCACCACGCGCAGCGACGACGGGTGCGCCGTTTCCCACAGGCCGATGCGGTCGATCACCACCCAGGGATAAATGCTGTAGGCGAGGCCGAGGAAGGCGAGCACGAAAATCGCCACCGCGCCGAAGAAGGGCCGCCACTCGCGGTTCTGGTCTATTAATTTCTTTCCTGTCAAAAACCAAAGCCACAATCCGAATGCAAAGCTCGTCGCGGGCAGCAGCATGAGGAAGGGCATCTGCGGCATGCCGAACCACTTCTCGCGCACGGTCTCGTTCACCAGCGGCGTGGCGAGGCTGACCAGCGCCACGCCGAAGGCGACCCAGGCAAGGCCCCAGCGCGCCCAGGCGAGCGATTTCTTCTGCAGTTCGCCCTCGGTGCGCGCGATCAGCCAGGTCGCCCCCAGCAGCACGTAGCCGCCGCACAGCGCCGCGCCCACCATCAGCGCGAACAGCCAGTAGCCGAAGCCGGGCTGGAAGCCGGTGAGGTAGCGCCCGAGCATCACGCCCTGCGCGAATGCGGCGAGGAAGGAGCCGAACCAGAACAGCCAGTTCCACAGTTCACGGTGCCAGCCCTCCGCCTTCATGCGGAACTCGAAGGCCACGCCGCGCAGCATCAGTCCCACCAGCATCGCCGCCACCGGCAGGTAGAGGGCCTGCAGGATCACGCCGTGCGAGGCCGGGAAGGCGACCAGCAGGATGCCCACGCCCAGCACCAGCCAGGTTTCGTTGGCGTCCCAGAACGGGCCGATGGAATTCACCATCCGATTCTGTTGTTCAGGATCCGCCGCCGGCATCAGCATGCCGACGCCGAGGTCGTAGCCGTCCAGCACCACGTAGGCGAGGATCGCCACGCCCATCAGGAAAGCGAAGGTGAGGGCCAACGCGGAAATCTCGGGCATCCCGGGCATCATTTGGCGCTCTTTCCCGCGATGTGCGTCAGCACCACCATGTAGGCGGTGAACATCAGCGCGTAGGTGAGCACGTAGCCGGTGAGGCTCGCGCCCAGTTCGGCAGGGCCGACGCTGCCGACCGCGTCCTTCGTGCGCAGGATGCCGGTCACCAGCCAGGGCTGGCGGCCGATCTCGGTGACCAGCCAACCGCACAGCGTCGCGATCCAGCCGGAAAAGGTGAAGCCGGAAAGCACCCACAGCCACCAGGCGGGAAAAATTTTCTTTCTTGAAAGAAACAAGGACAGCCAGGCCACGGCAATCATCAGCACTCCCACGCCCACCATCGCGCGGAAGGCGAAGAACACCGGCGCCACCGGCGGGTGGTCCTCGAAGGCCTCCAGCCCTTTCACCTCGGCGTCGAGGTCGTGCTTGAGGATCAGGCTGCCGAGCCTGGGGATCTCGATCGCGTAGTCGTTGCGTTTCTCTTTTTCGTTGGGGATGGCGACCAGCACCAGCGGCATGCCCTTCTCGGTCTTCCAGAGCGCCTCCATGGCGGCAATCTTCGCCGGCTGGTGCTCCAGGGTGTTCAGGCCGTGCTGGTCGCCGACGAAAGCCTGCAGCGGCGCGAGCACCGCCGCGACCGTCACCGCAACGCGCAGCGTGCGTCGCGCCAGGGCGTCATCGGCGGCCTTGAGCAGCCGCCAGGCCGACAGCCCCGCCACCACGAACGAGGCGGTGAGGAAGGACGCGAGCAGCATGTGGCAGAAGCGGTAGGGGAAGGAAGGATTGAAGATCACCGTCACCCAGTCCCCCGCGATCAGCACGCCGTCCTGCGAGATGTGCCCGGCCGGCGTCTGCATCCACGAATTGAGCGCGAGGATCCAGAACGCCGACAGCGTGGTGCCGAGCGCCACCAGCAGCGTTGCCGCCATGTGCAGCCAGGGCGGCACGCGGTTCATGCCGAACAGCATCACGCCGAGGAACGTCGCTTCCAGGAAGAACGCGGTCAGCACCTCGTAGGCGAGCAGCGGCCCGGCGATGTTGCCCACCTTGGCCATGTAGCCCGGCCAGTTGGTGCCGAACTGGAACGACATGGTGATGCCGCTCACCACGCCCATCGCGAAGGTGAGCGCGAACACCTTGGTCCAGCGCTGGTAGATGGACAGCCATTCGGGCGACCCGCTGCGCCCGTACTGCGCGCGGAAATACACCAGGTACCACGCCAGTCCGATCGTGAGCGACGGGAACAGGATATGGAACGCGATATTCAGCCCGAACTGCGACCGGGCAAGAATCAACGCGTCGCTGCCGTCCATATTTCTTTATTATCTCCCGATGCCCGCCGAGGACATCGCCAAGCCCGAACTCTTCAAGCGCCTGGCCGAGGGCCGCGCGGCGGGGATCACGGTGGTCACGCCCAACCGGCGCCTGGCCCAGGTACTCAGGGCCGAATTCGACGCGTTTCAGGCCGCCAAGGGCCTTCCCGTCTGGGAAGACGCCGACATTCTCCCGCTCGACAGTTTCGTCACCCGCTGCCACGAGGATGCCGCGTACGCCGAAGGCGGCGGCGATCTGCCGATGTTGCTGTCGCCCGCGCAGTCGCGCGAGCTGTGGGAGGCGGCGATCGCGGGCTCGCGCTGGGCCGGCGCGCTGCTCGACGTGCCGAAGACCGCGGCCCGCGCGCTCGACGCGTGGAAGAGCGCGCATGCCTGGCGCATCGCCGGCGCCCTGGAGAAATTCGAAGGCACGGAAGACACGCGCGCATTCGCCGACTGGACCAGGGCCTACGCCCGGCGGCTGAAGAAAGAAGGCTTCACCGATCTGCCGCAGCTGTTCGACGCTCCCTTCGAGACCACGACCAGGCTCCTCGTCGCCTATGCCTTCGACATCGTGCCGAAGCAGGCGGAGGAATTCTTTGGCCGTTTTACGTTCTTGAATTGCCATCCGGAAAAAAAGAACGGCCGTGCAGTCAAAACCTCTTTCGCCTCTCCGAAGGAAGAACTGGAAACCGCGGCCACCTGGGCGCGCGCGCGGCTGGAGGAGGGCGGGAAGCATATCGGCGTCGTGGTGCCCGACCTCAAGCTGCGCCGGCGCGAGGTGGCGCGCGTGTTCGGGCGCGTGATGGGTACGCCGCTGCCGTTCGAACTTTCCGCCGGCGAGCCGCTCTCCGACTACCCGCTGGTGGCGTTCGCGCTTTCCCTCCTGCAATTTTCTTCAAGGGACATTCCCTACGAAGCCGCGAGCCGCCTGATCCGCTCGCCGTTCCTCGCGGGCGCCGACGGCGAGATGGCGGCGCGCGCGCGGCTGGACGCGCGGCTGCGGCGCGAAGCGGGCCCGGAAATCTCTCTCGCAAAATTGATTGGCCTGATCGAGGGTTGTCCGGTTTTGCGTCAGCGGCTTGAACGGATTTTTGAACTGAAAATCGGCAAGCAATCGCCCCACGACTGGGCGCAGCATTTCACCGAGCTGCTGGATGCGGCGGGCTTCCCGGGCGATCGCGCGGCGGATTCGGCCGAGTTCCAGGTGCGCGCCCGGTTCAACGAGGTGCTGGGCGAATTCGCGCGCCTCAGTTTGGTTTCTTCCGCGATGACGTTTGCGCAGGCACAGGCGCAATTGCGGCGCCTGTGCGCGGACACCGAGTTCCAGCCCGAGGGCGCGGGCGCCCCGGTGCAGGTGCTGGGCCTGCTCGAATCAGCCGGCATCGAGTTCGACGTGTTGTGGGTGAGCGGCCTCACCGACGGCCAATGGCCGCAGCGCGTGCGGCCGGATCCTTTCCTGCCGGTGCCGCTGCAAAGGAAAGCCGGCATCCCGGAAGCCTCCGCCGAGGCCTCGCTCGCGCTCGACCGCCGCCGCACCGAAGGCTGGCTGGGCGCCGCCGATGAAGTGGTGTTCTCCTGGGCGCGGCGTGAAGAAGACCGCGAGCTCTCGCCCAGTCCGCTGATCGCGCAGGTGCCGGAAGGAAGCGTTGAATTGCCGCGTTTCGCTTCTTACCGGGAATTGATCTTCAAGGCAGGCAGGACCGAAACCTATACGGACGAAAACGCGCCGGCCCTCACTGCAACCGCAGTCAAAGGCGGCACCCGCGTGCTCGCCGACCAGGCGGCATGCCCGTTCCGAGCCTACGCGCGCCATCGCCTTGCCGCCGAGGCGCTGGCTGCGCCCGAGCCGGGGCTGGACGCGATGCAGCGGGGGCAACTGCTGCATTCGCTGATGGCGGGAATTTGGCGGGAACTGAAGAGCAGTTCCGGTTTGTCTTCTGATTTGAAGCCCTTGATAGAAAAGTCAGCGACAGCGGCCGTCGCGGACCTCGATCTCGAAGGCCGCTTCGCCGAACTGGAGAAGCAGCGCCTGATCCGGCTGGCGGGCGAGTGGCTGGAGGTCGAGCGCAAGCGCCCGCCGTTCGAAGTCGTCCAAACGGAAGAAAAGCGCGCGCTCGAGATCGGCGGACTGACGCTCTCGGGACGCATCGATCGCATGGACAAGCTGGAGGATGGCGGCCACGCGCTCATCGACTACAAGACCGGCCGCGCCACCAGGGGCAGCTGGCTGGGCGAGCGGCCCGACGAGCCGCAGCTGCCGCTGTATGTCGTCAGCGCGGAGGAAAACGTCACCGCGGTGGCCTTCGCGACGCTGCGCGTCGGCGAAATGAAGTTCTCCGGTTTTTCTGCCAGGGAAAAGGAAATTCCCGGCGTGGTGGCCGCCAAATCCTGGTCGGTGCTGGTGGCGACCTGGAAGCGCGAGCTCGAGCGGCTGGCGTCGGGATTCGCCAGTGGCGATGCGCGCGTCGATCCTAAAAAGGGCCTGGCGACCTGCCGCCAGTGCGACCTGCAGCCGCTCTGCCGCGTGTACCAGCGCTTAAGCGCCCTCGAGGAAGAGGAGGGCGAAGAATGAAGCTAGGCAGACCCCCTGGGATCGGGCAGGTTCTTCGCCACGAAGTTGTCCACCGCGGTGAGGATCTCCGCGATGTGCACGCGCGCATACGGCGTGGACTGGATCCACGCGGCGTACAGCTCGCCTTCGGGCCGCACCAGCAGCAGCGCGGGTTCGGCGAACAGCATCGGTTCCTTCTGGCCGGTGGCGGGATTCATGCCGCGGCCTTCCGAGATGTAGAGCCCGGCGCGGCGCGCGTCCTCGACGTCGAGCTTGTAGCCGACGCGCAGCTTCTTCAGGTCCCAGTCCTTGACCGCCTTCTCGGCGCCTTCCTTGCGGTCGCAGGACAGCGCGATCACCGACACGCCGCGCTTCTCGAACTCGGGCACCAGGCGATCGAGATCCGCGACCCACGAACGGCAAATAGGGCAGAAGATGCCGCGGTAGAACGCGAGCAATGCGAGCTTGTCGGCTTTTTCGCCGGCCAGCGCCCATTTGCCGCCACCCGCCAGACGCGCATCGATCGCCGGCATGGTGTCGCCGGGAATGACTCTCATGGGTAATCCCTCCACGCCCATGATAGCCGACGCGAAGGAGCGCGAACGTGCGCTTGCGCACACAAATTCGTTCATCGTGCAGGCGCCCGCGGGTTCTGGAAAGACCACCTTGCTGGTCATGAGGTATTTGAATCTTTTAAAAATATCCAGCAAACCCGAAGACATTCTCGCCATCACCTTCACCAAGAAGGCGGCGGCGGAGATGCGCAAGCGTGTACTCGAGAAATTGCCCAACGCAGGCGAGATCGCCCATCGCCTGCGCATCGAGACCATCGACGCCTTCTGCCTGTCGCTCGCGCGCCAGCTGCCGGTGCCGGCGCAGTTCGGCGTCGCGCCGGGCATCGCCGACGATCCGGAGCCGCTCTACAGGGAAGCGGCCTGGCGCGTCGCCTCCAGCTTCGAGAATCCCGCCGTCGCGCGGCTGCTGTCGCACCTGGACAACAACGTCGGCAGCGCGGTCGACCTGCTCGCCGGCATGCTGCGCAAGCGCGACCAGTGGCTGCGCAAAACCGGCCTCGCGCCGACACGGCAGGAACTTGAGCTTGCTTTTGTTTCTGAAAGAAACCGTCTTTTACAAAAAGCGCGGCAGTTCGACGCTCGTTCCTCGGAGGAATTCGCGGCGTTGATGCTCACGAAAGAACATACCTGGAGAAAAAGATCCAAGGATGCCCAGGCGCTCGCCGGCAACGAGCCGTTGCGCCAGGCGCTCGCGAGCCTTTTGATGCTTCCCCCTGAAAAATATTCAGAACCGCAGTGGGAAGCGCTGGAAGCGATGCTCGCGCTGCTGCCGCTCGCCGCCGCCGAACTCAAGCTGGTGTTCGCCGCGCGCGGCGAGGCGGACTTCACCGAGGTCGCGCAAGGCGCGGTGCGCGCTCTGGGCAGCGTGGAAGATCCGAGCGACCTGCTGCTCAAGCTCGACCAGAAAATCTTCCACATCCTGGTCGACGAATTCCAGGACACCTCCATCAGCCAGTGGGAGCTGCTCGAGCGCCTCACGGCGGGGTGGCAGCAGGGCGACGGGCGCACGCTGTTCGTGGTCGGCGACCCGATGCAGAGCATCTACCGCTTCCGCGAAGCCGAAGTCGGCCTGTTCCTGCGCGCGCGGCGCGAAGGCCTGCCGAACGTGAAGCTGGAGCCGCTCGCGCTGAAGACGAATTTCCGCTCGCAAGCGGCACTGGTTGGTTTTTTCAATCAGGCATTTGAAAAAATATTCCCGAAAGAAGAATCTGAAACGTCCGGCGCCGTGCCGTATTCGCCCGCGGCGCCCAACGATCCCGCGCTGCCGGGCGAGGCGGTTGCCTGGCACGCGCCCGCCGACCCCGCCGCCGAAGCGATCAGGGTCGTCGAACTCGTGAAGCAGGCCGGGGGAAATTGCGCCCTGCTGGTGCGCAACCGCAGCGCGCTCACCTGCATCGTGCCCGCGCTGAAGGCTTTCGGCATCCGCTTTCGCGCCATCGAGATCGACAAGCTGGGTGAGAAGCAAGTGGTGCAGGACCTGTTCGCCCTCACGCGCGCGCTCACGCACCTGGGCGACCGCGTGGCGTGGCTGGCGATCCTGAGAGCGCCGTGGCTGGGTCTTTCGCTTGCGGACTTTGAAAAACATTTTGAAAATAAACCTGAAACCATCTGGGAATCCATCCAGTCCGTTCCCCGTCTCGAACGTTTGCGGGCCGTCCTCGCGCCCGCGCTCGCGAATCGCCTGCGCGGCACGCTGCGAGATCGCGTCGAAGCCGTCTGGCTGGCGCTCGGCGGCCCCGCCTGCGTGGCCGGCCCCGAAGACCTGGAAGACGCCGAGACCTACCTGGCCGCATTGGAAAAGCTGGAGGCGGCGGGCGAGGTGGACTTCGCGCGCTTGGCCGGGCTGCTGGCGGAGCTCTACGCGCCGCCCGATCCCGCGGCCGGCGAGAGCGACCTGCAGATCATGACCATCCACAAGGCCAAGGGCCTGGAGTTCGGCACCGTCATCGTGCCCGGCCTGCAGCGCGCCCCCGGCCGCGGCGACGCGCCGCTGATGCGCTGGAAAGAATTGCCCGATAGAAGTCTTTTGCTTGCCCCCATAAAAGAAACCGGAAGCGACGACGAGCCCGGCTACGATTACCTGAAGGCATTGGATCGCGAAGCCGAAGACACCGAAGCCGCGCGCCTGCTCTACGTCGCCGCCACGCGCGCCAGGCATCGCCTGCACCTGCTCGCCTGCCCGAAGAAGACCATGCCGCCCAAGCGCAGCCTGCTCGCCTGCGCCTGGCCGGTCGCCAAGGACATTTACGCGGGTATCGAACCGCCTGAGGGTGGAAATACTCCTGCTGCAACGGCAAAACCATTCGTCCTCAAGCGCCTCGCCGCGGGCTGGACGCCGCCCGCGCCGCCGCCGGCCGCCGCCTGGACCGCGCCGCCCCAGGGGCGCGCAGACCTGCA
>JANXUV010000152.1 GCA_025356085.1 Betaproteobacteria bacterium
GCCGCGCATATCCTCGCGCGCGGCGAACTGAAGGCGCTGGTGTTCTTCGGGACCTTCCTCGTGCTCGGCGCGCTGGGCTCGATCCTGATGGACCGGCGCAAAGAGCAGGCGCTGGGCGCAGACTGGCAGCGCTTCGCCAAAGTCACCTCCTACTTCCCCTTTCTCGCCATCGCGCAGGGCCGCAACCGCCTGGACCTGAAGGAGATCGGCTGGCGCAATCCGGCCATCGGCCTCGCGCTCTACGCGCTGTTCTTCTGGTTCCACCCCGCGCTGTTCAACGCGCGGCCGTATTGAATCAGCCCTTGAGATAGGTGTAGAAGTCCGGCGTGGTCACCGAACGGTCGAGGTAGCCGAAGCTCCCCTGCTCCTTCACTTCGGTCGCCGCCGCGATCATGTTGCTCATCGCCGCGCGGTAGAGCGAAGTGGCGAGGCTGATGCGGCGCACGCCGGCCGCTTCGAGCTCGGCGACGCTGAACGACTTGCCGCGGATGCCGACCATGAAGTTAAAGGGCTTCTTCAGCGCGCTGCAAACCGCTTTTACTGAAGCCAGATCCGGCAAGCCCGGCGAGAAAAGCACGTCCGCGCCGGCTTTCTCGAAAGCCTGCAGCCGCTTGATGGTGTCGTCCAGGTCCGGATTGCCGCGCAGAAAGTTCTCGGTGCGCGCGGTCAGCGTGAACGGAAACGGGTGCTTGCGCGCCGCTTCCACCGCCGCGGCCACGCGCTCGACAGCCTGGTTGAAATCGAAAAGCGGTTTGTCCTTGTTGCCGGTGGCGTCCTCGATGGAGCCGCCGACCAGTCCCACACCCGCGGCGAGGCGAATGGTTTCCGCCGCATCCGCAGGCGCATCGCCGAAACCCTTCTCGAGATCGGCCACCACCGGGAGATCGGTCGCCTCGCAGATCAGCTTCGCATGCGCGAGCGCCTCGTCGCGCGTAACCCGGCCGTCGCGCCGCCCGAAGGTGCCGGCGCAGGCGCCGCTCGATGTCGCCAGCGCCTGGTAGCCGAGGCCTTCGAGGGTGCGCGCCGAGCCGCCATCCCAGGGGTTCGGGATCACGAAGGCGCGCGGCCCCTGGTGAAGCGCCCTGAAGCGTTCGGCTTTTTCCTTTTGCGTCATCAGCACAGCTCCCCGGCCGGCACCTCGACACCGTTGAAGGTCAGCGCCTTGGTGGCGCAGGCGTCATGCGCGAGCGAACAGGTGAAGCCGAGGTCGGCCGCGGCGCGGGTGGTGGTGTCCACGCACATGTGGGTCATCATTCCCGCAATGGTCAGGCTGGAAATATTCAAGGATCTCAGATGTTCAAGCAATTTCGTTTCGCGAAAACTGTTGGGAAAGTTTTTCTGCAGCACCGTTTCGCCGGCCAGCGGGCGCACCGACGCATGAATCTCCGCGCCGGGCGTGCCGGGCCGGAAGAACGTCGCGCCGGCACGGGTGGCGATGTGCTGCATGTGGATTACCGGGGCGGATTTTTTCCTGAATGCCGCCAGCAGCTTCGCGGCCTTCGCCGCGGCCGCATCGGGACCGACCAGTTCCATCGTCCCGCCGGGAAAGTAGTCGTTCTGGATGTCGATGATGAGCAGCGCCGAACTCATGCGCTTTCCACGCTCGGCGGGCCGAAGCGGTTCGGCTCCTTGCCTTCCTGGATGTAGAACACCAGCAGGACGATCCAGCCGATCAGCGGGATCAGGTTGAGGAGCAGCAGCCAGCCGCTCCTGTCCGTGTCATGCAGCCTGCGGGCGGCCACCGCCAGGTAGGGCAGCAGGACTGCCAGCGAAAACAGGCCGGACAGCATCTCGCTGACGAATGAGAGGCCGGCGTTAACAAGGAAGACGAACAGCGCCCACCACCAGAACTCCGACCTGGAGGCGCGCCCATTGAAATCCGCATATTTCGAAAAACAGGTCTTGATCGATTGTCCGAAGGTCATTTTTATCTCCCGTTGTCAGGCGTCTTTCTTGACTGCTTTCAGAATCATACGGTCCACCAGGCCCGGCGCGATAAGCTTCATCCACAGTCCGATCCTGCCCTGCAGCGTCATCACCAGTTCGCGCTTGCGTTCACGCGTCGCCTGCAGGATCTGTCGCGCGCATTCCTGCACCGACATGGCGTTGTCTTCCTTCAGCCCGCTCTTGCCGGCCTGCCCGCCGTCGGGCCCGTAGCCGTGCAGGCGGATGTCGGTGGCGACGACGCCGGGATAGACAATGGTGATGTCGACGCCGCTCTCTTTCAGTTCCAGGCGCAGCGCTTCGAAGAACATCGCCTGGGCGGCCTTGCTCGGACTGTAAGCGCTGCGGCCGGGAATGCCGACCTTGCCGGCCAGGCTGGAGATGGCGACCAGCTGGCCGCGCTTCTTCTTCAGGTGCGGCACGGCGTAGCGCGTGCAGTACAGGCTGCCCATGTAGTTCACGCGCATCATGTCTTCGTACCAGCCGAAGTCGGTGACTTCCTCGAAGCGCGCATGGCCCGAGACGCCGGCGTTGTTGATCAGGATGTCGAGGGAACTGTACTTGCGCGCGGTTTCCTCGATGAAGTGCCGGCAATCGGCTTCCGCCGACACGTCGCACCGGATGGCGAGCGCCTCGGCGCCGCGCGCGCGGCAGTCGGCCCCCACCGCTTCAAGCTTCTCCTGGTTGCGCGCGGCTAGCGAAAGCCAGACGCCCTTGCCCGCCAGCTGGCGCGC
Organism: Betaproteobacteria bacterium; assembly: GCA_025356085.1. Lineage (GTDB taxonomy): Bacteria > Pseudomonadota > Gammaproteobacteria > Burkholderiales > SG8-39 > RBG-16-66-20. The sequence continues at coordinate 2,679 of JANXUV010000152.1, forward strand.
GAGTTCGGCGCCGATGCCTTCCGAAGCGCCGGTGATGGCGATGACCTTGCCAGCGAACATGCCGGGGAGTTTTCCTATTGCCGGACGAACTTCTGCGCGCGCCTGCCGAAACCGACCTCGGCGGTGTACAGGCTGCCTTTCGAGTCGATGGCGAGGTTGTGCACCCAGCGCAGCTCGCCCGCCATGCGGCCCGGGCGGCTGAAGGTGCCCAGCACTTGCCCGCTCGCGCGCTCGACGGTGATCAGGTAGCCGTTCGCGCCGTTGGCGACGAAGATGTACTTCTGCTCGCGGTCCACCGAGAACACCAGGTCCCACACCGAGCCGTTCTGCAGCGTCTCGGGCTCGATACGGATCTCGCGGACGAATTTGCCGTTCTTCTCGAACACCTGGATGCGGTCGTTGGCGCGGTCGCAGACGTACACCTGGCCATCGTTGGAGATGCGGACGCAGTGCACGGGGCTGGAGAAGGAGCGCATCGGCGCGCCTTTCGGATCGTAGTTCGGCAGCTTGTCGTCGTTGGGCCGCTCTCCATAGGCGCCCCAGTGGCGCTTGTAGGCGAGCGTGGCGGCATCGAACACCACGATGCGCCGGTTGCCGTAGCCGTCGGCGACGTAGAGCTCGTTGGCGCCGGCGTCGACGATCATGTGCGCCGGGCGCCCGAGCTGCGTGGTGCTGTTCGAGCCCTCGGACTTGCCGGGCTTGCCGAGCTGCTTGATGAACTTGCCGTCCTGCGTGAACTGCAGGAGGTGGTGGTCCTTGTTGCCGTTGCCGCCGACCCAGACGTTGTTGTCGTTGTCGATGAAGATGCCGTGCTCGGTTTCCGGCCAGTCGTAGCCCTGCCCCGGCCCGCCCCAGCTGCGCAGCAGGTTGCCGGCGCGGTCGAACTGCAGTACCGCCGGCGCCGCCGTGCAGCACTTGGTGATCGGCGGGTTCTGCTGGGCGCCTTTTTCGTCGTCGAGCAGCGTGGTCGGGCGGTGCACGATCCAGACGTTGTCGTTCCGGTCGACCGCGATGCCGGCGACCTGGCCGAGGATCCAGTTGCCGGGCAGCGGCTTGGGCCAGAAAGGATCGACCTTGAACTGGGGGGCGCCTGCTCGTTCAGAGGTGCCGGCGCAAGCCGAAAGAAAAAGCAATGCCGCAAGCAAAATCGTTTTTCTCATGTCCCCTCCCTCAAAACCGTTCTGCGCGGTAAGGCGCCGGATCGACGAACGGCGTCTCGCCGGCGATCATCTCCCCAATCAGGCGTCCTGTCACGGGCCCGAGCGTCAGGCCGTGATGGGCGTGGCCGAAGGCGAACCACAGGCCCGGGTGGCTGGGCGCGCGGCCGATGATCGGCATCATGTCCGGCGTGCAGGGCCGGGCGCCCATCCAGGGCTCGTTGTCCAGGCGCTCGGCGAGCGGGAACAGGTTGCGCGCCACGGGCTCGGCGCGGCCGAGCTGCACCGGCGTGCGAATCGCGTCGCGCAGCGCGAACTCGGCGCCGGTGGTGAGGCGGATACCGCGCCGCATCGGCGCGATCAGGTAGCCGCGCTCGGTATCGAGGATCGGATGGTTGAGCGTCGCCTTGCCGGCGGCGCGGTAATGCATGTGGTAGCCGCGCTTCACCGCCAGCGGCAGGTCGTAGCCGAGCGCGCGCGTGACGACATCGGCCCACGGGCCGAGGGCAATAACGACTTCCTTTGCTTCTACTTTGCCTTCCACGGTGCGAACCGACCAACCCTGCTGAAGTGATGCAGCATTTCCCTGCAGGAACTTGCCCCCCCTGCTCTCGAACAACTTCAGGTAGGCGAGCGCCAGGCCCTGCGGGTCGATCACGCTGACCGGATCGGTCCAGTGCAGCGCACCGGTGAGGACGGGCGCAAGATGCGGCTCCTTTTCCTGCAATTCCTTTTCATTCAAGGCGGAAAATTTGACGCCGAATTCCGCGCGCCAGCGGTCCGCTTCCGAGAAACGGAGATCGCGCTCGCGCGTGCTGCGGAATACGCGCATCCAGCCGTTGCGCTTCAGGAAGCCGGTCCCGCCGGCCTGCGCGGCCAGCGCGTCGTGCTCGGTGACGCAGTGCTCGATCAGCCGCGAATACAGCCTGGCGATCTGCGCATGGCGCTTGCGGCGCGAGTGGTGCCAGTATTTCCACAGGAACGGCGCCAACTCGGGCAGCGCGGACAGGTGGTAGTGCGCATCGATGGTGCGATTCAGGCCGTAGCGCAGCAGCGCGCCGAAATCGTGCGGAAAGCCGTAGGGGTAGACGCCCTCGCGCTGGATCAGGCCAGCGTTGCCGAAGGAGGTTTCCTCGGCCGCGCCGCGCCGGTCCACCAGCGCCACCGACCGGCCGCGCGCCTGCAGGTGCAGCGCCACGCTGATGCCGACGATGCCCGCGCCGAGGACGACCGCGTCAGCGCGCACTTTTCTTCGCGACTCTCAGGGAAAACTTATCGACGTTGACGACGACGCGCTCATGCAGGCCGTCGCCGATCAATTCTTTTTCGTCATGGGCTTCGACTGAAAGGAATACCGTTCTTCCTTCTATTTCTAAAATTTTTGCCAGGGCAAAAACCTTCAATCCAACAGGCGTCGCGGCGATGTGGCGCACGTTGAGCACAGTGCCCAGGCTCTGGTAGCCGCCGGGCAGGTACTGATCCACGGCGTCCAGCGCCGCGGCCTCGAAGAGGTTGATCATTACCGGCGTGGCGAGCACATGCACATGCCCGCTGCCGACGCGCGGAGCGGTGTGCTGTTCGCCAACGATGAGTTCTGCCCGCCCGGTGAGGCCGGGCGCCAACTTTGCCGGGAGTTCCATTGCCCCGGCGAGTGTAGCGGGTTCAGCGCCTGCGCGCGCTGCCACCCGTGTCGGACTGGATGCGTCCCGCGTTCGGATCGCCGGCCTTCGTGGCATACGGATCCGGAGCGCCAGCCCGCGTGGCATAAGGATCAGGGGCGCCGGCCCGCGGAGCATACGGGTCCGGCGCGCCGACTTTCGGGGCGTAGGGGTCCGGAGCCCCGGCTCGCGGGACGTACGAGCGCGGCGCGGTGGTGGATGCGCCGTGGTCCCGATGGTGGACGCGGCGGTCGTTGTCGCGCTCGCGATTCATGTCGCCCTGCTGCGCCAGGGCGGCGGCGCTGAAAAACGATCCTGCGATGAAAACTGCAGTAAGGGTTTTCATATCCCGTTCTTCTCGCAATAAAAAATGCGCCGGAAGGCTCGGCTTCCGGCGCAGTGTAGCCGACTCAGCGTGTCTGCGCGTCGTGCTTCTCGCGATGGACGCGCGCGCTCTGGCGATTTTCCGCCGACTGGATGCGCGCCTGCTCATGCGAGCCTACGTGGCCGTCGGCCCCTGCGCGCGCCTCGCGCTTCTCGACCCGTGACTGGCCGGCTTCCAGCCGCGCGGTTTCGCGGTTGGTGAGCTGCCCGGATTTGACGCCCTGCTCGATGCGCGTTTGCTGGTTGATGTTGCGCTGCACGTCGGCCTGCATGCGCTTCGACGAAGCCGAATTCGGGTTGCCGGTGGCCTTGTTGTTCTCCAGGCGGTTGATGTCGCGGCTGGCCTGGTTCTGCTCACGGTCCAGGCGCGCTTTCTCCGCCGGCGACAGCTTGCCGTCGCTCAGCGCCCGCGCCTGATCGCGCTGGATGCGCGACTGCTCGCTCTCAAGACGGGAAGCTTCCTTGGTGTTGAGCTGCCCGGATTGCAGGCCGTTCTCGATGCGCTGCTGCTGGTTGACGTCGCGCTGCACGGTGCCCTGTTGGGCGAATGCCGCGCCCGAGAACAGTGCGCCGACTGCTACTGCGATGGCTAGACGTTTCATGATGGTGCCTCCTTGCTGTTGGCGGGAAATTCCCGATGACCCATTCAACGCCGCCGCCCCGGATAAAGACACTGCTTTTCGGTAAATCGTGTAACGGGTTGTAAACTCAATGTGTGTTTCCGCACATAGACGAAAGGACGACGCCTCACGTCGTCGTGCTCGGCTGCGGCTTCGGCGGCCTGTTCGCCGTACGCGCTCTCGCCGGCAAGCCGGTCCGCGTCACGGTCGTCGACCGCACCAATCACCATCTGTTCCAGCCCCTGCTCTACCAGGTCGCCACGGCGGGCCTGACTGCGCCCGCGGTTGCCGCGCCGATCCGCCACATCCTCGCCGATCAGAAAAACGCCACCGTGATCTACGGCAACGCCGAGTGCGTGGACCTCGCGCGCCGCGCGGTGGTGCTGGACGGCGGCGACGAAATCGCCTACGACCGCCTGATCGTCGCCACCGGCGCGGCCAACAACTATTTCGGCAACGACGCTTGGGAGGCCTATGCCCCCAGCCTGAAGACGCTCGAGGACGCCTACGAAATCCGACGCCGGGTGCTGCTCGCGTTTGAGCACGCGGAACGCGAGACCGACCCGGCAGGACGCGCCTCCCTGCTCACCTTCGTCGTCATCGGCGGCGGCGCCACCGGCGTCGAATTGGCCGGCTCCTTCGCGGAAATCGCGCGCCATACGCTGCATGGAGAATTCCGTCGCTTCGATCCTCGCAACGCGCGCGTGGTGCTGGTCGAGGGAGGTGAACGCGTGCTGCCGGGTTATCCGCCAGCGCTATCGGAGCGCGCGCGGCTGCAGCTGGAGCGCCTGGGCGTCACGGTGTGGCTGGGCAAGACCGTGACGGGAATCGATGCCGAGGGCGTGCAACTCGGGCCGGACCGGCTTGCTGCAAACACGGTCATCTGGGCGGCCGGCGTCGCCGCCTCGCCGCTGGGCGCGAGCCTGGGCGTGCCGATCGACCGCGCGGGCCGCGTAATCGTCGGCGAGGACCTCGCGATCGACGGCCACCCGGAAGTCACGGTGATCGGCGACCTTGCGGCGCTGCCCTGGCATACGCCGCCGGTGCCGGGCATCGCGCCGGCGGCAAAGCAGATGGGGACGTTTGTCGCGAAGAATCTGGTCTTGTCGTTGCGAAACGAAAAGACAAAAAAATTCCGCTACAAGGACGTCGGCATGCTGGCGACCATCGGCCGCAACTCGGCAGTGGCGGTGCTGGGCAAGCTGCACATGTCAGGCTACCCGGCGTGGCTGCTCTGGCTGCTGGCCCACATCTACTTCCTGATCGGCTTTCGCAACCGAATCGTGGTGCTGATCGACTGGGCCATCGCCTACTGGACCTTCGACCGCAACGCCCGCATCGTCATTCAGGGAAGGAAGGAGCCGTAGCCCCTTTTTGCTACTTCGCCTGCGATAGCTCTTTCAGCGTGAAGGTGTAGCTCACCGCGCCCAGCGGCTGGTGGCAGCCGAGGCACTCGGCTTGATTCACGCCGGGGCGCGCCTTCTTGTCCAGCGTGAACACCGCGTAGTTCCAGTTGCCATTGCGAAGCGGGGCGGGAATATCCGCGCCCCAGCCCGCGCCCGTGCCCATCGCGGTATAGAAGAGCGGCTTGTCGGCGACGTAAAAACCGTCGCTGCCCATCACCGGCTTCTGGTCGGCATCGAGCTTGGCCGCAAAGACTTCGGCGATCAGGTAGGAGCCGTCGGGCAGCGGCTTGCCCGCCTTCGCCGCCTGCACCGCTTCCTTGTTTCCGTAGTAGTAGCGCACCTGCTTGGTGGCCGGGAAATTGATGGTGTGGTACTTCACGAACGAATCCTTGAAGCCCTCCGGAAAAGTCAGGTTGGACTTCACGGCGGTCGCCATCAGCGGGGACTTCGTCGCGGTCGGCTGCGGGGCCAGCGAAGCGAAGTAGGCCGCGACATCGGAGATCTGCGCCGGACTCAGCTGCGCCGCCATTGCATTCATGATCGCCGCCGGATTGGCCGGGCTCTGCGGCTTGCGCGCGCCGTCCTTGAATGCCCTGAGCTGCGATTCCAGATAGGCCGCGCGCTGGCCGGCGAGGTTCGGGATGGTGTCGCTCACGCTCACCCCGTTCTCGCCGTGGCAGGCGCTGCAGACTTCCGCGACCTTGGCCCTGCCCGCCTCGATGTCGGCCGCCTGCGCGGCGGGCGCAAGCGCCAGCATTACGGAAATTGCGATTGTCTTTTTCATGCGTTTTCTCCCTTTTTGTCCCGCTTCACCTGCCCCAGAGCCATGCCGCGCCGCGCACGCCGCTGGAGTCTCCATGCACCGGCGGCAACAGCTTGGTGGCCACCTGGTCCGAAAAAACGTGCGGCGCCCATAGTAACGGTACCGTGGCATACAGCCGCTGGATGTTGGATATTCCCCCGCCCAGCACAATCGAATCCGGGTCGAGGATGTTGATCACCCCCGCCAGCGCCCGCGCCAGCCTTTCTTCATAGCGATCAAGGTTCTCCCCATCCTTCGCCAGCGCCGGCCCGGACAGGTAGGCCTCGATGCATCCCTTCCGCCCGCAGTAGCAGTCGGGCAACGGCAGGTCTTCCTTGCGCGGCAACGGCAGCGGGTTGTGCCCCCACTCCCCCGCAATCGCGTTCGGCCCGAGCAGCACTTCCCCATTGACGACGATTCCCGCCCCGACGCCGGTGCCGAGGATGACGCCGAACACCACCTTTGCGCCCTTCCCCGCGCCATCGGTCGCCTCGGACAGCGCGAAGCAATTGGCGTCGTTCTCGACGCGGACCTCCCTGGCCAGCGCCCGCTCCAGGTCGCCCTTCAAGTCGTGGCCGATCAAGCAGGTCGAATTGGCGTTTTTTATCAGCCCCGTCACACGCGATTGCGAGCCGGGAATGCCGACGCCCACCGTCGCTTTTGCCTTGAGTTCCGTTTCGGCTTCCAGAACAAGGGAAACAGCGGTACGCACCGTCGCCGGGTAATTTCCCTGCGGCGTCGGCACGCGTTTGCGCATTAGTTCCTCTCCCGCCCCGTCGAGCGAGATCAGTTCTATCTTCGTGCCGCCAAGGTCTATGCCGAATCGAATGGACATGCCTTAGTATTATCTGCCAGTGGAAAACGAACTCAAATCGCTTGGCCGTTACAAGATCCAGGGCGTCCTCGGCAAGGGGGCGATGGGCCTGGTCTACGACGGCCTCGATCCCAACCTGAATCGCCGGGTGGCGATCAAGACCATCCTCACCCGCAAGCTGGATGAGGAGGCCGCGCGCATGATCGCCGTGCGCTTCGAGCGCGAAGTGCGCGCCGTGGCGCGGCTCAACCACCGCAACATCGTGCAAGTGTACGACTTCGGCACCGAAGGCGACCTCGCCTACATCGTGATGGAGCACATCGAGGGCAAGGAGCTCAAGGACCACTTCGACGCCAACGAGCGCTACGACCTCGGAACCATTTTCCGCCTGATGGCCGAGCTGCTCGATGCGCTGCACTTCGCGCACGAGGCGGGCGTGATCCACCGCGACATCAAGCCGGCCAACATTATGATCGACGCCGAAGGCCACGCCAAGCTCACCGATTTCGGCGTGGCGCGCGTTAACGAGCCCGAGGGCGACCAGGCCGAGGCGACCAAGGTCGGTACCGTCGTCGGTACGCCCTCCTACATGTCGCCGGAGCAGATCCAGGGGCAGAAGGTCGACCGGCGCACCGACCTCTTCTCCGCCGGCATCGTCTTCTACCAGTTCCTCACCGGCAAAAAGCCGTTCGAGGGCACGCAGTGGGAACTGGCGAAAAAGATCATCATGGAAGACCCGGTCTGGCCTTCGCAGATCATGCAGCTGCCGCCCGAGATCGACCGCGTCGTCGCGCGAGCCCTGGCCAAGGAAACCGAGCAGCGCTATCAGACTGCGCGCGCCTTCGCCGATGCGCTGAAACGCATCCTCGCAGGCAAGCCTCCAGAGGACCCCGACGAAGTCATCGCCAAGCCGTTGCCGCCCCCGTCGTCGCCCGCGCCCAGCTCGCACAACACCGAAGCCGAGACGGAATTCTGGGAAGAAGTGAAGGACAGCGACGATGCCGAGGACCTGAAACTGTACCTTGAGCAGTTTCCGCACGGAATTTTCGCCGCGGAAGCGAAGAAGAAAATCGCCGAACTAGGCGGCTAGGCGGTTCGATGTGCTACTCCGCAATGGTCGAGGAGAGTCTGAAGAGGCTCGCCCGCCACGGCGCTACCGAGCGCATTCGCCGCGATGCCATGAAGCAGTTGTTGCGATTTAACCGCCCCGGCCTCAAGCCACGGGACGTTCCGAAATGGCCGAAGGCGCTGGAAGCGAACTTCGACAATCCCACCACCGAAGAAGACAGGGAAATCGCGGCGCTCTTTGCGCAGCACCGGGCCGCGCGACGCACTGGCCTGGAAAGCGGTCTGTTCAAGCAGCGCGCGCGACTGATAACCGCAGAGCGTACCCTGGCGACCAAGCCGACGCCGAAAGCGCAGAGCGAGCAACGTATCGCCAGCAACAAAGTGGAGTGGCATCGCGACCAGCTCGCAAATCTCGACCGGCGCGAGGCCAAGCCCACGGACTCGCGCATCTACCCGTTCTGGTACACGCTAGTAATAGCCAACGTGGATGGCGACCGCGTAATCATGCCGATGCGCTACCACTGCCGCCTCAATGGCAAGCCCGCGTCGATCGACAAGAAATTCGACGGTCTTTACAACGCCCGCCGCGACAACCTGGAAGGGTTCTGGAAAGACCTCTTCGGCAAACGCCACGCCATCATGGTCGCGTGGGCCTTTTATGAGAACGTAGCGCTGGAAGATTTCGAGCGCCGCGCCCTGAAGCCCGGCGAGAAGTCCAAGAACCTGATCCTCGAATTCAAAGCGCAGTCTCCCGAACCAATGCTGCTCGCCTGCCTTTGGGATAAATGGGAAAGCCCAGGCGAACCGGATCTCTATTCGTTCGCCGCCATCACCGATGAGCCACCGGCCGAAGTCGCAGCCACTGGACACGATCGCTGCCCCATTCCCATCAAGTCTGAGAACCTGGACGCCTGGCTAACGCCGGAAGGTCGATCGAAAGAAGAACTCCAATCGATCCTTGATGACCGGGAACGGCCTTACTACGAGCACCGCCTGGCGGCTTAGTGTATAATGCGCCGCAGCATTACTTTTAGCGTCATCCGGTTAGCTCACTTAAAGTCGTTTCTGCCTGAACCGGTTGGAGGTTTACGTATCCCTCCCAGGCCGATCGTTCAGGAGAAATACCATTACACCATCGTTTGATTCCCTCGGCCTTTCGGCCGAGTTGCTCCGTGCTGTGTCCGAACAGGGCTACACGGTCCCCACCCCCATCCAGGCGCAAGCGATTCCCGTTGTGCTCGCAGGCAAGGATTTGCTTGCCGCCGCGCAAACGGGAACCGGCAAGACCGCCGGCTTCACGCTGCCGCTGCTCGAGATTCTCAACAAGAAGGGCCCGGGCCGGACGGTCCGCTGCCTGATCCTGGTGCCGACCCGCGAACTCGCGGCGCAGGTGCAGGAAAGCGTGCGCACTTACGGCAAGTACAAGCCGCTGCGCTCGACCACGATCTTCGGCGGCATGAACATCAACCCGCAGATCCAGGAACTGCGCCGCGGCGTGGACATCGTCGTCGCGACGCCGGGCCGGCTGCTCGATCACGTGCAGCAACGCACCATCGACCTGCGCCACGTCGAGATCCTGGTGCTGGACGAAGCCGACCGCATGCTGGACATGGGCTTCATCCACGACATCCGCCGCATCATCGGCCTGCTGCCGAAGCAGCGCCAGAACCTGATGTTCTCGGCCACTTTCCCGGAAGAAATCCGCAAGCTAGCCGGCACCTTCATGCAGAGCCCGCAGCTGGTGGAAGTCGCCCGGCGCAACACGCCGGCCGAGCTGGTCGCCCAGGTGCAGCACCCGGTGGACCAGTCGCGCAAGAAGGATCTGCTCGCGCACCTGGTGAAGACGAACAATTGGCAGCAGGTGCTGGTGTTCTCGAAAACCAAGCGCGGCGCGAACCGTCTCGCCGAGGCGCTCGAAAAAGACGGCATCCAGGCCGACGCCATTCACGGCAACAAGAGCCAGCCGCAGCGCACGCGCGTGCTGAAGCGCTTCAAGAACAACGAACTGCAGGTGCTGGTGGCGACCGACATCGCGGCGCGCGGCATCGATATCGATGAACTGCCGCATGTGGTCAACTTCGATCTTCCGCACGTCCCCGAGGATTACGTGCACCGCATCGGCCGCACCGGCCGCGCGGGCTCCTCAGGCGAGGCGGTGTCGCTGGTCAGCTTCGATGACCGGCCGCTGATGATCGCCATCGAGCGCCTTATGACCCGCGAAGTGGAAGTGCGCGTGGTGCCGGGCTTCGAGCCGGGCAACCCGCTGCACCAGAAGCCGCGCGCGGCGCAACCGCAACGCAACCAGGGGCGCCGTCCGCAGCAGCACCAGCGGCCGTCGCAGCACAACCAGCGCCGCGGCAATGGCGGTGGCAACGGAGGCGGCGGCAGCGGCAAAGGCGGCCAGCGCCATCAGCACGCTGCGCCAAAGCAGCAACAGCAACCGCGGCAGCAGCAGGCGCAACCGCAGCAGCAACAGCAGACCAAGCAGCCGGAACAGCCCCGCCATGGGCCGTTGCAGTACGCCCGGACAATAAGTCGGGGCTAGAAATTAAGGCTTGGCGGGGCGCTGAAAGGCGCCCCGTACTTCGGCCATCGGCGCCATCGACGTGATGAAGCCGAAGTTACCGTCGCGCATCTGCTTCGCGGCATCCATGAAGGCCTTCAGGGCGACCCTGTTCAGGCCGCCGCCGATGCTGACGCGTCGCACCCCCGCTTCGCCGAGCTGATCCAGCGTGAGCGTCGGATCGGCGAAGCCCATGACGAGATTGAAGGGCTTCTTCAGAGTAGACGTAACGGCGCGGATTTCCGTGAGGCTGTACAGGCCGGGCGCGTACAGCACGTCCGCGCCGGCGGCCTCGAAGGCCTGCAGGCGGCGGATGGTGTCATCCATGTCTTTTCTGCCGTGCAGGAAATTCTCGGCGCGGGCGGTGAGCATGAACGATACCGGCAGGGAGCGCGCCACTTCGACCGCTGCCTGCACGCGCTCGACCGCGAGGTTGAAATCGTAGATCGGCATTGCCGCGTCCCCGGTCGAATCCTCGATGGAGCCACCGACGGCGCCAGCCTCGCACGCAAGCCGGATGGCCTTGGCCGCTTCGCGCGGCTCGTCGGCGAAGCCGTTCTCCAGGTCGGCATTCACCGGCAGCCGCGTCGCCTCGCATATCTCGCGGCAGTTGTCGATCACCTGCCGCAGCGTGACGTCTCGCTCGCCCAACACGTTGGCGAGGCCGAGGCTGGTCGTCGCCAGCGCTTCGAACCCCATGCTCTCGAGAATCATTGCCGATCCCCGGTCCCAGGGATTCGGGATGAGGAAGGGCCGCGTGCGCGCGTGCAGCGCGCGGAATACCGTCGCCTTGCTTGCTTGTGGATTCATGGGCGGAGATTTTAAGCGGGCATCCCGCGCTCCGCCTTCTATAATCGGCAGGTGCACCCCGAGCATTTCGACGTACTGATCATCGGCGCCGGCCTGTCCGGAATTGGCGCGGGCTATCACCTGCAGACCCGCAGCCCGGACCGGAGCTACGCGATCCTCGAAGGCCGCGACGCCATCGGCGGCACCTGGGACCTGTTCCGCTATCCCGGCATCCGTTCGGATTCAGACATGTACACGCTTGGCTACTCCTTCCGGCCATGGGAGGAAGCGAAGGCCATCGCCGACGGCCCGTCGATTCTCAAGTACGTGCGGGACACGGCGAGGGACCACGGTATCGACCGCAAGATCCGCTTCGGCCACCAGGTGAAGAGCGCCTCCTGGTCGACGGCGGATTCGAAATGGACCGTCGAGGCGGAGCGCGGCAAATCAAAAGAACCGGCGCGCTTCACCTGCCGCTTCCTATTCGTCTGCGGCGGTTACTACAAGTACTCGGAAGGCTATACGCCCAAGTTCCCCGGCATCGAACGTTTCGCGGGCCGTGTCGTGCATCCGCAGAAGTGGGCCGAGGACATCGCCTACGAGGGCAAACGCGTGGTGGTGATCGGCAGCGGCGCCACAGCGGTGACGCTGGTGCCGGAGATGGCAAAGACCGCTGCGCACGTGACCATGCTGCAGCGCTCGCCAACCTACGTGGTCGCGCGGCCCGCAGAAGACGCCATGGCCAACCGCCTGCGCCGCTGGCTGCCATCGATGCTCGCCTACGGCATCACGCGCTGGAAGCGGGTGCTGCTGCAGCAGTATTTCTTCAATCTGTGCCGGCGCAGGCCCGCGCTCGCGAAAAAAATGATCCTGGGGGGCGTGCGCGCCTATCTCGGGCCCGACTACGACGTCGACAGGCATTTCACCCCGCGCTACAACCCCTGGGAACAGCGCATGTGCCTGATTCCGGATGCGGACCTGTTTATCGCCTTACGGAGCAAAAAAGCCTCGGTGATCACCGACCAGATTGAAACCTTCACCGAGAAAGGCATCAAACTCAAATCCGGCGCCGAACTCGAGGCCGACCTGGTCGTCACCGCCACCGGGTTGGACCTGGAAATCCTCAGCGGCGTACAACTCACGGTCGATGGAATCCGCGTGGACCCGGCGACGACCTTCAACTACAAGGGCCTGATGTACAGCGGGGTGCCCAATCTCGCCTCTTCCTTCGGCTACACCAATGCGTCATGGACGCTGAAGTGCGATCTGACCTGCGAGTACGTCTGCCGCCTGCTCAACCACATGAAGAAGCGCGGCTACGCGCAATGCACGCCGCGAATGACGGATGCCTCGATCACCGAGGAGCCCTGGGTCGATTTTTCCTCGGGCTACATCCAGCGCACGCTCGACAAGTTCCCGAAGCAAGGCTCCAAGGCGCCGTGGAAATTGCGCCAGAATTACGCGCGCGACATCATGACCCTGCGCTTCGGCCGGATCGAGGACGGCACCATGGAATTCTCCAACTAGTTGCCCGAATGCAATTCGACTATGTCATCGCCGGCGCGGGCAGCGCGGGCTGCCTGCTCGCCAACCGGCTCTCGGCAAATCCATCCATTTCGGTACTGTTGCTGGAAGCCGGCGGCCAGGACGACTGGTTCTGGATCGACGTGCCGGTCGGCTACCTCTACACCATCGCCAACCCGCGCACCGACTGGTGCTATAAGACCGAGCCAGACGCGCACCTCGCCGGCCGCTCGATCCACTACGCGCGCGGGCGCGTGCTCGGCGGCTGCTCTTCGATCAACGCCATGATCTACATGCGCGGCCAGAAGGAGGACTACGACCACTGGGCTGCGCTTGGCAACGAGGACTGGTCCTGGGATTCGGCTCTGCCCTATTTCAAGAAGCTGGAACAGGATCTCTACATCGAAGACCCGCGCGTGCGCTGGGAGATCGTCGATGCGTGGCGCGAGGCGGCCGCCGAATGCGGCATCGCGCCGATCAAGTCGTTCAACAGCGGCGACAACGCCGGCTGCGCGCCCTTTCAGATGACCCAGAAGGGCGGGCGGCGCTGGAGCGCGACCAACGCCTACCTGAGGCCGGTGCTGCACCGGAAGAACCTCACCGTTCTCTTGAATTCACACGTAGAGAAAATTCGCTTCGAAGGAAAGAAGGCGCTGGGCTTCGAATTCGTGCGTGACGGGGAAAAACTTTTCGCGGAAGCGAAGCGCGAAAGCATCCTGGCGCTAGGATCGATTGGTTCGCCGCAGACACTTCAATTGTCGGGAATTGGTCCCTGCGGGTTGTTAAATCAATTCGGAATAAAACCGGTTCAAGACCTGCCGGGCGTCGGCGAGAACCTGCACGATCACTTGCAGATCCGCATGCAGTACAAGGTGAAGAACGTGCGCACGTTGAACGAGATGACCCACAGCCTGTTCGGCAAGGCGGCGATGGGGCTGCAGTACCTGTTGCGCAAGACCGGGCCGCTCACCATGCCGCCCTCGCAGCTGGGCGCGTTCGCGAAGAGCGACCCCTCGCAGCCGACGCCGAACATCGAATGGCACGTGCAGCCGCTGTCGCTGGACAAGTTCGGCGAGCCGCTGCACCCCTTTCCCGCCATCACGCCCAGCGTCTGCAACCTGCGCCCGACCTCGCGCGGCTGGGTGCGCATCAAATCGCCGGCGGCGGCGGACTACCCGGAAATCAAGCTCAACTACCTCTCGACGCCCGAAGACCGCAAGGTGGCGGTGGATGGCATGCGATTCACGCGCCGCATCATGGCCTCGAAGGCACTGGCGAAGTACGAACCGGAGGAATTTCGCCCAGGTGTCGCGATTCAAACGGAAAATGAACTCGAACAGGCCGCGGGAGAACTCGGCACCACCATCTTCCATCCGGTCGGCACCTGCAAAATGGGCAGCGATCCAATGGCAGTGGTGGACGATCGGCTGAGGGTGTTGGGCGTGGACCGACTGCGAGTGATCGATGCGTCCGTGATGCCGCGTATTACGTCGGGTAATACCAATGCCCCAACCTATTTCATCGCAGAAAAGGGCGCGCGCATGATCCTTGAATCAGCGCGCGCCGCCCCCATCTAATACCACGGAGGGACCTAACCACATGAAAAGAATCGCACTTCTGATCGCCACGAACTTCGCGGTGATGATCCTGTTGTCGATCGTCATCAGCGTGCTCGGCCTCGACCGGGCGCTCGCCCAGGAAGGCTTCCAGGTCATGCCGACGCTGATCATGGCATCGATCTTCGGCTTCGGCGGCGCGTTCATCTCGCTGCTGATCTCGAAATGGATGGCCAAGCGGTCCACCGGCGCCCAGGTCATCGACGGCACCGAGGGCAGCACGCAGTACTGGCTGGTGAACACCGTCAAGAAGCTCTCGGAGAAAGCCGGCATCGGCATGCCGGAGGTCGCCATCTACGACGGCGAGCCGAATGCCTTCGCCACCGGCGCCTTCCGCGATTCTGCCCTCGTGGCGGTGTCCAGCGGCCTGCTCGACTCGATGTCGCGCGACGAAGTGGAGGCCGTGCTCGGCCATGAGATCGGCCACGTCGCTAACGGCGACATGGTGACGCTCACGCTGATCCAGGGCGTGGTGAACACCTTCGTCATCTTCCTGTCGCGCCTGATCGGCTACGTCGTCGACCGCATGATCCTGAAGAACGAGCGCGGCCAGGGCATCGGCTACTTCGTCACCGTCATCGCCAGCCAGATCCTGCTGGGCTTCATCGCCTCGATGATCGTGGCCTGGTTCTCGCGCCGCCGCGAATTCCGCGCCGATGCGGCCTCGGCCAGCCTGCTGGGCTCGTCGCAGCCGATGGTCAGCGCCCTGCAGCGCCTGGGCGGCCTGGTCCCCGGCGCATTGCCGGAAGCCATGAAGGCCTCCGGTATCAGCGCGGGCCCCGGTGGCTGGGGCGCGCTGTTCTCGACGCACCCGCCGATGGAGCAGCGCATCGCCGCCCTGCAGGGTCGCTAACGAAAAGGGGGTCGGCGCGTAAAATTCCCCGCGTTGAAGCCCCTCGCCTTTTTTATCCTGCTGACGGTGCTGAGCCACGTCGGCTTCGTCGGCAGTCGCATAACGGTGTCGCTGTCGGCGATCAGCCAGGGCGCCTCGCCACTGGCGATCGGGGTGCTGATGGCGCTCTATGCGGTAATCCCGATGCTGCTGGCGGTGCAAGCCGGCCGGCTGGTGGACCGCGTCGGCGCCTTCCGCCCGATCGCCATCGCCGGCGCCGTCGTCGCCGCCGGCATGCTGCTGCCGCTGGTCTCGCACGAACTGCCGATGCTGTTCATCTCGGCGGCCGTCGTCGGCACGGCTTTCATGATGCAGCACATCGCGCTCAACCACGTCATCGGCAACCTGGGCGAGCCTTCCGAGCGGCCGGTGAATTTCAGCTGGTTCGCGCTCGGCTATTCCGTCAGCGGCTTCCTCGGCCCCCTGCTGGCCGGCTTCGCCATCGACCTGGCGGGCCACGGCACGGCGTTCCTGCTGCTGTCGCTGCCACCCGCCGTGGGCACCGCGCTGCTGCTTTGGAAACGTCGCGCGACGCCGGGGCCGCAGGCGCCGCGCGCCGATGCCGCGCAGCGGCACATCGCCGACCTGCTGCGCAACCCGCGCCTGCTGCCGGTGTTCCTGTTCAGCGGCCTGCTTGCCACCGGCTGGGACATGTACACCTTCGTGATCCCGATCTACGGTACGAGAATCGGCTTGTCCCCTTCCACCATCGGCATCGTCATGAGTAGCTTCGCGCTGGCGACTTTCGTGGTGCGGCTGTTCATGCCCACGGTGGCGCGCCGCCTGAGCGAGTGGACCGTGGTCTGCACCGCGCTGGCGATCGCCGGCATCGCCTATTCGCTGTTCCCGCTGGTGACGCAGGTGCCGTATCTGATCGCGCTGTCGTTCCTGCTCGGCCTCGGCCTGGGCTGCGCGCAGCCGATGATCATGGCCGCGCTCTACGCCGCCTCGCCGGCAGGCCGCCAGGGCGAGGTGGTCGGCATGCGCACCACCATGATCAACGCCAGCCAGACGTTCATGCCGCTCGCCTTCGGCGCGGTGGGCACCGCGCTCGGCATGGCGCCGATCCTGTGGACCATGGCCGGCGCGCTGCTGATCGGCAGCTGGCTGGCCGGCAGGCGAATACGGCTGGCACGCTAGAATCCCGGCATGTGCCGCACCTCCCTCACCCAGTTCCTCATCGAGCGCCAGCGCGCCGGCAAGATCAACGCCGACCTGCGGCTGCTCCTCGAAACCATCGCGCGCGCCTGCAAGGCGATCAGCACGCGCGTCAACAAGGGTTCGCTGGGCGGCGGCCACGGCTCGGCCGGCAGCGAGAACGTCCAGGGTGAAATCCAGAAGAACCTGGACGTGATGTCCAACGAGATCCTGCTCGAGGCCAATGAATGGGGCGGCAACCTCGCCGCGCTGGTGTCGGAGGAGATGGAGGATGTCAAGCCGACGCCGACGCACTACCCGCGCGGCGAATACCTGCTCCTGTTCGATCCGCTGGACGGCTCCTCCAATATCGACGTCAACATCTCGGTCGGCACCATCTTCTCCGTGCTGCGCTGCCCCAAGGGCGTGACGGTGCCGGACGAGAAATGCTTCCTGCAGCCCGGGCGCGACCAGGTGGCGGCGGGTTTCGCAGTCTACGGCCCCACCACGCAGTTCGTCATCACCGTGGGCGACGGCGCCTATGGCTTCACGCTGGACCGAGAATCCTTCACCTTCGTCCTGACCCACGAAAAAATAAATATCCCCGAGGACACCGCGGAATTCGCGATCAACGCGTCGAACATGCGCCGCTGGGAGGCGCCGGTGAAGCGCTACATCGACGAGTGCCTGGCCGGCAAGGACGGGCCTCGCGGCAAGGATTTCAACATGCGCTGGGTGGCCTCGATGGTGGCCGACGTCTACCGCGTGCTGTCGCGCGGCGGCATCTTCATGTACCCGCGCGATTCGAAGAACAAGGATGGCCGGCTGCGCCTGATGTACGAGGCCAACCCGATGGCCTTCATCGTCGAGCAGGCCGGCGGCGCCGCCACCGACGGCACGACGCGGATCCTCGACATCCAGCCCCACAAGCTGCATCAGCGCATCGCGGTGGTGCTGGGCTCGAAGAACGAGGTTGAGCGCGTCTCCAAGTATCACGCTTAGTTTTTTGCGCTAACTTTTCGCGCCGGGCGCGGGGTCGAATGGGACGCTGACCACCTTGCCGCCGCCGCCCTGCATGCTTACCAGCTGCCAATCCTGCGTGCCGGCGAGTCGCGTGGCGTGCACGTCCAACAGGCCGATGATCTTGTCGCGCCACTCCTGGGCGTGGCTCATATACCAGTCAAAATCCGTCAAGCCCGCCAGGGGGTCCCGCGCGTAGGCGATCTCGCTGCAGCGGCGGTGCAACTCGATGAAATCCCCAGGTGTCAGGAATCCGCCAGTGCGGTCCGCCGGCGCTTTCCCGGCCGCGCCTGCAAGCTTCGGCTTCGGATAGAAATCCGGATTCGCCTGCTCCAATACCTGCAGCAGTTGCACGGCGTCGCGCTGCTTCGAAAAGGCCTCGTATACCTGCGCGTACTTCTCCGGTGCGGTCAGCAGGGAGGCGAAGGCGAACAACTCGAGAATTTTCCGGTACTGCAGGTAGATGGACTCGATGCGAACCACCACTGGCACCGCCTGCCCGGCCGGCGTGCCGATGAGGTCGATGGCGATGATCCGCCCCTTGACGTCTTCCATCACGTTGCAATAGCGGCCCATATCCAGCGTTGTCATGCGATCCCTATGGTTTGTTGAATGCGATCCGGCAGCGCGCCAAGGATAACCCGGCCGATGCAGTTCTGCCTCAGCGCCGGCTGGGACGCAGCATGCGCACGACGAACGCGGCGTTGGCCGCGGCGGCGAGCAGCGTGATGAACGCGCCGCACAGCACCAGCAGATCTTCGCCATCGCCGCCCAGGTCGCGCCGCAACCCCCACAGGAAATAGAGTTCCGCGGCCTGAACCGCGGTCAGCGCCCCGGCCAGCACGGCGACGAAGATTACCTCGGCGCGCGTGCGCGCCATCGAGAACCCGAGCAGCAGGAACAGCAGGGCGGCGATGCCCGGGCCGCCGTAGAGGACGAACAGCAGGGTGACCTTGGTCAGCATGGCCTGAGGGGTGCCCGGCCCGCTCAGCCGATGGCGTAGGTAATCGCGTCCTCGCCGATCTCGTCGATGCTCTGGCCGAGGCCGATGCGGCCGGTACCGAGCAGCACGAATTCCTCGCGATGCAACAGGATCTCCGCGCGATGCTGCATCTGCACGTAGGTGCCGTTGGCCGACTGGTCGGCGATCACGAACTTGCCCTGGCGCAGGAAAATGCGCGCATGCGCACGAGACACCTTGTCGCCGGCGAGCACAATATCGCCGGCCGGATCGCGCCCGGCAGAGACGTTGTGCAGTTCCTCGCCCATGTTCCAGACCTTGTCCCGCCAGACGAGCTTGAGCGTGACCGGCTCGGGAGGGCTCTGGTCGGTGACATCGCCCACCACGGTGGTGCTCTTGTCGTTGGCCCAGATGACTTCGTACACCGAGATTTTCTCGATCCTGCCTTTGACGGCGGTGGTGTAGAGGCTGCGGCAGGTGGAGCGCGACAGCGGCGACAGGTGGTCCACCGCCTGGCGCGTGGTCAGCACCTGCTTCGGATTCGCCATCGCCGCCAGCCGCGAAGCGACGTTGACGGTGTCGCCGAAAACGTCCTGCTTGTCCTCGATCACCGGACCGACGGTGAAGCCGGCCTTCACCGCCAGCCCCGCGCGCTTGTCCTGCATGGAAGCGTGCATCGCGCCCGCGGCCTGCAGCGCATGGTCGGCGCTGTTGAAACGCCCGATAAGCTCATCGCCCATCGTCTTGACCACCGTGCCGCCGTGCTTCTCCACCGCCGCCCGCAGGCCGTCCATCGCCTGGCCGATCACGTCCGCGGCCTCGCGGTTGCCCAGCGATTCGTAGAGCGCAGTGGCGCCGCTGATCTGAGAAAAGAGGATTGCTAGGGTTTTGCCTGCGGCATCCATGAACTGTAGCCGCGATAGTACAGGGTGGAACCTGTCCGGGGGCCCGCGCCCCCGGCAGGGGTGGTGCGGGATGCTACTTGAGGTGCTTGTTGACCAGTTTCGTCATCTCGAACATCGAGACCTGGGCTTTGCCACCGAACACGGGCTTGAGCTTGTCGTCCGCGTTGATGTTGCGACGGTTCTTCTTGTCCTGCAGATTGTTTTTCTTGATGTAGTGCCAGATCTTCTTGGTCACTTCGGTGCGCGGCATCGCGCCGCTGCCGATCACCGCTGCCAGGGCCGCGGTCGGGTTCATCGGCTTCATGAACGCCGCATTCGGCTTGCGTTTCTTGCCAGCTTTCTTCGCTTTTTTCTTCGCCATCTTTATTTCTCCTCTGAACGATACGGAATTAGTTTCCCTGTATTCCTTCCGCTGACGTCGGGCCAGCGGTGCCCGAACAATGCCGAATCCAGAGGAGCATGTCAATCGTTTCATAGCGGATTTCAGCTTTTTTCGCGCGTTTTTCCCGCTGCATCCAGCCAGGATTCGATTCCCTGCGCGTTCAATTCGATGTCGAGTGCGAAAATTTTCAGCACTTCTTCCCTAGATAAACGCCAGCCCTGGCGCTCGCGTTCGGCGAGCACCAGTGCGCTAACACCTTCCGTCAGCAGACGTTTTCGCTCCGCGCCGGCGCGCCGATGGCGCTCGCCCAGCTCGGCGTGGGCGTCGATCAGGCGGTGCAGGTCGGCGGCGAGGACTGTCAGGTTCGTCAGTTGGCCGAAGTGCGTGATGTAGAGGGCCTGCGGCCCATAGGAGAGCATCCGGTCGATGGAGCGGTGCAGCGCCGGCGGGTCGAACTGCGATGGGCTGGTGGTCGGAAAGGAGAACTGCCGCCCGTCCTGGTCCAGTTCCCTGTAGGAGAGGCCGAAGGTATCGCCGGCGAACAGATGGCCCGTGTTGCCGTCGCGCACCACGACGTGATGGCGCGCGTGGCCCGGCGCATCCAGAAAGAGGAGTTCGCGCCCCGCGACGCGAAGTGTTGCCCCTTCCGGCGTTTCGATCACGCGCCCTGCAGGAACCGGCAGGATCTCGCCATAGACGCGCCGGGTCTCCTCGCTGCCGTAAATCGCCACTGTCGCCGCGCGGAGACGGCTCGGGTCGATGATGTGCCTCGCACCACGCGGGTGCACCGTCAGGCGCGCATTCGGGAAACGCACCATCAACTGGCCCGCGCCGCCGGCATGATCGAGATGCACATGCGTGAGGATCACGTAATCCACCGCTTCCGGCGTCACGCCTTTCCCCGCCAGCGCGGCCAGCACATGCGGCACCGCGTGCGAAGTGCCGGTATCGATGACCGCCGCCCGGCCGTCCTCGATCAACAGGTGGATCGCGGTCTGCAGGCGCCGGTCATAGACGCTGTCGACCGCGCTGATGCCGTGGCCGTAGTCGAACACACCTTCCGGGGAATTCATCGGGGGCATTATAGAATCTGCACCCGATGAACATCGCGAATCTGCGGCAGGAATACATGCGCGCCGGGCTGGCCGAGGCCGATGCGCTGGCCGATCCGCTCGCGCAGTTCGAGCGCTGGTTCAAGGATGCGCTCGCCGCGCAGCTGCCGCTCGCCAACGCCATGACGCTCGCCACCGTCACGCCGCAGGGCGCGCCTGATGCGCGCGTGGTGCTGCTCAAGGGCGTGGATGGCGGCGGCTTCGTCTTCTACACCAACTACGACAGCCGCAAAGGCCGCCAGCTAGCCGCACGGTCGGAGGCCTGCCTGGTGTTCCTCTGGACGCAACTCGAGCGGCAGGTGCGGATCGAGGGAAAGGTCGAGAAGGTATCCGCTTCTGATTCCGACAAATATTTCTTGAGCCGGCCTTTAGGAGCTCGCCTGTCGGCTCGCGGCTCGGCACAAAGCAGCGTCGTTGCTGGCAGGGAAATTCTCGAAAATGCAGTCACAGAAGAAAAATCCAAATACGGCGACAACCCTCCCCGGCCACCCCACTGGGGCGGCTATCGCGTCATTCCCTCGCAGATCGAGTTCTGGCAGGGACGCGAAAACCGGCTGCACGACCGCCTGCTCTATCGCCACTCGAAAAACATCTGGAAGATCGAACGCCTGGCGCCCTGAACGCTGGTGATATATTAGTCATATATTTTCTGCCTGCCTGAGGAGGCGCAGATGCCCAAGCTGCTGAGTGGCGACGCGGTGGCGCAGTTCCAGCGCGACGGCTTTTATTTTCCGGTGCCGGTGCTGAGCCGCGAAGAGGCCGCCGGCTACCGCCGCCACCTGGAGCAGCACGAGGCCAAGACCGGCAAGCCGCTGCAGGGCAACTGGCGCCACAAGACGCACCTGCTGTTCACCTGGGCGGACGCGCTGGTGCACCACCCGAAAATCCTCGACGCCATCGAGGACGTGATCGGACCGGACATCCTGTGCTGGACCACCAATTTCTTCATCAAGGAGGCGAGCAATCCCGGCTTCGTCTCCTGGCACCAGGACGCGACCTACTGGGGCCTGGACCCCGACGACGTGGTCACCGCCTGGGTCGCCTTCACCGACGCCACGCCCGACAACGGCTACATGCAGTTCCTGCCCGGCAGCCACAAAATCGACCAGCTCCCGCATGTGGATACCTTTCACAAGGACAACCTGCTCTCGCGCGGGCAGGAAATCGCGGTCGAAGTGGACAAGTCAAAAGGCGTCGGCGTGCCGCTCAAGGCGGGCGAAATGTCGCTGCACCACATCAAGCTGGTGCATGGCTCCGAGCCGAACCGGACCAGCGACCGCCGCATCGGACTCGCGATCCGCTACATCCCCACCTACGTGAAGCAGACCAAGGTGCGCGATTCCGCGATGCTGGTGCGCGGCGCCGACAAATTCCACAATTTCGATTACGAGCCGCGCCCGCAGCAGGACCTCGACGAGTCGGCGCTGGCCACCCATGCCGATTCGGTGGAGCGCCAGGTGAAGGCGCTCTACGCCGGCACCGACAAGCAGGCCTTCCGCGCCTGAATCCAATGACTGAAGAACGCAAAAAGCTCACGGTCCCCGACCTCATCGCACGCAAGCGCTCGGGCGAGAAAGTCGTCATGGCCTCGATCCCGGATTACCCCACCGCGGTGTGGGCCGAGCGTGCCGGCATCGACATCTGCGCCATCGGCGACAGCCTTGGCATGGTGAGCTACGGCTATGCCAACACGCTGCCCGTCACGGTGGACATGATGATCGAGCACTGCCTCGCGGTACAGCGCGGCGCGCCGAACACCTTTCGGCTGGTAGCGATGCCCTATGGCAGCTACGCGAACGCGGAGGTCGGTGTGGCCAACGCGCTGCGTTTCATGAAGGAAGGCGCCGTGGACTGCGTCAAGATGCAGGGCGGCCGCGACAAGTTCGACATCATCAAGGCGATCGCCGATGCCGGCGTGCCGGTAATGAGCCACGTCGGCATGTGCCCGCATTTCGTGCACCAGTACGGCGGCTTCAAGCTGCAGGGAAAAACAGCCGAGGAGGCGCTGAAGATCATCGACGACGCGCGCGCCATCGAGGAAGCGGGCGCGATCGGCTTCGAGGTGGAAGCGGTGCCGGCGCCGGTGGCGAAGGCGGTGGATGCCGCGGTGGATATCTTCACCTTCGGCATCGGCGCGGGGTCGGCGAGCTGCGGCCAGCTGCTGCTCGCCTTCGACCTGCTCGGCATGTTCGACCAGTTCAAGCCCAAGTTCACCAAGCGCTACGCCAATATCTCGCAGATCGCGGTGGACGCGCTCAAGACCTACGCGGCCGAAGTGCGTGGGGGGCAGTTCCCCGACGCCGACCACAGCTACGGCATGAAGCCGGAGGAAGCGGCCAAGCTGGAAGCCGCGCTCGGCAAAAAGCGCGGCTAGCTACATCATCGCGCCGGCGCCCTTGGCGACGGCCGCGTCTTCCTTCTGCTGCAGCGCGAAGATCGAGGTATAGCCGGCCGACCAGTCCGGCGGAATCAGGCAGGGCCTTGGGTCGTGGTGCGCGAACTGCGCGCGCTTGCCGCGGATGATCTGCTGGTCGTGCTTCGGCTTGATCGGGTTGCCCGTGTAGGGGAAGGCGTCGGCTGAGGTAAGCGTGTAGAGCAGCAACGGCCGGCCGAGGTCCGAATCGTTCCTCGGCGAGCCGTGCACGGTGCGGCAGTTGTGCAGCGTGAGCGAGCCGGCCGGCGCGACCGCATAGACCGCCTTGTCGGTGGCCAGCCCCGCAATGACCTCATCCGACAGGCAGCCGACCCAGTTTCCCTTCTCGTCGTACTGGTCGAGCACCGGCTCGATCAGGTGGCTCTTCGGAATGAAACCCACCGGCCCCTGCTCCATGCTGCAGTCGTAGATGTAGGTGCCGATGGTCAGCGGCGAATAGTTGGTGTGCGGCCAGAAGGAAATGTCGTAGTGCCATTTCACTTCCTCGCCGCCCTGCTTCCACTTGAAGTTGAGCTTGGAGTGGTGGAACTTGACGTCGGGGCCGACCAGGTCGGCCACCGCGTCCGGCATCACCGACTTGGTGCAGTATTCCCAGAACACCGGGTGCTGCTCCACCGGGTTGGAAACGCGGCGCAGGCGCGGCGCGTCCGGGCGATGATCGGGCTCCAGGTCGTAGATGGTGTCCGACTTGGTGACCTTGCGGCTGCGCTCGACCAGCTCGTCGGTGGCGTCGCGCAGCTTTTTGATCCACTCCTCGCCGATGATTTTCTCGAGGATGATGAAGCCGTCGTTGAAATAGGCCTCGCGCTGCGACTGCTTCAGCACGCGCGGCGGGATGGCGAGGATCTGTTCTGGCGTCATGGCGGGCTCCTTGTCTCTAATTTCCCAGGTAAAGGCTCTTGATCGCGTCGGTCTTGCGCAATTCGTCGGACTCGCCCTGGAGCGAGATGTTCCCTGATTCCAGCACATAGGCGCGCGCAGCGCAGGCGAGCGCGACCGCCGCGTTCTGCTCCGCGAGCAGGATGGTCATCCCGGCGGCGGCGAGGCGGCGCACCGTATGCGCGATTTCCTCGACGATGATCGGCGCGAGGCCCAGCGTCGGCTCGTCCAGCAGCAGGCATTTGGGCTTCGCCATCAAGCCGCGCGCGATGGCGAGCATCTGCTGCTCGCCGCCCGACATCGAGCCGGCCTTCTGCGCACGCCGCTCGCGCAGGCGCGGAAACATGTCGAACACGATGTCGATTTCCTTCTGCGCCTGGTCGCGGTCGGCGCGGTGGTACGCGCCCATCAGCAGGTTTTCGATCACGGTGAACTTGACGAATGCCTGCCGCCCCTCTGGCACCAGCACCAGCCCGCGGTTCACGCGCTGGTGCGTGGCGAGCCGCGTGATGTCTTCGCCTGCGAAGCGCAGGCTTCCCGAGGTGCTGCTCTTGAGGCCAAGCGCGGTGCGCAGCGTGGTGGTCTTGCCGGCGGCGTTGGAGCCGATCAGCGACACCACTTCACCTTCGCCGACGCGCACCGACAGGTCCTTGAGGACGTGGTTCTTGCCGTAGTGCACGTTGACGCGCTCGAATTCAAGCATGGTGCTGGCCGAGGTAGGCGGCGATGACCCTGGGATCGTTCAGCACCTGGGCCGGCGTCCCCTCGGCGATCTTCGCGCCGTGGTGCAGGCTGATGGCGCGGTCGGCGAGCTTGCCGAGGAAGCCGACCTTGTGGTCGATGACGCACAGCGTCGTGCCGTGCGAGCGAAGGTCGCGCAGCACCGCTTCCAGGTTCTCGATTTCGGGCTGACCCAGGCCCGAGGCGGGTTCATCCAGCAGCAGCAGTTCGGGCTCGCACATCAGCGCCATTGCCACGCCCAGCATTTTCTCCTCGCCGTAGGACAGGCCGGCGGCGGCCTGGTCGCGCGCCGCCTCCAGGCGGCACAGGCGCAGCACGTCGGTGGCGCGCTTCTCCAGGTCCGCGCCGGCGTGCCCGGTGTCGGGATTGAACAGCGTGGCGGCACGGCGCCAGCCGAGCCGCCGCTTCAGCATCAGGTGCCCGGCGATCATGAGGTGCTCGAACACGCTTAGCTCGGCGAACAGCTGGGGATTCTGGAAAGTCTTCACGACACCGGCGGCGGCGATGTCGTGCGGCTTGGCGCCCTGGATTTCCCGGTCCTTCCAGACGATCCGGCCTGCGGTCGGCACCAGCATGCCGGCGATGAGGCTGAGCAGGGTCGTCTTGCCCGAACCGTTGGGACCGAACACGCCGACGATTTCGCCGTGCGCGATCGAGAACGACAGGTCCGCCACGGCGGTCAGGCCGTCGAAGCGCTTGGTCAGGTTGGCGACTTCAAACAGCACGGCGGCGTCCCAGCAGGGCCAGCGTGCCGTAGATCCCCTGCGGCATCAGCAGGATGGTGAGGATCAGGATCGCGCCGTAGACGATGGAGCGCAATTCCGCGCCGAGATGGATCATGTGCGGCAGCGCGGTGAGCACCAGCGCGCCGATCACCGGCGCCGCCACCGCGCCGCGCCCGCCCAGCAGCACCATCGCCACGATGGCGAGCGACTGGTCGATCGACAGGAAGCCCGGCTCGATGGAGCCGAGGTAGAAGGCGTATAGGCCGCCAGTGATCGCCGCGATGATGTTGCCGACGACGAACGCGGCGAGCTTGTAGCGGAACACGTTGATGCCGAGCGTGTCGCCCAGCTCGTCGTTCAGGCGGATTGCCGCGAAGCAGCGCCCCATCCAGGAGTTCACCAGCCGCAGGCAGACGATCACCGTGAGCGCCAGCGCGACGAGGCTCACGTAGTACCACATCAGCGTGCCCTCGAGCTTCACCAGCCCCTGCCCCGGCAGCCAGATATTCGGTTTCTCCTGCAGGATGATGCCCAGCGTGCCGTTGGTGACGCCGTTCCAGTTGAGCACCACCAGCCGCGCCATCTCGGAGAACGCCAAGGTCACCACCGCGAAATAGAATTCCTTGAGGCGGAAACGGAAGCAGATGGTGCCGACGATCACCGACAGCGCCAGCACCAGCGCGGAGGCAATCAGCATGCCGGTCCAGAAGGACGTGCCCCAGTGCGTCATCGACAGGTAGGTGGCATAGGCCGAGATTCCGAAGGCTGCCGCATGGAACATCGAGAGCTGCCCGGTGTAGCCGAAGATCAGGTTGAAGCCGACCGCCAGCATGCCGAGCAGGAACGAGAACACCAGGATGGTAAGGATGAAATCGCTCTTCACGACCAGCGGCAGCAGCGCGAAAGCCGCCGCGGCGAGCACAAGACGCATGCCCGTCTTCACTTGCGCCCCGCGAACAGGCCGGCCGGCTTGAACAGCAGGATCGCGACCAGGAAAACCAGCCCGTAAGCGTCGCGAAAAGCGATCGGCAGGTAGATCGAGCCGACGCCCTCGGTGACGCCGAGCAGCACGCCGCCGAACAGCGACCCCATCACGCTGCCGATGCCGGCAAGGATCGCCGCCTCCACCGCCTTGAGGATGTAGACCGCGCCGAGGGTCGGGTCGATGGAATACAGGCTCGCGTACAACGCCCCGCCCAGGCCCGCCAGCCCGGTGGAATACACCACCACGCCGGATTGCAGCAGTTTCGTGCGCACCCCCATCAGTTCGGCCGCCTCCGGGTTCTGCGCATAGGCATAGGCCGCCCGGCCGATCCACGTGCGCGTGAGCGCCGCGTAGGTGGCGAGGATCACCGCCAGCAGCAGCGCCACCACCAGCAGCTTCATCTTCGGCACCACCAGCCCGGCCACCATGAATACGCCGGGCCAGACGTATTCCATGTTCTTCGGCGTCGAGGTCCAGATCAGCAGCGCGGCCCCTTCCATCACCGCGATCAGGCCGATGGAGACAAGCAGGCCGTTGACCAGGTTGTTGCGGGTGAAGCGGAACAGCGTCTGGTCCGCGACCAGCCCGGCCAGCGAGGTGATGGCGACGGCGCCGACCACCGCCACCGGGTAAGGCATGCCCACCCCGTCGGTCAGGTACCACGCCATGTAGCAGCCCAGCATCATGAACGCCCCGAGGGCGAAATTCACGATGCCGGTGATCCCGAACGTAAGGGTGACGCCTAGGGCAATGATCCCGTAAAGCGTTCCTACGATGGCGCCATTGAGCAGCTGCCCGACTATCAACTGCCCCACGGTTACTTGGGCTGGACCTGCGAGGCCGTAATCGCACCGCCCTTCTTCATGTGCAGTACGTCAAAGCCGAACACCGCCTCGCCCGTCTTGTCGTAGCGGATGTTCCAGAGGCCGCTGTAGTTGATTGACAACAACGCGGCCTTGACCTTGGTCACATCATCGACCGTGCCCGCCTTCTTCATCGCTTCGACCAGCATGTAGACGTGGTCGTAGCAGGAAGAGGAACACAGCGGCGCCTGGTCGTAGGGAAAGTCGCGCTTGTAGAAGGCCTTGTACGAGGCCACGAAGGACTTGATCTTCGGGTCGGTCTTCTCAGCCTCTTCGAAGTACTTAGGCAGGTAGGCGATGTAGTCGTCGATCAGGTCCTTGTTCTTCAGCGCCGGGCCCATCGAGCCGCGCACCGTGAAGAATTTCTTGAACAGGCCCGTCTCGGTCGCCTGGCGCACGATGTCGTAGAGCACGGCGTCGACGTAGCCCGGGAACAGGTAGTCGGGCTTGCCGGCGGCGAGCTTGGCGAGCGGCGCGGAGAAATCCTTGGTGCCCGGTTCGAACAGCTCGACCTGCAGCTCGATGCCGGCGCTCTTGAAGATCGGCGAGTAGATGTCCACCGCGACCTTGCCGAAGGCGTCGTTCTGGAACAGCATCGCCACCTTCTTGGCGCCCTGCTTCTTCACGTAGTCGACCATCAGCTGGCCGAAGCCCGCCTCGCCCGCATCCCAGTTCCAGGTGCGGATCAGGTAGTCGCGGTTGGGCGTGCCGAGCATCGCGTGGATCGCGGTGGCGCCGCCCATCAGCAGGAATTTGCCATTGTTCTGCGTCATGTACGGCTCGACGCCGTTGAACACGTGGGTGAGGAAGGGCCCGAATATGTACTTGACCTTTTCCTGCTCGAGCAGCTGCTTGGTCTGGATCAGCGCTTCCTGGGGGTTGGCGCGCGTGTCGGGCGCGATCAG
>JANXUV010000074.1 GCA_025356085.1 Betaproteobacteria bacterium
ATTGCAGGACTTCTGCCGCCGCTATCCGCGCCTGCATCTGGAAAAGCTCCCCGCCTACGCTCCTGAGCTCAACCCGATCGAAGCCGCGTGGCATGCCGTGAAACACCCGCTCGCCAACGCTCGTCCCGACAACATCCGGCAGCTCGGCCGCGCGCTGCTCGGTAGTCTCAGAAAAGCACGCGCTTCCCAGCGCGTACTGCGCGGCTGCATCAGACAAGCCGATCTGCCCTTTTTTTTGCCTCGGAGATTGCATTAGTTCTGAGACAGTCAATAAGACGGCGGCCTCGGGTGTATGAGGGCAAGACACGAAACGGAATGTTATGCACGCTGATGTGGTCAATATTGCGCACGCTCGACCTGCTCGGGTGTCAGGTCTTTGATAAGGTAGAGCCCTGATCGCTCGGCACCCGCAACGTCCGCACCCGCAGGAATTTCCACCACCACGTGCGCCGGCCCGGTGAACGAGGTCAAGGGACTGGATTCGCCAATGATCGGCAAGCGAGGTCCCAAATACTTCAATGCGCGACCCGCGACGATGCGCCTAACACTCACCTCATCGGTTTCGATGGCCTTGGTCACCGGCGCCTCATGGGCCCCCTCCCGCACGAACAGAATTCTCACGCGCGCCCGACGGTCGACGTATGCGCGGGGGACCGCTGATATGAGCGCAGGCGCCGGCGGTGAATAGCCCAAGCCCGACAACGTAGCGAGGACTTCGTTGAACTCCCGGTACGATGTCGGCCGACCGTCGTCCGCGCGGTTCGCCAGCTCATCAATTCGGTCGGCTTGCGCCTCGATGGAGCGCTGGCGCTCCACTCGTTGCGCCGGATTCAGCATTCGAGGGCCACGCTCGCCAAAGACATGCGATTTGGAGCGAGTGGCCGCGGCGACCGCGCGCAAAGCGACAGACCGGGAAGCATGCTTCTCAAATTCCTGCGCGATGCAGAAGATCGCGTCCTCGATCAGCGGCCAGTCGCGCTTGATATCGGGAGCAACGCCGTCGCGGCGGCTGTAAACACTCGGAGAAAATCCCCCATTGCGCAGCTTATAAAAGCTTACGTAGACCTGACCCAGCTTTGCCTCACACCCGGGAAGGCTGACAGCCCAAGGCACAGAAGGACCGCCGCGCGATTCAACCCGGTGCAAGATGTCGTCGAGACGAATGGCTTCCTGGCGGTGGATCGCCATTCGTTCGACGTTGTCCTCAACGATCGACACGCTGTCGGGTCGCCATGCCAGAACTCGCTTATCGAGCCGCCGCCAGGCGCGCAGGGCCGCCTCGGCAGGCCCCGGCACCGCTTCGCCGCCCGTGCACCATCGGGAGAGAGTTCGAGTCGACACCCCCAGCAGTTGGGCCGCCTCAGCTTGCGTGAGGCCCAGGGCTTGAAGTTGCTCTTGGACTTCCTGACCGGTCATTTGAGCGAATGATATCATAGCCATAATGTCGTGTATATATATACAGTTTACGGCCCGCGAATGCGAATTTCCCCACAGAACATAGGGTTGTCAAACTCCCCGTAAATACATACAATACGCGTAATCGTGGAGTTACACACTATGCGTATAGATGAGACAGTAACTGTCACAGCGGCGGAGTTTCATCGCAACATCGGCACTTATCAGGATGTGGCCCTGACCAAGCCGGTGACGATCACGAAGAATGGACGCGAGCGCACGGTGCTGATTTCCGCCAATGAATACGCCCGCCTGAAGCGGCGGGATCGTCGAGCCGTCGCAGCCGGCGATCTCACTGATCGCGACATCGCCGCGATTCGCGAAGCAAAGGTCCCCGAGGAACACCGCGGTCTTGATCGCGAGCTCGATGCCTGGAAGTCGTGAGCTTTCCCGACCCGTACCCGGGTCTCGTGATCCGGTACGCTTATCTGTGGAAGCGGGAGTTTGATGCTGGGCGCGATGAAGGCACGAAGGATCGTCCCTGCGCAATTGTCGTGACCGTCGTCGACGATGAGGGCGACAAGGAAGTCTGGGTACTTCCGATCTCCCACAGCCCACCGATTGATCCGGCTGACGCTGTCGAGATACCGACAGTGACCAAGAACAGACTCGGCCTGGACTCTGAAAGATCGTGGATCGGATTGACCGAAGCCAACGTGTTCCTGTGGCCGGGGCCGGATTTGCGGGCCGTTCCTGGGCGCGATGCATCATCGATCAGCTACGGCACATTGCCACCGCGGTTCTTTGCTCACGTACGCGACAAGTTCCTTGAGCGTGATAAGCGTGAAAAGGCTCCGCGCGTGAGGCGCTCCGAATAGACAGTAGGCGTCGGCTTCATAGCCAGATGCGCGAACCCCATCCGAAACACACGATCTCAGCCATCGGAGTCGTCCTCCTTCTTATGTGCTTCGTAGTTTTGCGTCAGTGCCCTTTCCCGCGCCGGTCCGGCCCGCGTTGGGCCGCGTTCCTTCGTGAGTCTCTTGGTCGTCAAGCGGAGCCACCCCTCCCCGTCGGACGCTTTTCGGGCATCCACCCTTGAAATCCAGATTTACGCCGCCATTATAGAGGTCATCCATGGAGGGTGCTGCCGCCCTCCTTTGTTGCAGAGACATCAATCCCCTTTACTTTCGAAGGAGCGAGCAATTATGAAGATTCGTCCCCTTCATGACCGCGTGATGGTG
>JANXUV010000116.1 GCA_025356085.1 Betaproteobacteria bacterium
TGCGCGGCAGCTACCAGATGGTGGCCGAAGACGGCACGCGCTTCGAGGCGGCGATCCCCGAGTTCACCCTGTCGGTGCCCAGGGTCTTGCACTAAAAAACCGCTGCTACTTCGTTCCGGCCGCCATGCGGCGCAGCTGGGCGGTGGTCTTCGCCAGCCGGTCCGCGAGAATGCGCACCAGGGCGATCGCGGAGTCCGGATTGCCGCGGATCACGTTGACGAACACGTCGCGCGAGATTCGCAGCGCCTCCACACGCGTGCGGGCGACCGCGGTCGCCGTGCGGGGCACGTCGCCGAAGATGCCGATCTCGCCGATCACGTCGTTGCGCCCGAGCGTGTTCACCAGCAGCGGCCCCTTGGGCGTTGGCACGGTGATGTCCACTTCGCCTTCCATTACGATGTACGCGCTGTCGGGCGGGTCGCCGGCGCTGAACATCAGCTGCCCCTCCTCGTAGGTCAGGCGGTCACTGCTGAACGCCAGCAGCTTCTGCATCGAAGGGTCGGTGGTGCTGAAGATCGGCACCCGCCGGATCAACTCGAATTCCTGTTCCAGGCTCATGGCTCTTTTCCTCTGCCGTGGTTTCTCTAGCCGGCGTTCAAAAGTTTATGCAGCGCTCCGCCGCCGCCCTTCAGATCCGCGAACCGTCCTTGCTCGGCGAGCCGGCCGCGTTCCATCACCAGCGTATGCCCGAAGCGCTCCGCCAGGTCGCTGCGGTGCAGGGCCCAGAACACGCTGCAGCCTTTGCGGGTTTCAAGCAGATTGGCGACCAGCCGGTTTTGCGAGCCGGCGTCAAGTCCGGCCGCGGCCTGATCCAGGATCAGTACTGTCGGACGCTTGAGCAGCGCGCGCGCGATCGCCACCTTTTGCCGGTCCGCCGAGGCGAGCCGCCCCCCGCCGACCCCCACCTGATAGCTCAGCCCGATCGACACCACCTGCGGGCGCATCTTCAGCTCGGCGAGCACCTCATGCAGCATCGCACCGATGCGCGCGCTCGCCTGCGCCTGCCCGGTCGCTACCTTGCCGAACAGGATATTGTCCTGCAGGCTGGCGGCGCCGTTGTAGCGTTCGACGTCGAAGAACTCCACGCCATCGCGCATCTCGGCGGGAAGGTTTTTAGCGAAGGTGCCGCGCGCCTGCAGGATGCGCGCTTCGAAGGCCTCGTCCATCAGGCCGAGGCGATGCCGCGCCGGAACCATCTTGAAAGGCAACGCGAGCAGCATGTCGCGGTCTGCCTGCTCGATCTTCTCCAGGCCCGCGTCGGCGACGCGGCCCAGCATCGCCTTTACCTCGGGCAGGTCGTCCTGCTTGATGAAGCTGAAGCGCTCGAAGAACTCATGTCCCGCGGGCAGCCCGCTGAACAGTTCCACCATGGTTTCGGCGAGCTTGTGCCCCATCTTGAGCAGATCGTCGGCCAAACC
This sequence comes from Betaproteobacteria bacterium, assembly GCA_025356085.1. Lineage (GTDB taxonomy): Bacteria > Pseudomonadota > Gammaproteobacteria > Burkholderiales > SG8-39 > RBG-16-66-20. The sequence continues at coordinate 1,419 of JANXUV010000116.1, forward strand.
GGTTTCGCGCAGCACGCGGCGCACGTAGGCGTTGTTCGCCAGATTCTCGATGTCGAACGTTTTTCTGCCGATCGGCGTGCCGAACAGCAGGTTTTCCGCCAGCGTCGCATTGCGGTTGTATTTACCGGCATCGAACTGCTCGACCAGCCCGCGCATGCTGGGCTCCGCCAGCCGCGTGCGCATCGCATTCCGGGCACGCAGCACGTTTTCCGCCAGGCCGCTGTAATGCGCCGGGTCCACCGCGCTGCGCAGCCCGAGCTCGAAAATGGTTTCCTCGAGTTCTACCGTCTTCAGCGCCTCGAGGATGCGCAACTCCATGTCGTCCGGCCCGGTGGCGCCGGCGGCCCGGTAGTCGGTCCAGTCGGCGTTGAAATCGAGCAGCGTGCTGTCGGTGCGCTCCGCCTCGCGCAGCTGGAATTCGTGCTCGCCAAGCGCGGCGCCCTCGTACGACGCCTCCCGGATCGGGTAGTGCCGCAGGCCATAGAGCAGGTTGTCGCGCACACTGGTCGGGAACAGGTAGGCCGCAGGACCGACATAGGCCATCGCGCGTCCGGTCACCGCTTCCGGCGCGTTGGTGATGTCCATGCCGCCGACCTCGATGCGGCCGCTGCTCGGCACGATCAGGCGCCCGAGCATCTGCGTCAGCTCGCCGGTGCCCGCCGCGTGCGAACCGAGGATCGCGACGTGCTGGTCCAGCCCCACCTCGAAGGAAACGCTATCGATCAGCTTGGTGCCGGCCTCGCCTGCTAGCGTCAGTCCAGAGACGCGCACGCCGCCGGCCCCGGGAAGCTGCGGCGAGGCAATCGGGGCCTGGATTTCAGGCGGCACGATGTCATCGACGGTGAACTGCTCGACCACCTGCGTGTACTTGATCTGCACATCGAGGCGCTGCTGGTCCCAGTCGATCAGCTCCTTGATTGGGCTTGGCAGGTCCTTGTAGGCCGCGATCACCGCGACCAGCGTGCCGATGTCGAGCTTGCCCTGGATCACCAGATAGCCGCCGATCAGGTAGAACAGGAACGGCGCCACCTGCGACAGGAAGTTATTGAGAAACTTGATGAGAAATTTGCGCTGGTAGAACTCGAAGCGGATGCGGAAGATGCGGCCGAGGCGCGAGGAAATCTCGGCGCGCTCGTAGTTCGAGGTGTCGTGCGCGTGCACTTCGATGGCGCCATCGGCGACCTCGGCGATGCGTCCGGCGAGCTGGCGCGCGCCCAACTGGCGTTCCTTGGCGAGCGTCAGCAGCTGGCGGCGCAGCCTCGGAATGATGAACGCCTGGGCCACCACCACCCCTAGTGCGATCATGCCGAGATAGACGTGCTGGAACAGGATGAAGAACAAGGCAGTGAGCGCCTCGCCGGCGAGGAACAGGGGCGTGATCAGCGATTCGCCGACGAAGCCGCCCAGCGGCTCGACCTCGTCCTTGACCATGGTCGCCAGTTCCGCGGACTTGACGCGGCGAAAGCGCGCCAGCGGAAAGCGCAGGATGCGGTCGAACAGCGCGTAGCGCAGGCGCCGCAGCATGCGCTCGCCCAGCCAGCCCTTCATGGTGTTGATCTGGAACTTGAGGCCGCCGTTGACCACGATCAGCGCCAGGAACGCGAAGGTCAGCGCGACCAGGTACGGCAGCTGGTGCAGCGGAAAACCGTCGAACAGATGCAGCGAGCCGCCGCCAAGGAAGGCTGGCAGCGTGAGGTGGACCTTGAGGAATGCCACCGCAGAACTGGCTTCCGGGAAGCGCTTGCCCTGGATCGCCTCGTTGATGATCGCCTTGGGCAGGTCGAGCGTCACGAAGTAGATCAGCATCGAGGCCACGACCAGCGGAACGATCAGCAGCTGCTCGCGCTTCGAGTAGCGCAGGATGAATCCGAACAGCGACCGTTCCATGGAGAGGGATCATAGTGCAAGCCGCCCGGGTTCGTGCCACAGTAGCGGCCGTGAGCGCGGGGGAAACGGCGGCGGACGACTTCCTGGTTCGGTTCTGGGGCGTGCGCGGCAGCATTGCCGCGCCCGGACCCTCGACGGCCCGCTATGGGGGCAACACTTCGGCGATCGAGGTGCGTTGCGGCGGCCGGCTGCTGATGTTCGATGCCGGCACCGGCCTGCGTTACCTGGGCGGGACGCTGCTGGCCGAAGCCCCGCTCGATTCGGACATTTTCTTCACCCACACACATTTTGACCATGTCTGCGGGCTGCCCTTCTTCAAGCCGTTCTTCCAGCCGCAGAACAGCTTCCGGCTCTGGGCGGGCCATTTGGGCGGCGGCATGACCCTGCACCGGGTGATGCGCGAATTCATGATGGCGCCGCTGTTCCCGGTGCCGCCCGAAGTGTTCAAGGCCAGGATGGAGTACCGCGATTTCAAGGGCGGCGAGACGCTGACGCCCGCGCCAGGGATTACCCTGCGAACCGCGGTCCTTAACCACCCGGACGGCGCGACGGGCTACCGCATTGAGTACGCCGGCAAGTCCATCTGCTACGTTACCGATACCGAGCACGTGCCGGGCACGCCCGACCGCAACGTCCTCAGCCTGATCGAAGGAGCCGACATCGTGATCTACGACTGCATGTACACCGACGAGGAGTACGCCAGCAGCTACGTCGGCTGGGGCCATTCGACCTGGCAGGAGGCCGTGCGCCTGTGCAAGCCCGCCGGGGTGAAGAAGCTGGTGGTGTTCCACCACGACCCCGACCATGACGATGACCGGCTGGACGCGATCGGCCGCGAGGTGGCGGCGGCGATGCCTGGTGCCGTAGTGGCGCGCGAGGGAATGGTGCTGAAACCCTAATTACTTGTACGGATCCGCGGCGTCGCGCAATCCGTCGCCAAAGAAGTTGAACGCCAGCACCACCACGAACACCGGCAGCACCGGCAGCATCAGCCAGGGGTAGAGCGCGACCACGTTGATGTTCTGCGCTTCGTTCAGCAGCACGCCCCAGCTGGTCACCGGCGGCCTGAGGCCCAAGCCGAGGAACGACAGAGCGGTCTCGCCCAGGATCATGCTCGGCACCGAGAGCGTGAGGGACGCGATCAGGTGGCTGGTGAAGCTCGGCAGCAGGTGGCGGCCGATCACGCGCTGCGGCGACGCGCCCATCAGCACCGCGGCGGAGGCGAAATCTTCCTCCCGCAGCGCGAGCAGCTTGGAGCGCACCGCGCGCGCGAGGCCCGGCCAGTCGAGCAGGCCGAGAATGATGGTGATGCCGAAATAGACCAGCACCGGGCTCCAGTTCACCGGCAGCGCGGCCGAGAGCGCCATCCACAACGGCAACTCGGGGAAGGAGCGCACCATCTCGATGAAGCGCTGGATCACGGTGTCGATCCAGCCGCCGTAGTAGCCCGAAATGCCGCCCAGCGTGATGCCGATGATGAAGCTCACCGCGATGCCGAGCAGCCCGACGGTGAGCGAAATACGTGTGCCGTAGATGATGCGCGAGAACATGTCGCGCCCGAGCCGGTCGGTGCCGAAGAGGAAAAACGTGCCGCCCTCGGCCGGGCAGACGAGATGGAAATTGCCGTCGAGCATGCCCCAGAATTCGTAGTCGTCGCCGCGGCAGAAAAAGCGCAACGGCTGCACCTTCGACTCTTCCGGCCGGAACTCCCGGCGCATGTTCTGCATGTTCAGTTCCATGCTGTAGCCGTAGACGAACGGCCCGACGAACTTGCCGTCGTGGAACAGGTGCAGCTCCTGCGGCGGCGCGTAGATATGACGCGAGTCGCGCGTGTGCAGGTTGTAGGGCGCGAGGATCTCGCTCACCAGAATCGAGGAGTAGACCGCCAGCAGGATCATCGCGCAGGCCACCGCGATGCGGTGGCGGCGGAACTTCCACCACATGATCTTCCACTGCGAGGCGCGGTAGAAGCGCTCCTGCTCGGGCGTCAGCTTCTCGGTCGCCAGCGGCTCGAACGGCTCCGGGGAAACGTAATGTTCCAGCGGCGCGTTCGACCCCGCGCTCACTTTGCCGCACCCCCGGTCAGGCGGATGCGCGGATCCAGCGCCGCCAGCAGCAGGTCGGAAATGAACATGCCGATCACCGTCAGCATCGCGAGGAACATCAGGAACGAGCCGGCGAGGTACTGGTCCTGGCTGCGCAGCGCATCCAGAAGCATCGGGCCCGAGGTCTGCAGCGACAGCACCACCGCGACCACTGCCGAGCCGGAAATCACCGAAGGCAGCATATTGCCGATGTCGGAAATGAAAGGGTTGAGCGACATGCGCAGCGGATATTTGACCAGCAGGCGGAACGCCGGCATGCCCTTGGCGCGCGCGGTCACCACATATTGCTTCTGCAGTTCATCGAGCAGGTTGGCGCGCAGGCGCCGGATCATGCCCGCGGTGCCGGAGGTGCCGATCACGATCACCGGAATCCACAGGTGGGTCAGCACCGAGCCGAATTTCGCCAAGCTCCAGGCCTTGTCGAGGTATTCCGGATCCATGATGCCGCCGATCGCCAGGCCGAACTGGACGTTGGCGAAGTACATCAGCACCAGCGCGAACAGGAAATTGGGCGTCGCCAGGCCGACGTAGCCGAGCAGCGTCAGGCCGTGGTCGCCCCAGCTGTACTGGTGTGTGGCGGCATAGACCCCGATTGGAAATGCCACCACCCAGGTGAACAGGACCACCGTGAAATTCAGCATGAAGGACAGCAGCATCCGGTCCCCCACCACGGCGCTGACCGGCAGGTCGTGCTCGAAAGACCAGCCCCAGTCGCCCTGCAGCAGGCCCGAAATGCCCTGCTCGGAAGGCCAGATCCCGATCCACGCTGCGTACTGCTCGACGAAAGGCTTGTCCAGACCGTACTGTTTGCGCAGGAATTCGACTTTTTCCAGCGCCGCCTTGTCGCCCTGGCTGCGCAGCTCGGCGATCTGGTTGGAAAGGAAGTCGCCCGGCGGCAGCTTGATGATGCTGAAGGTAACGAAGCTGATCACGAGCAGCGTCGGGATCATGATCAGCAAGCGCCGGAGGGTGTACGTCAGCATGCAGCGACTACTTGCTGAACCAGAATGTATCGGGCCGGTAGATGCCGAAGAAAGCGCCTGGATCCCAGTTGTAGACCCCCTTCTCCGGCACGTTGCGCAGCGTATTGCGCACCACCACCGGCTGCCCCACGCCGTTCACCACCCCGATGACGAACTGCTGCTCGGCATGGATTTCCAGCATGCGGTGCCAGATCTTCGTGCGCTCCTCGCGCGAGGCGGCATTGCGCCAGGCGCCGTTCAGCTTGAGCAGTTCGGCGGCTTCGGCGATGTCGGGTGTTTCTCCCGCCTTGCCGCTGGTCTCATAAAACTGGCCGAACTTCGGCCACTGCAGCTGCTGCTGGCTGGTCGGCGCCAGCTCCTCGGGGCTGACGTCGGCGTTCGCCAAGCCGTTCTCGATGCCGGTCCAGACCGAAATCAGCGCCTCCCCGGAGAACACGCGGTTGCGCAGCACTTCGCGTTGTGTGGGCTTCGGAAACAGCTTAATGCCCACCTCGCGCCAGGTCTCACGGATCATTTCCAGCACGTCGGTCTGTTCGGTGGACTCGCCCGCGGTTTCGACGATGATTTCCATCGGCCGGCCGTCGGGCAGCCGGCGCACGCCGCCGGCGCCTGTCTTCAGGCCCATCTCATCGAGCAGCTTGGCAGCGGCCTTCTTGTCGTACTTCGCCCAGCGCGTCTGGTAGTCCTTCTTGTACAGCGGGCTTTGCTCGACGACAGTGTCGTTGCTCTCGTTCGCCAGGCCGAAATAGAGCACCTGGTTCACCTGCGCGCGGTCGATTGCGAGCGACAGCGCATGCCGGAAGCGCGCGTCGCGCAGGATCGGCTTCCACACCGGGTCGCTCACGTTCAGGTTGGGAAACAGCGCGAAATGCGAGCCGCGCGCGGTTTTCCAAAGAAAGGTGCTGTAGTTGTTGGTCTTCTCGCCCTTTTTCAGGAAGGTGAAGTTGTTGAACTGGATATCGCGCGCCTGCAGGTCGGATTCGCCCGCGCCTGTCTTAGCGGGGATCAGCTTGCCCTCCGCCACCGACAGCACCACGCGATCGATGTACGGCAGCTGGCGGCCTTCCGTGTCGACGCGATGAAAATAGGGATTGCGCGCGGCGACGAAACGGTCCGCGGGCGGCTTGCTGGTGTTGATCCAGGGCTGCAGCGTCGGCAGCTTCGGGTTGTCATACTGGTACATGTTGTCTTCGCGGTTGTGATTCGCCGCCCAGCCGCGCTTGCTGCCGCCGCCGGTATCGGCGTCGCCTGCTTTCTTGTTGTACTTGATGTGGAACTGCTTCAGGTATTGCGCCGGCCGGAAGATGAACAACGGCGAGGCGCCCGCCATGCGCGGCAGGAAGTCCGGATTTGGCTTCGACCAGCTGTAGCGCACCGTCTGCTTGTCGGGATACTCGACCTTCGGAGCTTCGCCGTTGACCAGCAGGTCGCTGGGCGGTCCGGTCGGGCTGAGATCCTTGTTGTTGGCGACATCTTCCCAGAAATAGCGGAAGTCATCGCTGGTGAAGGGCTGGCCGTCGGACCAGCGATGGCCTTTGCGCAGCTTCATGGTGAACACGCGCTCGTCCTTCACGTCGATGCTCTCAAGGATGTCCGGCGTGATCTTGAAATTCTGGTCGTAGCCGACCAGCCGCGCGTAGCCGTAGACCACCAGCATGCGCACGTCGCGGCTGCGCCCGATCAACATGTTCAGGCTGCCGCCGTACTGCCCGGGCTTCGCGCCGGCGGGCAACTTCGCCACCAATGGGTTTTCGGGCAGGCGCTTGGCGACCGGCGGCAAGGTGCCCGCCTTGACCTCGGCTTCGAACGCCGGTGGTTCCACATATTTCGCCTGCGCCGCGGCCAGGACCGGCACGCAGGCAAGCACCGGAGCGAGTACGAGCAGTGCAAGGTTTTTGATCATGGGCGGAGTTCCGAGAAGTCGGCGCTTTCGTGGGCGCGCACGAAATGGTTGGCCCCGATATCCAGCATGCCCGCACGCACGCTGGCATCGAGGCGGAACGGCGCGGGCCAGGCGCGCGGGTCTGAGGCCTTGCCTTCCATTAGCGCGGCGAAATCGAGCTTGCGGTCGAGATCCGGGTCCGGCACCGCGGCCAGCAGCGCCTTGGTGTACGGATGCACCGGGTTGCGGAACAGCTCTTCATGGGTCGCCAACTCGACAATACGACCCGCGCACATTACAGCGATGCGGTCGGCAAGGTAATGCACCACCGCCAGGTTGTGCGAAATGAAAATATAGGTGAGATTGAGGGCGCTTTTCAGGTCCAGCAGCAGATTCAGTACCTGCGCCTGAACCGAAACGTCGAGCGCCGAGACCGGCTCGTCGCAGATCAGGAGTTGCGGACCCAGTGCAAGCGCCCGGGCGATGCCGATGCGCTGGCGCTGCCCGCCAGAGAAGCTGTGCGGATAGCGCCTGAGATGGCGCACGTCCAGGCCGACCAGCGCCATCAGTTCCTTGACCCGCGCGTAGCGTTCGTCCTTGTCGCCGACGCCATGGATCAGCAAGGGCTCGGCGAGGATTTCGTTCACCGTCATGCGCGGGTTTAGCGAGCTGAAGGGATCCTGGAACACGAACTGCACCTTGCGCCGGTAGGCGAACAGCTCATCGCCCTGCAGCGCCAGCACGTCGCGCGGCGTGCCGCGGTCGTTGAACACGACTTCGCCGCTGTCAGGGGTGACCGAGCGCAGCAGCATTTTCGCGGTGGTGGTCTTGCCGCAACCCGACTCGCCCACCAGTCCCAGGCATTCACCCGCACCGACGTGAAAACTCACATCGTCCACAGCGCGCACTTCGCCCGCCAGCTTGCGCCCGAGGAACGAGGTCTTGCGCGTCTCAAAGCGCCTCACCAGGTTGCGTACCACCAGCAGCGGATCGTTGTTCACCTCTTCCTGATGCGGCCGGCCACGCCCGGATATCAGGTGGTCGGTCGCCGCGGACAACTCGCGGATCGGCGTCAGGCGCTCGCCCGGCGCCATGTTGAAGCGCGGCACCGCGCGCATCAGCGCCTTCAGGTACGGGTGGCGCGGGTCGCGGAAGATGTCCTCAACTACGCCGGATTCGACCACCTTGCCGTGGTACATGACCACTACCTCTTCGGCCATGTTCGCGACGATGCCCAGATCGTGCGTGATCAGCAGCATCGCCATCTTCAGCTCGGACTGCAGCGACTGCACCAGCTGCAGGATCTGCGCCTGGATGGTGACGTCCAGCGCGGTGGTCGGCTCGTCGGCCACCAGCAGCGCCGGACGGCAGACGAGGGACATGGCGATCATCGCCCTCTGGCGCAGGCCACCGGAGAGTTCGAACGGATAGGTGTATTCGGCCTTCACCGGGTCGGCGAAGCCCACCAGCCGCAGCATCTCGTGGACCGCGGCGCGGCGTTCTGCCTTGCCGAGGCTCGAGCGATGCAGCATCAGCGCTTCGCTGATCTGGTTGCCGACGGTGTGCAGCGGCGAGAGCGCGGTCATCGGCTCCTGGAAGATGATCGAGATGCGGCCGCCACGGATGGCACGCACCTCGGCGCCTTCGGGATGCAGGTGCGCGATGTCAGTGACCTTGCCGGGCAGCTTCGGATCGTGGAACAGGATTTCGCCGGATTCGATGCGCGCCACGCGCGGCAGAATGCTCATCACGGCCTGCGCGACCATGGTCTTGCCTGAACCCGATTCGCCGACCAGCGCCACGGTCCCGCCCTCGGGAACGCGGAACGAGACGCCGTCCACCGCCTTCACGGTACCGGCGTCTACCTCGAGGTAGACGCGCAGATCGCGAATCTGGAGAACGTCGGCCATCGCGCTACGGGCGCAGCGCCTGAAGGTTGCCCAGCGTCGCCGCGTCAAGCGCAAGCCCGCGCTCAGCTGCCGCGCGCGCGGCGCGATCGACCACCGCCGCGAAGCCATTCAGCCCCGAGTCGATGCGGATCGTGCGCTGCGCGTCACGTAGCCTCAACTGCATCCATCCTCCTTCGCGGTCGGCGCGCGTCGAGTAGTAGTCGAGCTGCATCGAACGCAAATTCTCCCACCGGATAACCGCGCTTAGCAGTCCCGCTGCCGGGCCCCTTACGCGTATTCCGGTCTCGTCCAACTCAATATGGGTCAATTGGCGGCAGACCGTACGGCCAAAGTATACGAGGAATAGCGCGGCAGCCGCTCCCAGCGCCCACGCTACGGCCGCCGCGGGCCGCGCGAATCCCAGCAGGCCTGCGCAAATCACGAATCCGCCCAAGCTGCCGGCGAAATCCAGGACCTGGGCGCGCAACGGATAACGATGCGGCGGCATCACGAGATGTGAAATAGTTTCCCTGACCTCGGCCAATGCACTCCCGGCGCCGTTCGCGCCGTTTCGAACAGCCGTTCGAGGAACGTCCATACGGCTTCGTCGTGCACTGCATGATGGCTGAGCCAGCCGGTCGCCTCTTCCGCCTCGGCCCTGCCCTCGCGCTTGGCGACCAGATGCCTGACCGCGGCCGCCAGCACCGCCTCTTCGCCCGCAAAGCCGCGAGTCCCATGCCAGTCAATCAGATCCACATGCGTATTGACCTGCGCCAGACCGGGTGCGGCCTGCGCCGCCGCTCGCGCGCCATACTGGCTGAGGCCGCGAAAACCCGCCGCCGCGAGCTGCGGCAGATAGGAAACCTTCAACCGGTTCCAGGGCGGCGCCAGCACCGGAAGAAAACGCGCGCCGGCTAGCTTCGCCAGGCGTTCCCGCGCCGTAGCCAGGCGCTGCAGTGCCGCCGCCGGCGGTTCGGCCGCCGGAAATTCGGTTTTCTTCTCGCCGAGCGCCGCGCGATTGCGATGATCCGTGCCGTGCTGCAGGACCGAGACGCCGCCGTCAAGCTGTTCGAAGATTTCCTTGCCGGCTAGAGTCGGGATCACCGCGAGCGCCAGCGGCGTGGCGGTCTTTTGCGCCAGCGCGAGCAGCCGCGCGAGCGCCGGATCCGGCCGCGCCGCATCGTCGTCGCGCCACCAGAACTCGACCGCGCGCCCGGCATCTCGCCAGCGCGCGAGTTCGTCGGCGAAGGACCGCCAGGCGGCGTTCATTCCGGTCGTTCCCGCGCCAGGCCGTCGATCAGCATCGCGCTCTTGCGCGCGCCATCGAGGTCGATTGCTCCCGGGGCCGGCCTCGGCTTGCGCGCCACTCGGTCGATCGCCGCTGCAAGCGCCTCTGGCGTGAGCGCCTCTTCTTCCACCACTTCCAGCAGGCCGCGTTCAGCCAAGCTGCGCGCGCGCAGCGCCTGTTCGGTTTCCTGGCCGCCCGCGAACGGCACCACCACGGCGCGCGCGCCGGCGCGGACGGTTTCCATCAGTGTGTTATAGCCCGCCTGGCTGACGGAGAGCGCGCAATTCGCCAGCAGCGCGGTGAAATCCGCCCGCGATCGCTCCAGCACGATGCCGCTATCGCCGGAGGCCAGCCCGGCAAGGCTGCGAAAATCATTTTCGGCAACATTGTTGCCGGCCAGTACGCGCCACGTCCTGTCCCGCGAAGCCGTTAACGGTTTTGCCCGCATTGCCGCCTGCAGCAATGCGGCGCCGACCGCGCCGCCGCCGGCAGAGACGATGATTTCTTCCTTGCCCGCATTGCCGCCCGCAGCGCTTGCGGGTTCAACCACATATCCTGTGTAGGCGAGGCGTCCAGCGATGCGTTTCGCGCCCGGGAAAGTCCGGTCGAAGGAAACTAAGCTGGGGTCCCCGTGCACCAGCACCCGGTCGAAGTAGCGTTCGACGAGGTCGAGCGTCTCCTGCTCCCGCTGCGGGCTCTTCAAGCCGCCCAGTATGTCGCGCACCGAGCAAACGATTGCGGCGCGACCCACCGCGGCATCGAGCAGCGGAAGCAATTCAAAACGCATCTGGCGGCGACCGAAGGGAAACAGCTCAATCAGCAGCACCTGCGGATCAGCTGCCCGCCAGGCCGCCTGCAGTGCCGCGCTACGGCGGCGGCGCCAGTCATCATCGATCTCGCGGCCGGCTTCGTCGAGCAGCGTCTTGAATGTCAGGTCCGCCGCGCGAGCCTGCGGCAACTGCACCAGCCGCACGCCAGCGGGCACGATGCCGGGCGCCGCCAGTCCGCCACTGGCGAGCGTGACCTGAAGTCCTTCGGCGACCAGCGCTCGCGCCAGCGTCGCCGCCCGCTTCAGGTGGCCGATCCCGAGCAGGTTTTGAACATAGATAAATACCCTCCGCGCGCTCAACACACACCCGCCAGCGCGGGAATCCTGGCAAAGAACTCCCGGAGCTTTGCCGCCGCCGCAATCAGGCTGCGCTCGTTGGCGGCGAAGGCTCCCGCCGCATCGTGCAGCCGGGCGCGCTTGCCCGAATCAAGAAGCAGTTCCCGCACCAGCGCCGCGAACGCTGCTTCATCACCCGCCGGCGCGAGCAGGCCGGTGCGGCCGTGCTCGACCACGTCGGGCACGCCGCGCGTGGCGCAGGAAACCACCGGCAGCCCGGCGGCCTGCGCTTCCAGCAGTGCCATGCCGTAAGCCTCGTTCACCGCCGGCCAGACGCAAAGATCCGACGCGGCGTTTAACGCAGCGATTTCCGCCATGCCGAGCGCGCCGAGGACCACCGCGCGGCCGGGAATCGCCGCGGCGAGCGCCAACTCGACCGCCGCGCGAGCGGTGCCGTCGCCCGCGACCAGCAGGCGCCAGGGCAGATCCTGCAGCCGGCCGAGCGCGCCGGCCAGCATGCGATAGGAGGCAAGCTTGTCGCCCTCGCGCATCATCGCCACCACGGCGATCCAGGGCACATCGGTGTCGAGTCCGTGCGCATGCGCAAGCCGCGCGCGGTGCGCGGCGCGCTCGCCGGCAGCGGCACGAAACAGTACCGGGTCAAGGAATGGCGGCAGCCAGGCGACGCGTTCCGGCGCCGCGACAACGCCGCGCAGGCCCTCGACATCGTCATGCGTAGGGCACAGCAGCAGGTCGGCGCGTCGGATCGCATCCAACGCGCCGCGATGTCCGATGTCCCAGGGGCCGCCCGCCCGCTTGGCGGCATGCGAAGCCTCGGCAACGACGTAGGGAATGCCGAGCACGCCGCTCGCCTCCGGCCCGAGCCAGTCGGGCGATTTGTAGTACGCGTGGTAGGTGAACCAGAGGTCCGGCCGCGCCACCGCGGGTCCGTCGCGCCATTGCGTGCCGAGCCGGCGGCCAAGCGCGACGCCCTGCTCGCGCAAACCGGCCTGGCGCGCGGGGTCGCCCGCGGCGTCGTAGCTGCGGAAGGTCGACACCAGCTCGACCTGATGGCCGGCGCGCGCGAGCGCGTCCATGAACAGGCCGGCCACGCGCCGGTCGCCCGAAGGCGTGCCGTGCGTCGGCGATTTCAGCGGCGCGTAGAACGCGATGCGCATGGAGAATTCTAGTCTGCCGTGCGCAACTTGAAGCGCGACGCGAGGCGGCCGATATTCGCTTCCAATCCGAACTTTTCCCTCACACGCCGCCGCCCGGCCTCGCCCAAGGCGCTGCGCCGTAAAGGTTCGCGAATAAGTTTTTCAATTGCCCGCGCCAATTCCTTCGGCGCCTGGGGCTCCACCAAAACGCCCGTGACGCCGTCCTCGATCAACTCGGGGATGCCCGAAACGCGGCTGGCGACGCAGGCCAGCGCCTGGCTCTGCGCTTCAGCCAGCACGTTCGGCAGGCCATCGCGGTCGCCGTCGCGCGCCACGCGCGAAGCGAGCACGAACAGGTCCGCGGCGCGATATTCGGCCAGCAGTTCGGTCTGCGTGCGCGCGCCGCGCCACTCAACGCGCTCCGCGATCCCGAGCGCTCGCGCGAGGCGATTGAGCTTGTCCCGCAAGGGCCCGCCGCCCACGTGCACCAACCGCCAACGCAGCTCCTTCGGTAGCCGCGCGAGCGCTTCCAGCAATACATCGGTGCCCTTCTTCTCCACCAGCCGGCCCACCGAAAGGATGACCAGCGGTTTTTCACTATTGCTTGAAGAGTTTTTTTCAAACGAAGGGAAGCGGGAAAAATCCAGCCCGTGATAGACCAGTTCCACCCGGTCCTTCGGCGCGAGCGCCGCCAGGTGCGCATGGTTCGCCTCGGTACAGGTGACCAGCCATTCGCAGGAAGCGAGTTTTTCGCGCTTCTCCCACTCCGGCGTGGTCCAGATGTCCTTCGCATGCGCCGAGCCCGTCCAGGCGAACCCCTTGAGTAGCGCCGCGTAGCGCGTGACAGACGCGGGCGTGTGCAGGAAATGCGCGTGCAGCCGGCGCACGTCCCCGGGCAATTCGCTGGCCAGCACCAGCGCCTGGCCGAAGCGGCGGATACGGTTCGGGGTCGGGTCGCGCAGCAGGTCGCGCAGCCAGGTATTGCGCGCTTCCCTGTAGCCCGGACTTTTCCTTTCGCGCAGCCAGGCGCGCAACACCCGCAGCGGTTCGAGCAGGAGATATTCAGGCAGATACAGGATCGAAGCGCGGATTTCATCGTGCACCGGGTGCCGGCGGGCTTCGGTCGGCCGGCGCAGCGACACGATCAGGATCTCCAGGCCGCGCCGCTCGAGCGCGGCGATCTCCTGGGCGATGAAGGTTTCCGAGAGCCGCGGATAGCCCTTCAGGACGAAGGCGACTCGGCCCAATTTCGGCCCAATCAGCTCAGGCGACGCGCGGGATCGCCTGGGGCTCTTCCGCCGCCGCTGCTGCGGGCTCGATCCAGGGCGCGACCAGGCGGTTGACGTTCTCCAGGCCCTCGAGCAGGCCGGGCACCACGATCTCCGAGGGCAGGTTCTGGCTCGGCAGCCGGCGCAGCGCGGCGGCCATCACTGTCGGGTCGTAGCGGCCGTCGTCGGCCAGCATCGAGATCAAGCCCAGCTTGGCGGCGCGCGAAATACGGATGTACTGCTCGAGGCGCGGTTCGGTGCGCGGCACGATGAGCGCGCGCTTGTCCAGGGACAGCACTTCGCAGAAAGTGTTGTAGCCGCCCATCGCCACTACCCCGGCGGCGCGCGCCACCAGAGCTTCGAGGTGGCTGTGGAAGGTAATCACGTCCACGCGCTTCAGGCGCGCGGCGCGGTTCATGAATTCGGCCTGGCGCTCCGGCTGCATGAAGGGCCCGAGCACCAGCAGCGCCGGGTAAGGCAGCAGCGGATCGTGCTCGTAGGCGCGCAGCACCCATTCGATGAGCGCTTCGCCGTCGCCGCCGCCGCCGGTGGTGACCAGCAGGTAGGGGCGATTGGTGATCTCCGGCAGGCGCGGCGGCGCGCCGTGCGTCGCCACCTCGCGGTGCAGGTAGCCGGTGTAGACCATTTTCTGACGCACGCTGATCGGCAGCGACACGCCCTCCAGCGGATCGCAGATCTGCGGCAGGCCGTAGACCCAGATCTCGTCGTACAGCTCCCGCAGCGCGGGCAGCACGTTCTTCCTCTGCCACTCGGGCTCGAGCAGGCGCGGCTCGTCCAGCACGTCGCGCAGGCCGAGGATCAGGCGCGTGCCGCGCGGCTTGAGCATCTCGAGCGTCTCCAGCACCTCGCCGCGCAGCCCCATCGGCTCCTTGTCGACGATGAACAGGTCCGGCTCGAACATGTCGGCGGTGTGGCGGATGATCGAGCCGCGCAGCTTCAGCGTCTGCTCGACATCCAGATGCAGATTGAGCGAGGTGTACTCGCCGCTGCGCAGCTTGATGACCCCCGGGACGCGCACAAAATCCACGCGCGCGCGGAAATCGAACGAGCCGATGATCGGCGACCCCGACAGGATCAGCACCGACACGTGCTTGAACTTCTCCACCAGCGAATGCGCGATGGTGCGGCAGCGGCGCAAGTGGCCGAGGCCCATCGTGTCGTGGCTGTAAATCAGGATGCGGCCGTCAACTCGCTTCTTCAAGTGCGCCTCCCTTGTCCCCCGGCGATCCGTTCCTGTCACGCATGGCGGTCTCGCAGGAAAGCGGGCATTCTATACCGTGATGCCGAAACACAAGGGCCGTCGCGGGCGCTTCCGGTTCGCGGCCCTGGCCGCGATGCTCTGCCTCGGCGGCTGCATTTCCATGCCGCAAAGCGAAGCGCTGCGCGCCGCGCCGCCAAAGGACCTGCCGGCGCGCGTCGAACTCACCGGCGTGCCCTTCCATCAGCAATACGACTTTCTCTGCGGCCCGGCCGCCCTGGCGATGGTATTCAATGCCGCGGGCGTGCCAGGCGATGTGCAATCGGTCACCCCGCTGGTCTACCTGCCGGGCCGCGAGGGCAGCTTGCAGGCGGAGATGCTGGGAGCAACCCGGCGCTCCGGACTCGTCGCCTACCCGCTTGCCCCCAGCCTGGAAGACCTGCTGCGCGAAGTGGCCGCGGGCACGCCGGTGGTGGTGCTGGTCAACTTTTCGTTCAAGTCCTTCCCGGTCTGGCACTACGCGGTGGTGGCCGGCTACGACCTGGACAAGCGCGAACTCATCGTGCGCACGGCCGGCCGCGCGCGCGACCTCTGGGGCTTCAGTTTCCTGGAATTCCTTTGGCAGGACGGCGGCGACTGGTCGATGCTCGCGCTGCCGCCGGGGCGCCTGCCGGCAACCGCGCACGAAGCGGATTTCGCGGCCGCGGTTGCGGCGCTGGAGCAGGCGGGCCGACCGCGCGAGGCGCGCGAATCCTACCGCGCGCTGCTGCAACGCTGGCCGGACAACCTGGTCGGCTTGATCGGGCTGGGCAACACCGAGTACGCACTCAAGGACCTGGCGGGCGCAGAGCGCGCTTTCCGACGCGCCGGCGAAGCGCACCCGCAGTCGGCGGCCGCGTTCAACAACCTGGCCCAGGTGCTGGCGGAGTCGGGCCGCCTGGCAGAGGCCGAGCAGGCCGCGCGCCGCGCGACCGCGCTGGGAGGTCCGCTGCTGCCGCAGGCGCAGAAAACGCTCGAATCGATTCTCCAACGGCGCTAGCCGCCTGCAATCTCTTCCAGCCGTTTCTTTGCCGCAACGCGCACCGCATCCTGCAGGTCAGGATGCGATTGCATGAAACTATCGAAGTCGTCCTTGTGCAGGACCAGCAACTTGCAGGGCGATTGCGCGGTGATCGTCGCGGTTCGCGTGCGATCGGCAATTAATGCGATCTCGCCGAAAAAGTCGCCGGCAGCGAGACGGCCTTTGGCCGCGCTGTTCTCCTGGTCGATTTCAACTTCGCCTGAGACAATGAAGTACATCGAGTCGGCATGGTCGCCCTTGCGGATCAGCCGCTCGCCCCGCTCGGCGCGCCGCGCGCGCAGCACGCCCGCCACCGCGGCGATGCGCGCCGCGTCCAGCGTGCGGAACAGCGGCACTTTGGCCACCAGGTTCCAGGTATCGACAAATTCGCGCCGCCGCACCGCTTCGATGAACGCCGAAGCGATGATACCGACCGGAATCGCGAACATGCACAGACCCATCACCGCGGTAATCCCGCCGGCGATGCGGCCCCACAGCGTTATCGGCGTGACGTCGCCGTAGCCGACCGTCGTCAGCGTGATGATGCCCCACCACATGGCCGCCGGAATGCTGCCGTATTTGTCGGGCTGCGCCTCGCGCTCGAAGTAGTAGACCAGGCTCGACTGAAACACCAGCAGCGCCAGCATCAGCACCGCCGCGCTCCACAGCACACGCCGCTCGCTGTACACCGCCTCCACCATGAACTGAAACGCCGCGGTATGGCGCAGCAGCTTGAAGATCGGCACGATGTCGAGCCAATCGAGATTGAGACCGACGTGCGGCGCCAGCGCGAACGGGATCGCGGCCACCAGGTCAACCAGGCCCGGCAGCGAAAACACGTAGCGCAAGCGCTCGCGGGTCGCACCGGCGGCGCCCGCGTTGTCGGGCGCGATCCAGATGCGAAGCAAGTATTCGGCAGCAAAGCCGACACTGGTGAAGAGCAGCACGATATCGAGCAACTGCCCATGCTCGCGCCCTATGTGCGGCACGGATTTTAGGATCGCGGTGGTGACGCTGATGGCGATCAGCAGCACCAGGCCGGTTCGCACCGCATAGCCGCCAGCGCCACCCTCCTCCCGCGTGAGGTAGTGGTGCGCCATCGCGCGCGCCGATTCGTGGCGGCCGGTTTCGCTCACCGTGGAACGTCGTCCTTCGGCGCCTGGTCAGCGCGCTTCGCTGGCCGGGTCCACCAGACGATTAGAATCAGCACCGCCAGCGCCACGCCCATTTCGAGATAAATGACCCACATCGTCCGCGCCTCTGCCTCCCTGGTGTTCGCGATTCTAGCCCTCGCTGGTTGCGGCAGCCTGCAACAGCCGCCGGCAGCGAGCGCCTGCCCCGCCTGCCCCGCGCCGCTCCGCCCCGTCCCGACGCCCTCCCAGCAGTTGTCGTTCGCGGCGCTGCCGGGCTGGGCGGGCGCGACGCTTGCGCCGGGCCTGCGCGCGTTCGCCACCAGTTGCGCGCGGATTGCCGCTTCCATTGCCCTGCGCCGCGCGTGCGATGCGGCACGCGCATTGCCTGCACTTGCCGCGGACGATGAGGCGGCGGCGCGCAGCTTCGTCGAGGCGACTTTCGATGCCTGGGCAATCGCCTCGGCCGATGGCGCCGCCGACGGCATGGTGACCGGCTACTACGAGCCGGTGCTCGCCGGCAGCCGCACGCGCAGCGATCGTTTCCGCATACCGGTGTACGGCGTGCCTGCGGACCTGGTTGCGGTGGACCTGGAGAGCGTCAATCCGGATTTGAAAGGCCAGCGCCTGCGCGGCCGCCTCGAGGGAAACCGCGTGATTCCCTACTGGACGCGCGGCCAGATCGAAGCCATGGCCCCGTTTCGCGCGCCCGTGCTGGCGTGGGTGGAGGACCCGGTCGAGCTGTTTTTCCTGCAAATTCAGGGTTCGGGCCAGATCGCGCTCGAAACGGGGGAAAGACTGCGGCTGGGCTACGGCGATCAGAACGGCCACCCATACCGGTCGATGGGACGGTTTCTCGTCGACAGGAAGGAAATGACGCTCGACCAGGCCTCGATGCAGGGGATCAAGGCCTGGGCCGCCGCCAATCCACGCAAGCTGCGCGAGGCGCTCGACGCCAACCCCAGTTACGTTTTCTTTCGCGAGATGCTCGATAGCGGTGGCGGACCTGTCGGCACGCTCGGGACACCTCTGACGGCCGGCTACAGCATCGCCGTTGACACGCGCAGCATCCCGCTCGGTGCGCCGGTGTACCTCGCGACCACCTGGCCGCTGTCCACGCAGCCGATGGAACGGCTGGTGGCGGCGCAGGATACGGGCGGCGCAATCCGCGGCGCAGTGCGCGCGGACCTTTACTGGGGAAGCGGCGCCGAAGCCGGCACGCTGGCCGGCCGCATGCGTCAGCAGGGCCGGATGTGGATCCTGTGGCCGAGGGGCGAGGGATCGCCCAAGCCCTGACTGCTTACTTCCTGGCTGGCACGCGCGCCGTCGCGTCGAGCTTGGCGCGCAACTGCTCCGTCGTCCAAGCCGCACTAGCGCGCTCGCCATTCGGGAAGAACAGCGTCGGCGTGCCGTTGACGCGCAGCGACCGGCCGAGCTCGAGCACCTTATCGACCGGGTTGGGGCAGGCAGCGCTGTTCGTCGGCACTTTCGGCGTTTCGTTCGCCGCCAGTTCCAGCCAGGCCTTGGCACGGTCCGGCGCGCACCACACTGCGCGCGAATGGTCGGCGTTGTCCGGGCGGATCACCGGGTACATGAACACATAGATGGTGATGTCATCGATCTGCAGCAGCGTCTGCTCCAACCGCCGGCAGTACGGGCAGTACGGATCTGAGAACATCGCCACTTGACGCTTGCCGTTGCCGCGCTGCACCTTGACCGCCATGTCCAGCGGCAGCGCGCTGAAGTCGACCGCGGTGAGTTTCTGCATCCGCTCCTCGGTCAGGTTGCGGCCGGATTTCGCATCGACGATGCTGCCGTCAACAAACAAGAAATTCGCCTGCGCATCGGTGTACAGAATCTGCGGCCCTGCCTGCGTCTGGAAGCGGACCTCGAACAGGCCCGGCATGGGCGCGGCCTGGATGCCGTCGACGCGAATGTTGGGAAACTTCGCCTTCAGCATCAGGCGGATCTCGGCCTCGCCGGCTAGCGCGGGCAGGGTCAGGAACAGAGCAATCAACAGCAGGAATTTTTTCATCGGCGGCATCAACCCATCGCGTGGCGCATCAGCAGGTTCTTTAGGACAGGCATCCGGTCGGCAAGGTTCAATCCGGCGTTGCGCAGCTTCGCAGCCGCAGGGCCGGGTGCATCGAACAGCCGCTGGAGCCCGTGTACCGTGGACCGCATCGTCAGTATAGCCTCGGCACGCGCCCGTCCGTAGCGCCGCAGCAACCGCTGGTCGCCTGGATCGCGCCCCGGCTCGCGCGCGAGCAGCAATTCCGCAAGCACCCGCGCATCCTGCAGGCCGAGATTGGCGCCCTGCCCTGCCAGCGGATGGATGACGTGCGCGGCATCGCCGGCGAGTGCGACGCGCGGCGCCACCAGATGTGCCGCAGCGAGCCGCCGCAGCGGGAAAGCGCGCGGCGGCGTCACCAGCGCAAGCTCGCCCAGCGCTTGCTGCGCGGCGGCGGAGACTTCGCGCGCCAGCGCCCCGGCGTCGAGCGCAAGCAAACGGGCGGCATTCTCGGTCGCGGTCGACCACACCATAGATACGTGGTCGCCGGGCAACGGCAGCAGCGCAAGTACCGCGCCTTCTTTCTCCGCGCCCTGGAACCATTGCCAGGCAACGTTGCGATGCGGCCGGGCGCAGGCGAAATTCGCCACCACCGCAGTCTGACCGTAGTCGTGCGCCTCGCTCGCAATCCCCGCCCGCTCGCGTACCAGCGAACGCGCGCCGTCGGCGCCAACCAGCAGCTGCGCGCCGATCTCCCGACCGTCCTCGAGAGAAATGCCGGCTTGCTGTTCCGAAATTTCCAGATCCCGGATGGAGGAATCGGCAAACAGCATCAGCCCCTCCTGACCGTCGAGCCCGCGCCACAGCGCTTCCCGCAGCCAGCGGTCCTCGACGATCCAGGCGAGTTCGCTCACGCCGCTGCGATAGGCGTCGAACTCGATCAGCGACTTGCCGTCATCGCCGTGAACGCGCATGGCATGAACCGGCGTGCGATGAAAGGAGGGGATGGCGCTCCAGGCGCCGAGCCGGCCGAGGAAATCCGCGTTGGCGGGACTGATGGCATACACGCGGGCATCGAAGCCCGACCCCTGCGGCGCCGCAGGCACTTCCTGGGAGATGAGCGCGACGCGCGCTCCGCGCAGCGCCCGCGCCACGGCGGCGCCGACTAACCCGCCACCGGCGATCGCTACCTCGAATTGCGCTGCAGGCTTCAATTCCGCTCTCTCAACTCTTTGACTTCAAGCCCCTTTTGGGCGAAAATTGCCGTCCTTCACCGGGGCGAATTAGCTCAGCTGGTTAGAGCAGCGGAATCATAATCCGTTTGTCCGGGGTTCGAGTCCCTGATTCGCCACCACTCCCTTTTCCTTACTTTCGGTAGACTGGCCCGATGATCCGCAGCCTCCAGATCGCTCTCCTGTTTGCCTGCGTTGCGACGGCAGTGCACGCGCAGTTGCGCGCCATTCCCCCGGATGCGAAGCGCGGAACCATGAGCCACGTGCAGGGCATGATCGTCGAACTGGACGGCAGGCGGGTCGAGCTGGCGGCGGGCGCGCAGATCCGCGACGGGAACAACATGATTTTGGTTCCCACAGGCCTGCCGAAGAACATTCTGGTCAAATACCTCGGCGGCGCGGACGGCAAGATTCACCGCGTCTGGGTCCTTTCGCCGCAGGAAGCCGCGCAACCCGATCTGAAAAAGTAGCGCTCCTTTCACGACCATGGCGGGCAAGCTCTTCATCCGCACCTTCGGCTGCCAGATGAACGAGTACGACTCGGAGAAAATCTCCGACATGCTCGCCGCCGCGGAAGGCCTGACGCCGGCCGCGAACGCCGGCGAGGCCGATGTCATCGTCTTCAACACCTGCTCGGTGCGCGAAAAAGCGCAGGAAAAGGTGTTTGCCGACCTCGGCCGCGTCAAGCAGCTGAAGCGCGCCAACCCGGACCTGATGATCGCGGTAGGCGGTTGCGTCGCCAGCCAGGAGGGCGGCGCGATCGTCGCGCGCGCGCCCTACGTCGACGTGGTGTTCGGCCCGCAGACCCTGCACCGGCTGCCCGAACTGCTCGCGCGCCGGCGCG